>VBEQ01000104.1 GCA_005881235.1 Chloroflexota bacterium | reverse complement strand
GAAGATCGCCTTGCGAGCGGCTTTCGTCTCGGCGTCCGACCCCTTGATCGTCGCCCGCTCCTGGTCGATCAGGGAGTCGAGCTGCGGGTTGACGTAACCGGTCCAGTTGTTGCCCGACTTGTGCTCAGGCTGCAGCTGGCTGGAGCTGAAGGTCGTGTAGTCGTCCGGATCGACCGTCAGACCGAATCCGGCGATGGCGACGTCGAAGTCGCCCGCCATGATCGGCTTGTAGAACACCTTGAAGTCGGTCGGGTCGGGCGTGAGCTGCATCCCGATCGCCTTCAGCTGGTCCGAGATGATCTGGGCGGCCTTGATCCGCTGCGGCTTGCCGGCTCGCACACGGATCTTGCCGACGAACTTCTTTCCGGCCCGGGTCGCGACGCCGTCGGCGCCGACGGTCCAACCCGCTTCGGTCAGAAGAGACTTCGCCTTGGCGACGTCCTGCTTGTAGGTCACGACCGCGCTCGCGTCGTAGGCCCAGGAGGCCGGCACGATGTCGCCCCAGAGCACCTGGCCCCGACCTTCGGTCGCAGCGTCAACGATCGACGGCTTGTCCAGGGCATACGCCATGGCCTGGCGGGTCTTGACGTCGTCGAACAGGTGTCCCTTGCGGGTGTTGAGGCGCATGTCGATGTAGCCGAGGTCGGCGTAGTCGTGCACCTGCACGCCACTCGCCGCCTTTGCCTTGGTCACGGCGCCGGAGCCGCCCTCTCCGAGAGCGGGGTGCCACTGAACGTCCCCGTTGATCAGGGCATTGGTGCCGGCGGTGGCGTCAGTGATCACCTTGGCGATGACCTTGTCGTAGTGAGGCCGGCCGAGGTAGTAGTTGGTGTTGGCGACGTAATCGATCTCCGAGCCCGCGACCCGCTTGTCGAACTTGTAGGGTCCGCCGGTCACGGTCGGGTTCAGCGAAACCGGGTCGGTGCGCTGCTTGGCCGGGTCGATCTTGCCGTAGACGCTGGCCGGTGCCACGAACGTTAGCAAGTTGTTCGCCTGGAAGGGCGCAAAGATGTCCTTGAGGGTGAACTTGACCGTGTTGGCATCGACCTTCTCGACCTTGTCGAGCTCGCCCCAGTCGAAGGCCGCATCGGTGTCGAGCGCCGGGTTGTTCTGCATGTTGACGGTCATCACGACGTCATCCGCCGTGATCGGCGAGCCGTCGCTCCACTTGGCCTCCTTGCGGAGCTTGACCGTCCAGACCTTCTTGTCCGACGAGATGGACGGCATCCCGTCCGCCAGGTCCGGCTGGATGTTCAGGTTTTTGTCGGCCTGATAGAGGTTGGGGAATAGAAACCCGTAGGCGCGGACGGACGGCACGTCGCCGGCGACGAAGGGGTTCAGGCTCTGGGCATCAGCGTCGAGCGCCCAGATGAGCGTGCCCCCATTCTTGATGTTCTCGCCGGTTCCCGTCGAGGACGTTCCACAGGCAGAAACGAGAACGGCGACCGCGGCGAGGAGCGTCGATACGCGCAACCATCGCGACTTGCCGATAGCTAGATCCATATACGTCAACTACCTCCCTTCCAGGCAAAGATGTGTCGTTCAGCGTGCGTTCCGGTGCCGAATCGCCGTAATCATGCATCAAGCGGTGTCAAGACATCAAGAAAAGGGCCCAAATATTAACCTCTATTAGACCGGCGGCCTTTTCTGGTGCCCGTGGAGCGCCGTTTACCAGCTGTTTGGGTCGGTGGCGGCGGCGGAATACTCCCGCGATTCGGCGTGGTTCCCCATCGCCGTGCGGTAGAGGCCCACGTATTTTTCCGCCGAGTTCGCCCAGCTGACGTCGGTCGACATCGCGGTTGCCTGCAGCCGGCGCCAGGGCGACGGCTGGCGGAATGTCTCCAGGGCGCGGACCACCTGGGCGAATAGATCCCAGTGGTCGTAGGCGGTGAAGACGAAGCCGTTTCCGGTCTGCTGCACCGGATCCCAGTCGTCGATCGTATCGGCCAGCCCGCCGGTGGCACGCACGATCGGGATGGTTCCGTAGCGAAGGCTGATCAGCTGCCCGAGACCGCAGGGCTCGAAGCGCGACGGCATCAGGAACATGTCGGAGCCGGCGTAGATCTGCTGTGCCAGCACCGGCTTGAAGCCGATCGTGGCGGAGACCTTGCCGGGGTTGTCGCGCGCGTTGGCCCGGAACATCTCTTCGTAGCGCGCGTCACCAGCACCGAGCACCACGAGTTGCAGGTTGAGCCGCATCAATCCCCACATGATGTTGGCGATCAGGTCGAGGCCCTTCTGGTCATAGAGCCGCGAGATCAGGCCGATCATCGGGATCGCCGGATCCGGCGGGAGGCCGACCTGCTTCTGCAACGCCAGCTTGTTCTCGACCTTCTTCTCGATGCTCGCGATGTCGTAGGGCGCAACCAGCGAGGCATCGGTCAATGGATTGAACACGTCGTAGTCGATGCCATTGATGATGCCGTGCAGCTTGCCGCGAAAGACCCGCAGCAGTGGGTCCATTTTTTCGCCGTACTCGGGAGTCAGGATCTCTTCCGCGTACCGGTTGCTGACGGTGTTGACGACATCGGCGAAATAGAGCCCACGGCCAAGCAGGTTGACGATGTCGTCGAGCCCGGGCATGCCAGGCTTGATCAAGCCCCACTGCTCGAGGTCCGCCAGGTTCAGCGCGCCGTAGCCGAAGACGCCCTGGAAGGCGAGATTGTGGATGGTGAGGACCGTGGCGATATCGGCGTAGAACGGATCAGCCGCATAGAGCCGCGCCAGCATGTTGGGAATCACCGCCGTGTGCCAGTCGTTGACGTGGATCACGTCGGGCCGGAAGTCGAGCGGCCGCAGCATCTCGAGGGCGGCCCGGCTGAAATAGATGAAGCGCGCATCGTCGTCCCAGAAGCCGTACATGCCGTCGCGGCCGAAGAACTGCTGGTTGTCGATGAAGTAGATCGGCACCTCGCCCGCGATCCGTCCTTCGAGGACATCCGCGTTGACCGGCTGGTGGGCGAGCGGCACCCCCAGGTTGGTGACGATTCGCCGCAATCCGTACTTCTCCACGTCGATGCTGCCGTAGCGCGGCATGACAACCCGCACGTCGTGACCCATCGCCTTGAGCGCCTTGGGCAGCGCACCCGCAACGTCGGCGAGGCCGCCCACCTTGGCGAAGGGCGCGACTTCCGCCGCGACGAGCAGGATCTTGAGGGGCTGGTTCTGGCGCCCGCGAAAAACATCACCGGGTACGCGCACCGGGATCGATCCGGTGGGAGGGAGTTGTTCTCCCGGCTTGCCTTTTTCGTGCGCGACCGCCACCATCTCGACCGTCTCGCCGGGATCGTGCCCGAGCGCTTCAAAGGGCACGGCAAAGGCGAACGCCTCGCCGCTTGATGCCCGGTCGGCCCAGCGCGGTTGCCGCTGTTGCGAGTCGGGCGTCAGCTCGCGCAGCTCCAGCTCCACCTCGGCCCCGCTGGCTTTCGCCGTGAGCCGGAGGGCAGGATCGAAACCGAAGTTGCCGCTACTGGGTTGCTTCGGACTGCCGGAGAAGAAAATCTCGAGCTCGACCGGACGCGGCCGGCCTGCGGCAAGCAGGTCGAATCGCAGGTAGAGATTGCGGTCGTCATGCCCGAACCAGATGCGCCGCACCGCCCCGGTGGGGGGATGCATGGCACCGAAGAGCGCGCTGACATCGACATAACCACCAGCCTCCCACTCCTCCTGGTCCACGACGCCGTTGAGTTTGGGCGTGATCTTGCGGTGAGGCCGCTTCGAGGCTGATCCGCCGGATTCTTTGGCGATGGGCCGGTAGAGCTCGGCCGGAGGGGTCCGTTTCAGCGACATATAGATGTTGCGCAGGTGGAGGCGGAAGAGGCTGTCCCAGATTTGGTCCATCCCCGAATCGTGAGATCGGCCGAACCACCAGAACCAGTCGCTGCCCTGCGCGATCAGCGCCTCACGGCGCGATGATGCGAGTTGCTCGTGATCATCCGCGGCTTGCTCGCGCTCGCTGAGAAAATCCCGCGCCTGGGCCAGCAAGTCCCAGGCGACATTGTGTTCCGCGTCGCCGACCCAGGTGTCGAAGTTCGCGTTGATCCAGGAGCCCGGATGGATACGGGACAGGGTTCGTTGCCCAGGGAACTCCGCGATGAATTCGGAGACGGTCACCGTTTTCAACTCCGGCTCCCTTAAGAGCCTGCCGTAGAGCGAGTGGAGGAACGGATTGCCATTGGCCTCGTACGAGTCCCAGCAGTTTTCGCCGTCGAGGGCGATCACCGCCAGGAAGGGCGTGTCCTGCTGCCGCTGTTGGATGGCGCGGAGGCGGTCGACGAGGTCCGCGGCCGCCTCGTCGGGCGGCGCATTCTGGTACTCGAAGCCAATCGCGTTGGAGAGCGGCGCGTCGCGGAACACGAGATGGATCGGCGGGCCGTTGCCCTGAAAACGGTAGGGCGCGTAGAGCTGCTCGGCCTGGGTCACCTGTCCCTGCGTGTCCCGGCTGATCGGACTCTTAAGCGACCGGGAGAGGACCCCCTCATCGCTGAGCATCCACTCCAGCCGGTGATCGGCGGCCAGCCGCACCACGTCCTCGGAAACGGCGGCCTCCGGCGGCCAGAGGCCGCGCGGCCGGCGCCCGAAGTGGCGCCGATGCGCCTCCAAGCCCAGGCGCAGCTGCTCAGCCGCGTCGTCCGCGTGCGTGAATATCGCGTGCGGCATCTTCAGGTCCGGCCGTGCGACGCGCGCGATGCCAAGATCCTGGATCAGGGGCAGGATGGGGTGGTAGTAAGGGCTGGTGATCAGCTCGGCCTGCCCTCGCTCCTGCAGCTCCCGATATTTGGGAAGTACCGTGCGGAGCAGTTCGAACTGCACCCGCAGGACGGGCTCCACGTCCGCCTCCGAAAACAACCGGCCTTTCAAAACCAGCTCGGCAATCTCCGGATTGCCCTCGATCGCCTCGGGGCCGATCCACGACAGGTTGAACCACACGAGCAGATCACGCAGCTCGGCGTCGGAGAACAGCGTGGCCAAGCCGCCGGCCGTGGGTGGGCCCGCCTGCTCCCGCTTGCGCACCAGTTCCAGGTAGCGTGGATATTGGCGCACGCGCCGAATCTGGCTCGACTCGGTCATCCAGCGCGCGATGAAGGCCCGCTCGTCGGCGCTGAGCCCCGACACCGGACGGCGGGCCAGGTCCATGTAGACGTCCGTAACGCCGCCGTCGACATAGTCCTGGATCTGCTCCACCAACGCCGGCACCAGGTTGAACGTCTGCTTGAGGTCAGGGTACGAGTCGAGCAACGCCGGCATCTTGTAATAGTCCTTGGCAGCGCGCAGCCGAACCCAGGGCAGCAGAAAACTGTTGCTCAGGTCGTCTTTGTAATA
>VBEQ01000103.1 GCA_005881235.1 Chloroflexota bacterium | reverse complement strand
GCCGACTGCCGACTGATCCGCGACCTGGCGGCGGGACGGGAGGTCTCCTACGACGGCGTCAAGGTCCGGCTGAAGTGGGCCGAGCACGAGCTGCCCATCTGGGTGGCGGGCTACGGCCCGAAGGCGCTCCGCGCTGCCGGACGGGTGGCCGATGGGGTCATCATTCAGCTCGCCGACCCCGCCATTATCAAGTGGTGCCTGCAGTTCGTCCGCGAAGGTGCGGAGGAAGCGGGCCGCTCCTTCGATGACATCCTGATCCAGGCCGCCGCCCCGGCGTTTATCTCCGACGACCTGGAGGCGGCGCGCGAGCAAGTGCGCTGGTTTCCGGCGCTGGTCTCCAACCACGTCGTCGACCTGCTGAAGCGTTACGACGCGCAGGACCTCCCCAAGGCGCTGACCGACTACATCAAGGCCCGTGACCATTACGACTACTCGGAGCACGCCCAGCGAGGGGCGGCACACGCCGACTTCGTCCCCGATGACGTGATCGACCGGTTCTGCGTTATCGGCACCGTGGAGCAGAGCCGCAAGCGGATCGAGGAGTTGATCGAGGTGGGCGTCGACCAGTTCAACCTCTACCTTATGGTGGAGAAACCAGAGGCGGTCATCAAGAAATACGGCGAGGCCATTATTCCGGCGTTCAGCTAGCGGAGGAGGAGGCACAGACATGGCAAAGGTACGGGCGGCGCTGATCCAGGCGCACGCGAACATGCCCAAAGAGGAAGCGATCAAAAAGCACGAGGAGCTGATCGGAGAGGCCGCGGCCAAGGGTGCGCAGATCACCTGCCTGCAGGAGATCTTCTTTGGTCCCTACTTCTGCGCCGAGCAGGACCCCAAGTGGTACGACACCGCCGAGCGGGACGACGGCCCAACCGTGAGGCGGATGCAGGCGCTGGCGAAGAAGCACAAGATGGCGCTGGTCGTGCCTTTCTACGAAGAGGCCCAAACCGGCGTCTACTACAACACCGCCGTGCTGATCGAGAACGACGGCACGGTGCTGGGCAAGTACCGCAAGACCCACATTCCGCACGTCGGTCCCTGTTTTTGGGAGAAGTTCTATTTCAAGCCCGGCAACCTCGGCTATCCGGTTTGGGACACCTCGGTCGGCCGGGTCGGGATCTTGATCTGCTACGACCGGCACTTCCCGGAGCCTGCCCGCGCTCTGGGACTCAAGGGTGCCGAGCTCGTCTTCAACCCGTCGGCTACGGTGAAATCACTGTCGCGCTATCTCTGGGAGCTGGAGCAGCCGGCGCACGCTGTCGCCAACGGCTACTGGATCGGCGCCATCAACCGCGTCGGGGTTGAGAAGCCGCTCAACGAGGCGCAGTTCTATGGTTCCAGCTACTTCTGCGACCCGCGTGGCCGCATCATCGGCAAGGCCTCGGAGACCGAGGATGAGGTACTGGTCTGTGATCTCGACATGGACATGAATCGCGAAGTGCGCAACACCTGGCAGTTCCTGCGCGACCGCCGCCCCGAAAGCTACGAGGAGCTTGTCCGGGAATTGCCATGAGGACGCTGATCAAGAACGGCACGGTGGTGACGGCGAGCGACACGACCAAAACCGATGTCTTGATCGACGGCGAGAAGATCGCCGCCATCGGGAGTGGGCTTGCTACCAGCGCCGACCAGGTGATCGACGCCGAAAACCGCTACGTCATGCCGGGCGCGATCGACGTCCATACCCACATGGAGCTTCCCTTCGGTGGGACCTTCGCGTCCGACGACTTCGCCACCGGGACGGCCGCCGCCGCCTGGGGCGGGACGACGACGATCGTCGACTTCGCGGTGCAGAGCTACGGCCAGACGCTGCGTCAGGGTCTCGACCAGTGGCACAAGAAGGCGCAGGCCAAGGCGCACATCGATTACGGCTTTCACATGATCGTGCGCGAGATCAACGATTCGATCCTCAAAGAGATGGACACGCTGGTCAACGAGGGCATCCCATCCTTCAAGCTCTTCATGGCCTACCCCGGGGTCTTCATGCTCGACGATGCGGCAATCTTTAAGGCGATGAGCCGCACCGCAGAGAACGGCGGCTTGATCATGATGCACGCGGAGAACGGGGGCGCCATCGACGTCCTCGTGAAACGCTACCTGGCGGAGGGAAAGGGAGATCCCATCAACCACGGCCTCACGAGGCCCGCCTCGATGGAGGGGGAGGCCACCAGTCGAGCGATTGCCCTCTCCCGATTGGCGGAGGTCGCGGTCTACATCGTGCACCTGAGCTCGAAAGAGGCCCTGGACGCGGTGCGCGAGGCCCGCGACGACGGCGCCCCGACCTTTGCCGAGACCTGCCCGCAGTACCTCTACCTCAGCCTCGACGATCTGGGGCGGCCCGGTTTCGAAGGCGCCAAGTACGTCTGCTCGCCACCACTGCGACCGCCATCGCATCATGACGAGCTCTGGAAGGGTCTGCTGCAGGACGACCTCCAGCTGGTCGCGACTGACCACTGTCCGTTCCACTTCAAAGGCCAGAAGGAGATGGGTCGCGGCGACTTCTCCAAGATCCCCAACGGCCTGCCCGGTGTGGAAGATCGCTTTTCGCTCATCTTCCACGGCGGCGTGAATTCGGGGCGGATCACGCTCAACCGCTTCGTCGAGCTGGTGGCGACGGCGCCCGCCAAGATGTTCGGTCTCTTCCCCCGCAAGGGCACGATCGCGCCGGGGAGCGACGCCGATCTCGTGATCTTCAACCCACGGGTGGAGCGGACGCTCTCGGCGAAGACCCACCACATGAACGTGGACTACAGTTGCTACGAGGGCATGACGGTCAAGGGCCTGCCGGAGGTCGTGATGCAACGCGGCAACGTCCTGGTTCGGGACGGAAAATTCCAGGGCGTCAAGGGTGCCGGCCAGTTCCTTCGCCGCTCGCCATTCCATGGGGTGCCGGCCAGTGAGCCGAGCCCGGTAGGAGCCAGATCATGATCGCAACCAAGAACGTCCAGAGCTTCATCGGCGGCAAGTTCCGCGATTCGCGCTCGGAGAAGACAGATCCGATTCCGAACCCCGCGACCGGGGAGACCATCGCCAGTCTTCCGCACTCGACCCGAGAGGAGATCGACGAGGCGGTCGCCGCGGCGAAGCAGGCCTTCCCCGCCTGGAGCGAGACCCCGGTTCCCGAGCGGGCGCAAGTGATGTTCCGCTTCAAAGCGCTCTTCGACCAGCACATCGATGAGCTGTCCGCGATCGTCACCAGGGAAAACGGCAAGACGCTCGATGAGTCAAAAGGTGAGGTCAAGCGGGCGATCGAGGTGATCGACTTCGCCTGCGGCGCGCCGACGCTGATGATGGGTCAGAATCTCGATCAGATCGCCAAGGGCATCGATGAGGAGTTGACCCGCTTTCCGGTCGGCGTCGTCGCCGGCATCACGCCCTTCAACTTCCCCAACATGGTGCCGATGTGGATGATCCCGGTTGCCATCGTGACGGGGAACAGCTTCGTCCTCAAGCCGTCGCAGCTCACCCCGCTCTCGGCGATGCGTATCGCCGAATTGCTCGAGGAGGCAGGCCTGCCCCCCGGTGTCTTCAACGTCGTGCACGGGGCGAATGACGCCGTCAACCAGCTCCTTACCCATCCGGACGTTGCGGCGATCTCGTTTGTCGGCTCGGCGACCGTGGCCGCGTACATCTACACGACGGCGGCGGCGAACGGCAAGCGGGTGCAGGCGCTGGGCGGCGCAAAGAACCACATCCTGGTCATGGACGACGCCGACCTCGAGCTCTCGGCACCGCACGTCATCTCCTCGGCGTTCGGAAACGCGGGCCAGCGCTGCCTGGCGGGCAGCGTCGCGGTTGGCGTCGGCAAGATCGGCGACGCCCTGGTGCGCGAGCTCGCCAACGATGCGGCGAAGCTGAAGGTGGGTCCCGGGACGGATCCGAAGACGACCCTCGGCCCGGTGATTCGGGGCGAACGCAAGAAGAAGCTGATCGAGTACATCGACGGCGCCCAGTCCGAAGGGGCGCAACTCGTCTCTGATGGACGCCAGGTGGATCAGAAGGATGGCTTCTTCCTCGGGCCGACGATTTTCGACCGGGTCACGCCCAACATGAAGATCTGGAAGGAGGAGTTGTTCGGGCCGGTGCTCTCGGTGATGCGCGCCAGCGACATCGACGAGGCGTTGAAGCTGCTCAATACCAGCACCTATGGCAACATGGCCTCGATCTTCACCACCTCGGGCAAGAATGCCCGCGAGTTCAAGCGCCGGGCGCAGGCCGGCATGCTGGGTGTCAACATCGGGGTGGCGGCGCCGATGGCGTTCTTCCCCTTCACCGGCTGGAAGAACTCGTTCTTCGGCGACCTGCACGCCACCGGACAGGACAGCATCCGCTTCTACACGCGGCACAAGGTGATCACGACAAGATGGCTTTAGAGACGAGCGCGCGGCCGCACGTTCTGAGCGGCGAGGAGATCGTCGCCCTCTGCCGCCAGTACACGCTCTACGACTGGACCGCGCAGTCCGCGGTCGACCCGATTGCCGTCGATCACGCCAAAGGCGTCTACTTCTACACCCCCGACGGCAAGCGCATCATCGACTTCAATAGCCAGTTCATGAGCGTCAACGCGGGGCACAGCGATCCTCGCATCGTCGAGGCGATCAAGCGGCAGGCCGAGAAGCTGGCTTTCATCAACCCGTTCATGGCCCACGAGCCCCGCGCGCGGCTGGGCCAGAAGCTGGCGGAGTTGCTCCCCGGTGACATCAACAAGGTCTTCTTCACCCTTGGCGGTGCCGAGGCAAACGAGTACGCCATCAAGATGGCTCGCTGGGTCACCGGCCGCCACAAGATCGTTTCGCGCTACCGCTCCTACCACGGCGCAACGGCCGGGGCGATCGCGCTGACCGGCGATCCGCGCCGTTGGGCGAATGACATCGGAGATTCAGGTGTGGTGCATGTCCTCGATCCCTATCACGGACCACAACGCGAGGTGGACAGTGCGCAGGAGTCACTGCGCTACCTGGAGGAGACCATCCAGCTCGAGGGGCCGAGTACCATCGCCGGCTTCATCCTGGAGCCGGTCACCGGGACGAACGGGATCCTCATCCCACCGGATGGATACCTGCAAGGCGTGCGGGAGCTGTGCGACCGCTACGGCATTCTGATGATCTGCGACGAGGTCATGTCCGGGTTTGGTCGAACCGGCGAGTGGTTTGCCGTCAACCATTGGAAGGTCGTCCCCGACATCATCACCATGGCGAAGGGGCTGACCAGCAGCTACGTCCCGCTTGGAGCGGTCGGGATACGCCCCAAAGTCGCGGACTACTTCGAGAAGAACGTCTTTTACGGCGGGCTGACCTACAACAGTCACCCCCTGGCCTGCGCGGCCGCCCTGGGCACGATCCAGGCGTACGAAGAGGACGACATGATCGGCAACGCGCGCCGGATGGGTGAGGTGATGAAGCGCCACCACCAGGAGCTCAGGCGGAAGCATCCATCGGTTGGCCTCACGCGCTCGATCGGTCTCTTCGGCATCCTGGAGCTGGTGAAAGACCGCAAGACGATGGAGCCGCTCGCTCCTTTCAACGGAACCTCGGAACCGATGAAAGCGGTGGGGAAGTCCCTGCGCGACCAGGGCCTCTACACCTTCGTCCGCTGGCACACGATCATGACGAATCCCCCGCTCTGCATCAACGAGGAGGAGCTGGCGGAGGGATTCGCGATCATCGACAAGGCGCTCGACCTCGCGGACCAGGCCGTCGCCTGAGCTCCGCGCTCGGACGCGTGCATGAGCATCGTTCGCGACGACCCATCGAGCCCCGATGAGGGGTTCGCCGAGCTGTACGCACAGCTTCCCGACGCCACCGACCTGTCGCCCTGGCTCGAACTGGCGCAGGCGGCCGCGCCGCCCGTGCTCTACCTGGGCATCGGCACCGGGCGTCTGGCGGTGCCGCTGCGCGCCGCGGGGATCGAGTTGGTCGGCGTCGATAGCCACCCTGGCATGCTCGCGCGGCTGCGAGCGCGCCTTCCGGGGACAGAGCTGATCCAATCCCGGATTGAAGACCTCGACCTGCGCCGCCAGTTCGATCTCGTCATCGTCCCTTCGAACATCCTGTGCTTTGCCGACCGCCTGCGATCTGCCGCCGACCATGTTGCCGCCAATGGGTCAATTGCCTTCGAGTTGACCAATCCCCACTGGCTGCGGGCGGGCGCAAGCCGGGGGGTGCGGGTTCAGTCTTTCGACGGCAACGGCGCGCGCTTCGAGGTCGATTACAAGCTTTCCGACGGCCGCACGATCACGCAACAAGCCGAGGTCCCGCTTGTTTGGCCCGAGGAGGTCGAGAACTGGCTTGGCAGAGTGGCGGGGCTAAAGCTGCGCCGAATGTTTGCGCGGCCGGACGCCGAGCTCGTCGATTCGCCGAGCTTTTACGTGCTGGCGGGCAGGTAATCGCTCTCTTCCAATGAGCGGGTAGAGTTAGCGAGGCAATGGGCGAAGAGTCCAAAGAGCGGCGGACCGGAGGCATCGTCCGTCGTGGCGTGGAGCGGCAGATCGAGGACCGCAAGCTGCTTGAGCGGCCCGATGCTGCCCCGGAGTTCCTGGAAAGCGACCCCTGGCGGGTGCTGCGTATCCAGGCGGAGTTCGTGGCCGGCTTCGATGCGCTCGCCACCGTCGGTCCTGCCGTCACCTTCTTCGGATCGGCCCGCGTTCGTCCGCCCGACCCGATGTACGATGCCGCGCGAACCCTGGCGGCCGAGCTCGCCCGCCGGGGCTTCGCCATCATCACCGGCGGCGGCCCGGGCACCATGGAAGCGGCCAACCGGGGTGCCCGTGAAGGCCGTGGCCTGTCGGTCGGCCTCAACATCGAGCTGCCGTTCGAACAGGGCCTCAACGAGTTCGTCAACCTCGGCATCGAGTTCCACTACTTCTTCGTGCGCAAGACGATGTTCGTCAAGTACGCGGAAGCCTTCGTCATCTTCCCGGGCGGCTTCGGCACCATGGACGAACTCTTCGAGGCGTTGACGCTGATCCAGACGGGGAAGATCGTGCACTTCCCGGTGATCATGTTCGGCTCCAGCTATTGGGCCGGGCTGCAGCAGTGGATCCGCGACCGGGTACTGGCTGAGGGCAAGATCTCGCCCGAAGACCTGGACCTGATGGTCGTCACCGACGACATTCAGCACGCCGCCGACATCGTGCAGCAGTTCTACCAGCGAAAAGTGCTCGAGGCCCAGCCAAAGGAACGAGCGGAACCGAAGAAGAGCGACGCTCAGTGACGGCGTCCGTCGAGGTGACCTTCCTCACGGACGGAGGACAGCCGGCCGAGCAGGTCGCGGGAGAACTGGCCGGCTTCATCGGCGCGGCGCAGCGCAGCCTGGACATCGCCATCTACGACCTGAACCTGACCGGCGGGCCGGCTGAGCAGGTGCGCTCCGCGGTCAGGGCCGTCGCCGCTCGCGGCGTGGCGGTCCGGCTGCTCTACAACGTCGACTTTCCCAACCCCATCCCGGTGCCACCGCCCTCGCAAGCCGACACCGCGTTCATCGGCAGTCTGGGGGTACCGACCAAACCGGTGTCCGGCGTGCCCGACCTGATGCACCACAAGTACATCGTGCGCGATGCGGCGACTGACGCGGCAACGGTCTGGACCGGCTCCACGAACTGGACGAACGACTCCTGGACGAGAGAGGAGAACGTCATCCTCAGGATTCCATCCGCAGCGCTGGCCGCGGAGTACGCGAGGAACTTCGCCGAGCTGTGGGAAAGCGGTCGGGTCGTTGGGAGTGGCAAGTACGATCTCGCCGGCGTCCCCCTCGACTATCAAGGCAGCCCGGTCAAGGCCCACGTGTTCTTCGCGCCGGGGCGGGGGCGGCAGATGGCGCACGTGATCGCCCAGGGGATCGCGCACGCCAAACGGCGCATCCGCGTCTGTTCGCCGGTGATCACCGCCGGGGTGATCCTGGGAACCCTGGGCGACCTGGCGCAGCGACCGCATCCCGACTTCAAAGGCGTGTACGACCGCACCCAGATGGCCGAGGTGCTCGGCCAGTGGCGGGTCGACCCCCACGCGACCTGGAAGGGGCCGGCCTTCCAGGCGGTCAGCACCGCATTCCCCTTCGCCTCCAAGATCACCACGCCCTACACGCCGACCAGCGTCCATGACTTCATGCACGCCAAGATCACCGTGGTCGACAACACGGTCTTTACCGGCAGTTACAACCTGTCGCATGCCGGCGAGGACAACGCGGAAAACCTGCTCCAGCTCGACGGCGCGACGCTGGCCGACCGCTTCGTCGAATTCGTGGATGCGGTCTATTCGCGCTACGCGCCGGCCCCCGCCTCTCAGCCAAAATAGGGTCATGGCCCGACGTCACCGCGCGGCGCTCTACGCCGGTTCGCTGGGGTCCTGCGCCGCCCTCCTATCCCCGCTGAGCCAGGTTGCCGACGGGCGTCTCAGCGTGCACATGCTCGAGGAGATGCTCATGCTCGCCGTCATCATCCCGCTCCTCGCCTACGGGATCAGTCCGCTGCGATCGGGACGCGCCCCATCCTGGCTGCACCCGGTCGTGGGCATGCTGGCCCTCAATGTGGTGCTGTTCGGATCCCAGCTGCCGGCCGTGGTCGATCTCGCGAGCAGAAATGTGGCGTTCCGCGAGGCGGCCCAGGTGGTCTTCCTGATGGGGGCGTTCCTCTTCTGGTGGCCCGTCGTCCGCCGTGATGGGCTCA
>VBEQ01000148.1 GCA_005881235.1 Chloroflexota bacterium | reverse complement strand
TGTTTCTCGCCGTCAACGGCAAGGAAGTCGAGATCGACTCGCGGCCGAGCGATGCCATCGCTCTCGCCGTACGGATGACGTGTCCGATCCTCGTCTCGCAGGACGTTCTCGACAAGGCCGGCGTCTTCCCCGAGAAAGAGGAGGAAGAAGAAGAGAAGCTGTCGATCTTCAAAGAGCTGATCAACAGCATGGACCTTCCCGACCTCGAAGGCCCCCCGCCGGAGAAGAGCTAGCCCGCGATCCGGACCGGGACGCTCGTTTGGAGCACCCGTCCCGACCCGTCGGGAATGAGCCAGGTCGCTTCGAGCCGATAATCGCCGGCGTTCGGTGCCGACAGGGGGAAGCTGGCCAGGTCATACCAGCCGCCAAAGATCGGCGTGCTATTCCAGCTCTCGACGCCGACCGGACGGAGAACGACGCCCTGACCGTTGCGGACCAGTATCAGCGTGAGTCCCTGGTCGCCGCTGTTGAGGGATGTCGACGGCGAGCCGATCAACTGGACCGTCACCAGCATCCTGCCATTCGTTGCGTAGGACGTCTTGTCCGTATCCAGGACCAGCCGCCGCGCGCTGTTGCTTGGATCCACGACGGTCGCGGCATTCGTGGCCGCCCCTGCGGACTGCGCATCGAACTGTTGCGTGAACGGGCTCGGCGCCGAGAGCGGCGCCAGGGCGCCTTTCTCGCTCCGGCTCGCGGGAGCGTTTGCCAGGCCGCCTCTGTTCGTGCTGGACGAACCGGACGTCGCGGTTGAACCCGCTGGGAGGTGAAGATTCTGGATACCCACGGCGATCAGCAGCAGCGCCACCGCTGCACTGCCGATCCAACCCGCCGGCGCCCATCGCCAGGTCCGGCGGCGCTGCTCCGGGACCGTGAACGTCCGGGGCGGCGTCTCCATCGGCAAGGCACGGATGGCATGGGCCGTTTCGCGCAGGCCGTCGAGGCGAGCCCGGCATTCGTCACAGCCGGCGACATGGTCGGCGACACGAGCCTGGGTCGCGGAGTCGAGCTCATGGTCGAGAAAGGCAGAGAGTTCCTCCTGCGTCGGCTCGGCCGGGATCCGCGGCTCACTCGGCATGGGCATCCTCCCTGGTGGGAAAAAAATCCGGATGCCGCTGCAGCTGCTCCTGGACCTGCGCGCGGGCGCGGGCGATCCGCGACTTGACGGTGCCGAGCGGCACGCCAAGCACGGCGGCGATCTCGTCGTATGCCATGCCGTTCACGTCGCGCAGGACGATGGCGATGCGCATATCGTGGTCGAGCGCCGCGATGCTGTCCCGTACCAGTCGCATCCGCTCGTTCGCCTCGGCGCGCTCCTGCGGATCCGGGGTCGCGACGCCAAGGCCGATGACGTTGGATGTTTCTTCGTCGGGCATGACCCCGTATCGCCGTCCCCGCCGAAAATGGTCGTAACAAAGGTTCGCGGCGATCTGGAACAGCCAGGACTTGAAGGGGGCCTCGCGCAGCGTGCGGATCTTCTCCCAGGCGCGGAGAAACGCGTCCTGCGCGATATCGGCGGCATCGTCCGGCCTGCCGACCATCCGCAGCGCCATGTTGTAGAGCGGCACCTGATATTGCACGATCAATTGGGTAAACGCCTCCCGATCGCCCCGGCGGGCCCGGCCCACCAGGTCGCGATCGTCGTTCGAGTTATTAGACGGAAACATGCCTGATAAGTTCCCAACGAGCGTACTCGGGATATACTCGCCCCCCGGCCCGCCGGCCGACGCGAGCCGCGCTCGGGGCGTCGCCCCTCGCGCGTGGCGCTGTAGTGCATACGAGCGATTGAGACGTTCGTGCGATGCGAGCGTTTGAGGCGTTTGAGACAATGACCGGCACGCCGGAGTGTCGGAATGGTAGACGAGGGCGCCTCAAAAGCGCCTGGGCGTAAGTCCGTGTGGGTTCGAGTCCCTCCTCCGGCAATAACGAAGACGGGCTGTTGGCCGCGCCAGCCCGTCACTGTCCGTCCATTTCAGGGGCCTCGCCAGGCCTCCGACCGATTGACGGCCCGCCGGCACCCCGCCATACTGCCGCCGAAGAGGCGAGAACGGAACTTTTTCCCTCGGCGGCCGTCTTAATGCAGTAGATGCATGCCCAGCGTCGCTGCCGCCTGCCCGCGCGGATCGCCCTGGCAGCATTGCTGACGGTCACCGGCCTCGCGGGGGCGTCCGTCGGCGCGGTGGCCGCCGATGGGGTCACGCTGACCGTCCACCTCGGCTACCAGGATGTCGTCAAAGCCGGCGAGTGGATGCCGGTCACCATCGACGCCAAGAACACCGGCGCGGGGGTTGACGGCACGCTGGAGGTGCAGGAGGCGCTCAACGGCCAACCCGGCGTCACCGGTCTCCCGCTGTATCACGAGTCGGTCAGTCTCGCGACTGGAGCCAGCAAGCGGATCCGGGCCTTTGTGACGGTGGACGCGACCGGCGCAACCATCACCGCCCGGATCGTTCAGAACGGCCGAGCGATCGTCTCCAAAGATGCGGCGTCGGCAAGCACAACCTCGACTCTGATCGGCGTGCTCTCCGACCAGCCCACGTCGCTCGACGGCTTCGCGGCGGTTCACCCCGCAAGCGTTGCGGCCCGGGTGGTCCACTTGCGGGCCGACGACGTCGCCGAGTCGGCGATTCCGCTGCGCGCGTTCGACATTCTCGCCATCGACGACTTCGCGACTGACAGTCTCACAGCGGGCCAGAAGAGGGCCATCAGCGACTTCGTCCGCTCGGGCGGCAATCTTTTGCTTGGCACCGGCGCCGCCTGGCGAAAGACGCTGGCCGGGTTGTCACCGGCGATCCTGCCGATGGCCGTCACTGGCACGACCAGCGTCAGCACGGCGCTGCTGGGGGGCGGCCCCGTCGAGGTCGCGACCGGTAGCACTCAGACCACCGCGCCGGCCTGGCTCACGGCAGGTTCCCAGCCCCTGCTTCTGGAGCGGCGGGTGGGCGCCGGAATCGTCACCCTGGCTAGCTTCGACTGGAACCAGGAACCTGTCGCCGGTTGGAGCGGCACCGGCCCCCTCCTGCGCCAGCTCATCGCGCGCGCCGTCTTTGGCTCCGGCAGGTCGAGCGAGACCACCCTCTACGCCGGAGGGATGGGCCCTGTGCCTTTCGGCGTCCAGTCAACGATCGGCACCCGGAGCAGCGCACTCAGCTCCACGCTGGGCAATCTCCCGGGACTCGACCTTCCCTCGCTGCAGCTGACCGGCGCGCTCGTCCTGCTCTACGTGCTGCTCGTCGGTCCAGTGAATTATCTCGTGCTGGGAGCGATGCGGCGACGCGCCCTCGCCTGGGTGACGGTGCCCCTCATCGCCGTGATCGCCGCCGGCGGCGCCTACGGGGCGGGGGTCTTCACGAAAGGCCGGTCGGTGCAAGCCAACCAGATCACGATCCTGCACCTGCAGCCGGGCTGGGATCGCGCCTACCAGGAGACCTACACGGGGATCATGGCGCCGAGTCGTGGTGATTACCAGGCCACCATCACCGGCAGCCGGCTCTTGATCAGCCCGATCGCCAACAACGGCGCCTACGACGTGTCGGCCTTCGGAACAGGATCGCGCTCGGGCATCCGGATCGATGTCGACAACAACACCATCACGCTGCCGGGAATGACCGCCTTTGCGTTGAGCGGCTTCGCGACTGAGTCCCTGACCTCGGCTCCACAGCTGGCCGCCCATGTCCAGCTCGTGAACGGGAAGCTCACCGGCACGATCGAGAACCACTCCGACCTGGCCTTCACCGATGCCGTCCTCGTCATGGGCGACAATTTTCAGACCTTTGGCGCGCTGCGACCGGGGACCACGACGAGCGTCAACCTGGACGTGAAGGCGGCCAACCAGTCTGGACAGCCGGTCTACACCCGCATCTACGGCAGCACCTTCTTCAATGGCATGCAGACAAACCAGCCGACCGATGCGCAGCGCGAAGACTATGCCAAGACGCAGATTCTCTCCCTGTTGCTGAGCGGAGGAAGCTTTAACGGCATCTCGCTCGTGGGTACGCCAATGCTCGTCGCCTGGACGCATCAGCCCTTCCAGGATGTGACGGTCAATGGCAGTCATCCGCGATCCACAAGCGAGTCTGCCGTGGCCCTGTCGCTGCCGCTGGACGAGATTGGTACGGGCTCGTTGCCGTCTGGCCTGGTGAGCGGCCGCATCGTGGATGTCGTGGGCGACTCACAGGGACAGGGACCGCCGGGCATGCTCCTCCTGCAGAGCGGCAGTGTGACGTATGAGTTTTCGCCGGGGCTCGCCGCGGGCCGGCACCTGACCGGCGCCGCGCTGACCTCCTCCAATCCGTACATGGGCAAGGTCATGCCTGCCCCGGGCGGGACCGCGGCCGCGACGGTCCAGAGCGAGGTGTGGGACTGGTCACGCTCGGCGTGGAGCGAGGTCGCCTACCAGGACAACGGCACGACCACGCTGCCGGACAGCGCGGTCAATCCACAGACCGGCCTGGTCCGCTTGCGCTTCAGCACCACCAGCGGCTTCGCCGCCGGCGCCATTACGCTCTCGGGGACGGTCAAGTGATCGCCGTCGAGCAGCTCACCAAGATCTACGGCCGGCGCACCGCTCTGGACGCCGTCTCCTTCGAGGTACCCCGAGGAGAGATCTTCGGCTTTGTCGGACCGAACGGTGCCGGCAAGACGACCACCCTGCGGATCCTGGCGGCCCTGATGGAACCAACCGCGGGACGCGCTTTTGTCGACGGGGCCGACGTGACCATGCAGCCCGATCGTGTGCACGAGCGCCTCGGCTATATGCCGGACTTCTTCGGTGTTTACGATCAGCTCACATCGGCGGAGTACCTGGATTTCTATGCTGCCTGCTACCGGCAGCCCAAGGCGCGGCGCAAGAAGATCACCGACGATCTGCTCGAGCTGGTCGGCCTATCGGATCGACGCGATCAGGCCGTTGACACGCTGTCGCGCGGGCTCAAGCAGCGGCTCTGCCTGGCACGCGCCCTCGTGCACGACCCCGCCGTGTTGCTCCTTGACGAGCCCGCCTCAGGACTGGATCCGCGGGCCCGAGTCGAGATGCGCGAGATCTTGAAAGAGCTTCAGAAAATGGGCAAGACGATCGTGATCTCCAGCCACATCCTCCCCGAGCTGACGGAGCTGTGCACCATGGTCGGCATCATCGATCAGGGTCGGATGCGGGCGACCGGCCCGGTGCAGGACGTCATCCGACAGCTGACCAGCGGGCGGCGGTTGCGCATCAGCGTCCTCGGTCAACGAGAAGAGGCGGTCGCGGTGCTCAAGCCGTTGCCGATGATCCACTCGCTCAGCGCGCAGAACGGCGCGATCGAGGCCGAGTACGAAGGCGACGATGCAACGGCGGCCGCCATTTTGCAGACCCTCACGGCAGCTGGAATCAGAGTCTCTGGTTTCAGCCAGCTCGAAGGCGGCCTCGAGGACGCGTTCATGCGAGCCACCGAGGACACGCCATGAACCCGATCGCGGTCGCGCTCTGGAATCCGATCGTCGCCAAGGAGTATCGCTCCCGGATGCGCACCTGGCGCTCACCGGTCGCCATGACGGTCTACATCCTGCTGCTGGGTGGTCTGGGCTGGGCGATCTTCTCGTCGATGACGTTTGCGGCGCGCAACTCCTTTAATGGGGGCCAGGCGGCGAATTACGGCCAGGGCCTCTTTCTCTATCTCGTGCTCTTCCAGATGGTGCTCCTCGCTTTTATTACGCCCGCACTGACGGCCGGCGCCATCAGCAGCGAACGCGAGCGGCAGACGATCGATTTGTTGTTTGTCACCAAGCTGCCGTCGTTCTCCATCCTGTGGGGGAAGCTGCTGGCTTCGATGTCATTTGTGCTCTTGCTCCTGTTACTGTCGGTGCCGATCTTCAGCCTCGTGTTCCTCTTCGGCGGCATCGAACTGGACCAGCTCGCCGCGGCCTTCCTGGTGACGGCGGTCAGTGCCCTGACGCTCGGCATCATCGGCATCGCCTGCTCGACGGCCTTCCGCCGCACCCTGCCGGCGACCGTGAGCGCCTATGGGGCGGCCTTCATCCTCCTCGCCGGCAGCCTGCTGTTCGGCCTGCTGTTTCCGACGGACATCGACCCGAACGCGACCGCGGCGCCGGCTCCTCCCGCGGTGACGTACCTGAGCCCGCTCATTCCCCTCATCACCATCGGCACCAACGGGCCCATCAACAACTACGGTGTTCGCAACGGCAACAACAACGTCTACCCGAGTGGCGGCGGCGGGATGGCGTGCTCGACCACACCCGCCGGGGTCCAGAGCTGCTACCCGATCGGGCCCAACGGCGCATCCGGGAAGGTCATCGCTGGACCGTCGTCTAACCTCGTGCAAGCGCGTGGGACGACCATTCCGAGCGGGCTCTTCAGCGGCTGGCAGTACTGGCAGGCGACGGTGACGATGCAGCTCGTGCTCTCGTTGATCGCCTTGATCGTGGGCGCCGTCCTGCTTTCACCCATACGGCACCTGCCCTGGCGGAGACGCGCCGCGGCGAAGGCGACGACGTGAGTTCTCTCGAGGCGATCATTCGCGAGCTCGGCCGCGCCGCCGCGCGGGCTCGCGGTGCGCGCTACGCGGTGCACGCGCTGGTGGCGGCGCTTGCCTGGGTCGCGCTGGTGCTGGTCATCGCCCGACTCACACCGTTTGAGGGCCGCGCACTGGTCGCCGGCATCGGCATTCCAATCGTGCTCGTCGTCGCGCTCCTCGCCTGGTTGATCCGCCGGCCGACCGCGGCGGTCCTGATGCGGCTCGCCGATTTCCGGCTGGGCCTCAAGGAGCGGCTCTCGACGGCGTGGGAGCGGCGGAGCGAGTCCGGCCCGATGGACGCCATTCAATTACGTGATGCCTTGCGGCAAGCCTCGGGAACCCGCCTGGCGACGGCCTTTCCGGTGAGAGTCAACCGCGGCGAAGCCTCCGTCGTCGCCGTCCTGGCGATTTTCTCGCTGGCGCTCGCGTTGCTTCCCAACCCGATGGACCAGGTCCTGGCGCAACGGCAGGCCGATCGGCTGAGCCAGGCGCGAGCGGCAAAGGCGGTGCAAGCCGCGCAGAAAAAGATCGCGGACAGCCCTAAGCCCACACCGGTAGACCCACAGGTCCAGAAGCTCCTTCAGGACGCGGCGGCGAAGATCCGCGAGGCGGACAGCCCGCGCAAGGCGCTCGAATCGATCACGCCAGCCGAGCAGCAATTGCAAAAACTCACCGACCCGGGCACGCCGGCCCTGAGCAGCAGCGCGCAGAACCTTGCCAACGCCCTCAGTGCAACCGCGGTTGGGAAGAGCGCCGCCCAGGCGATCAGCAGCAGCCCGGCCCAGGGGGCGCAATCCGTGCGCGACCTCGCTTCGCAATTACAGAGCCTCTCACCCAAGGATCGCGACGAACTGGCAAAGGCGCTGGCGAAGGCCGCGCAGCAGGCACAGAACAGCCAGATGCGCGACTCGCTCAATAAGGCGTCGTCCTCGCTGAAGAGTGGCGATACCAGCGCTGCGGCTCAGTCCCTCAATGACGTCGCCAGCCAGCTGGACTCCCTGCAGCAGCAGGAGAACACGGACCAGGCGGTCGCCTCGGCGATCAATGGGCTCGAGGCGGCTCGGCAAGAGCTCGCCGCGCAGGCAGATCGCGACGCGACGGGCCAGGGCGCGCAGGCCAACGCGGGTGCCAGCGCATCACCGGGCGCGAGTCCTGGTGCCGGCGCCAGCGGCAATGGCAACGGGAATGGCACTGGAACTGGCAACGGAACCGGGACCGGGACCGGCACCGGCACCGGCACAGGTACCGGCGGCAACGGCGGGACCGGCGGCAACGGCGGGACCGGCTCGGGAACCGGCAGCGGATCGGGGGTGCAGAGCACCGAGCGGGTCTATGTGCCCGGCCAGCCCGTGCCGGGTCAGTCGCAGAACGATCCGACGCCGCTTGGACCCGGGCAGGACGTGCCGACGAGTCCGTATGGCCAGGTGATCCAGGCGTACCAGCAGGCGGCGCTCGACGCCACCGACCAGAGCCTCATCCCCGGCAGTGAACGCGACCTCGTGCGCCAGTATTTCTCGCAACTCGGTGAGCAGAGTGCAGCCGGCCCGAAATAAGTTGATACGCCAGGGAGGATCATGATCGCCGAAGAACCGCGCGTCGACGCCGCCAAGGTCACCGAGCTGGCCAAAGATCTCGAGACCGAGCTGGCCCGCCTCATCGTCGGACAGCAGGCGCTCGTCCGCGACACGGTCATTGCGCTCATCGCCGGCGGACACGTGCTGCTCGAAGGCGTGCCCGGGTTGGGCAAGACCGTCCTGGTTCGATCCCTCGGCCATGCGCTGTCGATGAGCTTTTCGCGGATCCAGTTCACGCCGGATCTGATGCCCGCCGACATCGTAGGTACGAATGTCATTGGCGACGAAGCCGGCCGGCGCGAGTTTCACTATCAGCCGGGGCCCATCTTCGCGAATCTCGTCCTGGCCGACGAGATCAACCGCGCCACGCCCAAGACGCAGAGCGCCTTGTTGGAGGCGATGCAGGAGCGTACGGTCACCGTCGGCACGCAAACCCGGCCACTGCCGTCCCCATTTTTCGTGCTCGCCACTCAGAACCCCATCGAGCTCGAAGGCACCTACCCGCTGCCCGAGGCGCAGCTGGATCGATTTTTCTTTAAAGTCCTCGTGCCCTTCCCCGGCGAGAAGGACCTCCTGGAGATCGCGCGGCGCACCACCGGAGAGTCGACGCCGCAACTGCGCGCCGTCGCCGACGGGGACGCGATCCTCGCGGCGCAGCGTGTCGCCCGCGAGGTGCCGATCGCCGAGCATGTGCTGCTCTACGCGGCCCGCTTGATCGGCGCGACCCATCCTGATCGAACTGAACTGGATGGCGTGCGCCGCTACGTCCGCTGGGGCGCCAGCCCGCGCGGCCTGCAGACCCTGGTGCTTGCCGCCAAGGTGCGGGCGCTCCTCGAGGGACGGTACAACGTCGCCTTCGACGACTTGAGCGCCGTCGCCCAGCCGGCGTTGCGGCACCGGATCTTCCTGCAGTTCGAGGCCGAGGCCGATGGGATGACCGCCGACCGGCTGATCACCGACATCCTGGAGCACACCGTCAAGGAATCCGCCAGGGCCTAGTCATGACGCCGGCCGCACTGCTGGAGCCCGCCCTGCTCCGCCGGCTCGAAAGCCTGGCGCTGCAGGTTCGGCGCGCGGTGAGCGGGCAGATGGGCGGCGAGCGGCGGTCACGCCGCCGCGGTCAGTCCGTTGAGTTCGCGGACTTTCGCAATTACACACCGGGCGATGACTTCCGACTCATCGATTGGAACGCCTACGCGCGACTCGACCGGTTCATGCTGCGGCTGTTCGTCGCCGAAGAAGAGCTGCCGCTCAGCCTGTTCGTCGACCTCAGTGGCTCGATGGACTGGGGAACGCCCAACAAAGCCGAGACGGCGAGGCGCCTCGCCGGCGCCATCGCCTACGTCGCGCTCGCCGCCCTCGACCGCGTACGGCTGACCATCTTCGCGGACGGGCCGACGTCGGGAGGCGCGCCCTATCGCGGGCGGCGCGCCGCGGCCACGCTCTTCGCACGGCTGCAATCGCTACCGGCCGGCGGAATGACGAACTACGAAAAGCTCGTCTGGCCAATCGGCCGCCAGCGGCCCGGGATGACCGTGTTGATCACCGACGGCCTCGGCGAACCGTCGATCGATCCGGCGCTGGCCGCACTGCAGCGGGCTCAGCAGGAGGGCGCCGTGCTGCAGCTGCTCGCCCCCCAGGAGTTGGCACTGGACTGGTCGGGCGATGCGCGGCTCAAGGACGCCGAAACCGGGATCGAGCGGGAGTTCACGGCCACGCCCCTGACCCAGGGCAGCTACTTACGGGCGCTGGCTGAACGCACGGATGAGATCGAGCGCGTCGCGCATCGTCGTGGCCTTCGCTTCGCGCGCCTCTCCACCGCCGAGCCCCTGGATCAGATGGTCCAGATCACGCTGCGCCGCCTCGGACTGCTCGGATGAGCGCGCCCCGGTGTGGAAAGGCGCGCGTGTCATGAGCTTCCTCGCCCCGGCGGCCGCCGTCCTGGCCTTGACGCTGCCGGCCATCGTTGCCCTGTATTTCCTGAAAATTCGCAGGCCGACGCGCATCGTCCCCGCGCTGCACCTGTGGCCGAGTCAGATCCGCGACCGGCAGGCGAATGTCCCCTGGCAACGGCTTCGCCCCAGCTGGCTGTTGTTTCTCCAGTTGCTCGCCGCCGCGGTGCTCGTCGCGGCGGCCGTGCAGCCGGCCCTCCCGGCCGGCGCGGCCCTCGCCCGCCACAGCATCGTGTTGATCGACGCGTCCGCATCGATGCAGGCAACGGACGTCGCGCCCTCACGCCTCGAGGTGGCCAAGCGCCAGGCCAATGCGATCGTCGACCAGTTGGGTCCGACGGATCGTATGACCGTCATTGCCGTCGGGCCGGTGGCCCGCATCGTCGCGTCCGTCACCGGTGACCACGATACGCTGCATCGCGCAGTCAACGGGGTCACTGCGAGCAACGGCGCGGCGGATCTTTCCGCCGCGTTGGCAATGGCCGCCGGGCTGGTCCGAGCGGGCGACGACGCGCGTGCCTACCTGTTTACCGACGGCATCGTGCAGCCGCTGCGCGCGTCATTCGCAGCGGGTCTGCCGTTTCCCGTCGAGTATCACCGCGTCGGCACCTCGGGGGAAAATGTCGCACTGACGTCATTAACCGTTCGGACCAGCGCGCAATCGCGCGCCGCCTACCTGCACGTGCAGAACTTCGGCCAGCAGCCCCGCTCGGTCAGCGTCGAGTGGCGGGCTGACAGTCACCTGCTCGACGTCCGGCCCCTGACGCTCCCCGCCGGCCAGGCCCAGGATTTGATTTTCCCTGTTCCTGGCGACGCGACGTCGGTCACCGCCCACATCGCGGCCACCGACATCTTTGCGCTCGACGACACGGCGACGGCGGTGGCGCGCACCCCGCGGGCTTTCCGCGTCCTGCTCGTCACGCCCGGCAATGTCTTTCTCGAGCAAGCGCTACGGCTGCGCACCGACCTGCAGATCGACGTCATCGCCCCGCCGGCCTATCGAGTCAGCGGCGCCTATGCGCTGACGGTGTTTGATCAATTCTCGCCCGCCGTCTTGCCCGATGGCCCATTCATCATGGTGGATCCGCCGGCGGGGTCTGCGCTGGCCGGCGGCCAACCCGTCGGCATCGGGCGCGTCCGTGCGGTCGACGC
The DNA here is from genome assembly GCA_005881235.1 of Chloroflexota bacterium. GTDB lineage: Bacteria > Chloroflexota > Dormibacteria > CF-121 > CF-121 > CF-13. The sequence continues at coordinate 8,518 of VBEQ01000148.1, read as the reverse complement.
CGGCGATCCGTTGCTCGCCAATGTCGATCTCCAGGATGTCCACGTCGCCCGCAGCCAGGATCTACGAAACTCGGCATTTGGCCGGCCGCTGATCAGCAGCCTGCAGACGCCCCTCGTGCTCATCCGCGATGAGCCGTTCCGGCAGGTGCTGGTCGGGTTCGATCTGCATGAGTCCGACCTGCCGCTGCGGATTGCCTTCCCCATCCTCGTCCAGAACCTGAGTGAGTGGCTGCTGCCGCCCAGCGTTCCCAGCCACAGCTTCCATCCGGACGAACCCGTCACGATCGTGCCCGAGTCCGGTGCAACGTCGGTGTCCATCGTCCGGCCGGATAACAGCCGGCGCCCGCTCGTCGCGGGCTCGATCGCGACCTTCGGCGATACGGATCCAACCGGCCTCTACATCGTGGAGCAGACCATCGCCGGAAAGTTGCAGCGCTCCTGGTTCAGCGTGAACTTGTTCTCCGAGCCCATCTCGCAGCTGAAACCGCCGGATCGGCTCACTCTGCCGCCAATCAGGACGGCCATCATGCAGGCGACCCATCAGGGCCAGCTCGAGATCTGGCCATGGATCGCGCTCGCGGCGCTCGCCGTCGTGACGGCCGAGTGGCTGGCCTTCCACCGTGGGCTTTGAGCTCACCCGCCCCCTCCTTCTGGGGGCGGGCGTCGTGGCGCTGCTCGTCATCATCGCCATCTGGCGGTTCTTTCCGCCGCCATTGGCACGGCGTCGCGCGCGGATCTCGCTCGGGCTCCGCACCCTGATCGTGCTGCTCTTGAGCGCCGCGCTCGCCGGCTTCCAGGTGCAAACGACGCCCGCTTCGCAGTCTTTGTTGGTTGTCGCGGATCTTTCCGCCAGCGTGCAGAGCGCGCTGGACAGCGAAGCCGCTGCCGTTCGCCGTATCCTGCAGCAACGGCAGGGCGAGAACCGTGCCGGCGTGCTCAGCTTCGGTCGCGATCCCCAGGTCGAAGTCAACATCGGTAAAGACCCGCAGTTCGGCGAGTTCCAGAGCCAGCCGAACCCGCACTACACCGATATCGCCGCCGCCCTGCAACTGGGCGGATCGATCCTCCCGGACGATGGCCGCAAGCACATCGTGTTGATCTCCGATGGTCGCGCGAACCTCGGCGACGCGGTCGGTGAGGCGCGCCTGCTGCGCGCCGAGGGGATTCGGGTGGACACGGTCGCGTTGCCGGTGCCACAGGGGGCCGAGGCCTACGTCGACCGCCTCGACGCACCGCGCACGCTGACACAGGGTCAGCAGGCCAGCGCGCAGGCACTGATCGTCAGCAACACGCCCACCCCGGCGACCGTCCGCTGGTATCTCGACCGGACGCTCGTGAATACCACGCAGCTCGCGCTGCCGGCGGGTGAGACCACGGTCAAGCAAACGATCAAGCCGCAGGACCCCGGATTCCACGCCGTACGGGTCGTCATCGACGCGGTGCGCGACACGTACGCCGAGAACAATTTGGGTGAAGCCCTCATCCAGGTCGTCGGCCCGCCACGGGTGCTGCTGGTCGAAAACACACTCGGCGAGGCGGCCAGCCTCGAGTCGGCCCTGCACTCGACGGGCATCGGCACCTCGGCCGTCACACCCGACCAGCTGCCCCGATCGGCGGCGGATCTGGCCGCCTATCAGGCGGTCGTCCTCGTCAACATCCCGGCCGCGAGTCTGGGCGCCGACGGCATGAACTTACTGCAAGTATCGGTACGGGACCTTGGGACCGGCCTGGTCGTCATCGGTGGCACCGAGAGCTACGGTCCCGGCGGCTATGCGGGCACGCCGCTGGAAACGACACTCCCCGTCCAGATCCAGATCCCGCAAGACATGCAGAAGCCGCCGGTCGCGGTGGTCCTCGTCCTCGAGTCAACCGAAACTGGCCAGGGCGACCAGATCCTGCGCGGCGCGGCCGAGGCGGTCGTCGACCAGTTGACCTCACGCGACATGGTTGGTGTCACCGACGGCGCCATGGGGATGGTCGTTCCGCTCGCCCCACTGACGGACAAGGCCGCCATCAAACGCAAGATCGAGGCCATCGGTCTGGGCGACCCGGGAAGTTACGCGCCCGATCTGAACGCAGCCGACCAGGCTCTCAGCAAGGCGAAAGCCGCCATCAAGCACGTGATTCTGTTTGGCGACGGCGACACCATGGACCGCAACTATCAGCCGGCGATCACCGCGATGCACGGCCGCGGGATCACGCTGTCCACGGTCGCGATCGCGGCCACGGCACAAGACGTGTCGATGATGCAGGCGATGGCGGGCTGGGGACACGGCCGCGCCTATCAGAGCAACAGCCTGCAGGACGTGCCACAGATCTTCCTGAAAGAAACGCGCGAGGCGCTCAAGCCCTGGATCGTCGAGGGTCGCATCGCGCCGCAGCTCGCATCGCTCGCGGAGGTGATCCCGGGCGTGCCGCTCGACAGTTTCCCCGCTCTGGCGGGTTATGTGGCGACGACGCCGAGGGCCGCCGCGGACATCGTGCTGAAAAGCCCACAGGGCGATCCCCTGCTCGCGACCTGGCAATACGGGCTGGGGCGGGTGCTGGCGTGGACCAGCGACGCGCAGGGTCGATGGACGGCGGACTTGCTGCGTTGGCCGTCGGCGAATCGATTCTTCGGCGACATCGCCCACGCGAGCCTGCCGCAGCCGGGCGACCCCGCGCTGCAGATCGAAACGCGGATCCAGGGCGACCACACACACCTGCTGGTGACCGCGCCATCGACATCCGGCGCGACCGTCACGGTCAGCGCCGTCACTCCCGACCTGGCCGGCGCCACCCTGACGCTCTCGCCCACCGGCCCCGGCCGCTTCGAGGGTGACCTGCCCACCGACCAGGTGGGGAGCTACCTCCTTCATATCAGCGAGTCAGCCGGCGGGGTCGTCCGGCACACCACGACGAGCGGGCTGGTCGTTCCCTATTCCCCGGAGTACCGCGAGCTCGGTACCAACGCCGCCACGCTCAAGGCGATCGCGCAGGCTGGCGGCGGGGTGCTGCTATCCGACCTCTCGCAGGCGTTCCGGGTCCCCGTGCCGGCTGTCCATGCCGCCCGGCCGATCAGTGAGATCCTGCTCGTGCTCGCGATCCTGCTCTTCCCCCTCGACGTCGCCCTGCGGCGGCTCATCTTCCGGGTCGAGGACCTGCCGGCCTGGCGCCGGGCCCTGCAACCAGCCCCGGCTCCGGCCGTCCCCGCCGAGGCGACCGTGACCCGGCTCCGGGAACGCGTCGAGGGCGTCCGCGCCGCCCGCGCGGCCCAACCGCGAACGCCGAAGAAGCCCCCTGACGACCCAACCGGCGAGCTCCTCTCACGCCGGCGCCGCCGCTGACTCTTAGGTTGCCTTTATGAGCAGACCGTAAACTAGGCGGCGATGTTCCCCGGCGCGGGCTTTATCCAGATTCTGATCAATATCCTGATCCTGCTCCTGATCGTGCGGGCGGTCTTCTCCTGGTTCCCACAGATGCTGTATTCGGAAGCCGGTCGGATCATCGTCCTCGCTACTGAGTGGTACCTGGCGCCGATCCGCCGGGTGATCCCGTCGGCGGGCGGGCTCGATCTGTCGTTCCTCGTCGGCATCATCCTTCTCTATGCCTTGCAGGCGTTCATCGGCTCAGCCAACATCCTGGTCGCGCTGCTTGTCATCGTCCGCTCCGCCCTGACCTTCTGCATCATCCTGGTGCTGATCCGGGTCTTTTTCGGCTTTTTTCAGATGGATCCCTGGCATCCGATCACGCAGATGGTGATGCAGGTGAGCGAACCCTTTGCGCGGCCCTTCCGGCAGTGGTTTCCGCGACGTCAGCGTGAGTTCGATTGGGCGCCGGTCGCCGCGCTGGTCGTCTTGCTGGGCGCCCTGTTCCTGACCTCGCTCCTGCCGGTCGGCTAAGAGCTCGCCGAGCCGACGAGCGTCCGTGGCTGGCGGCCACTGTTGAGCTGGCGTTCGGGCGCACGCCGCCGGATGACCTCGAGGCGCCATACCGGTCGCGAAAACAGCGCGTCGATCTCGCGCTGGGCTCGGTCACCGGCGAGCCCGCCGCCCTGCACCCGGAACTTCTCGCCCAGGTCCATGTCGACGGCCTGATCGGCGCGTTGCAGGTGCAGCACGACACGGTCCGGGCCGGCGCAGCGGCCGAGGATCTCCTGGAGCGCCGCCATCTGCTCGGCCGTCGCCTCGGCCGGCACGTCGAGGTGCACCACCTGGTTGCGCACCCAGCTCTCGTGGCCGGCGTCGTCGAACGCGAGGATCTCGTCGGCGATGATTTTTGCCACCTCGCCGCGCTCCTCGTCCTCGCCGGCGGCGCTGCGCGCGTCGACCTTGCCACGGACGATCACGACGTTGTCAGAGAGTAAAAGTGCGCGGCTCTCTTCGAACAGCCTGGTGAACACGATGACTTCAATCGTCGCCGTAAGATCCTCCAGTTGCACGAAGGCCATGGGCTTGCCGGTTTTCGTTACGATCGGCCGAACCGCTTTGATGACGCCACCAATGCGCACCTCGTAGTCCTCCATTTCTGGCGTCACCTGGTTGGCATAGGTGTCGACCTTGGCATGCAGCTCCTGCTCGATGCGCCGTAGTGGGTGGTCAGAGAGATACAGACCGAGTAGCTCCTTCTCGCCTCGGAGCCGCTCGTCGTCAGGCATCGGCGGCATGGCCGAGACCAGGCCGGCCGCCGGGTTGTCCATCTCATCAGCCTCGGGCAGCATGCCGAACAGGTTCGTTTGGCCGCTCTCACGCTCGCTGATGATCTGCGCGGCCCGGTCGCTGACGCGGTCGATGCTCGCCAGCAGGCGGCCGCGCTCACCCAGGCCGTCGGTGGCTCCGGATCGGATCAGGCTCTCGAGCACGCGCTTGTTTATCTCCCGTGGATCGGCGCGGACGCAGAGATCGAGCACGGACTTGAACGGTCCGTTCCTCCGACGTTCGTTGAGGAGCAACTCGATCGCATGGGCACCGACGTTCTTGATCACGGCAAGCCCGTAACGAATCTTGCCCTCCTGGACGGTAAAGCCAGCCTCGGAGCTGTTGACATCGGGCGGCAGCACTTCGATATCGCGGGCGTGGCAATCGAGCACGGCGGCGGCGACTTTGTCGTAGTTGCCCGCCTCATTGTTGAGCAGCGCCGCCAGGTACTCCAGCGGGTAGTTCGCTTTCAGGTACGCCGTCTGGTACGAGATCACGGCGTAGGCGGCGCTGTGCGCCTTTGGGAATCCATAACCGGCGAAGTACGCCATCAGGTCGAAGATTTCCGTGGCCTTCGACTCACTGACTCCCCGGTTGGTCGCGCCCTCGATGAACTTGGCGCGCATCTTTGCCATTTCTTCTTTTTTCTTCTTGCCCATCGCCCCGCGCAGCACGTCGGCCTCGCCGAGGGTGAACCCGGCAAGCTGCCGGGCGATGTTCATCACCTGCTCCTGGTAGACGATGACGCCGTAGGTCTCTTTGAGAATCGGCTCGAGCTGGGGCAGCAGGTAGGCGATTTCCACCTCGCCGTGCTTGCGCTTCACGTACTGGTCAACGAGGCCACCCTCCAGCGGTCCGGGGCGGAAGAGTGCGTTCGCGGCGGTGATGTCATCGAAGGTGGTCGGTCGCATGTCCTGCAGCAGACGGCGCAACCCGGCCGACTCGAGCTGAAACACGCCGTTCGTATCGCCCGCCTGCAGCAACCGGAACGTGGCGGCATCGTCCCAGGGAATGGTGGCGAGGTCGAGCTTGAGCCCGCGGGTGAGTCCGAGATTCTTGAGGGCGTCTTCGATGACGGACAGGTTACGCAGACCGAGAAAGTCCATTTTGAGCAAGCCGATCTTCTGGACCGCGTTCATCTCGTACTGCGTCATGACGGTCCGCTTCTCCTGGCCGTTGCGCTCGCCGCGCGTGATGCTCGCCTGTAAGGGCACGTACTGCTGCAGCGGCTCCGGTGTGATCACGATCCCGGCCGCATGCGTCGAGGCGTGGCGCACCAGCCCTTCGAGCTTGCGCGCATTCTTGAGCAGCCTTTCGTAGACCGGATCTTTCTCGGCCTGGGCAAGCTCGGGAACCATCGCAATGGCCTTATCCAGCGTCATGTTGAGCGTCGGCGGCACCAGCTTGGCAAGGTGGTCGACCTCGCGGAGCGGGACGTCAAGGGCGCGCCCCACGTCACGGATCACCGCGCGTGCCTTCATCGTGCCGAAGGTGATGATCTGCGCGACGTGATCCTGCCCATATTTCTGCCCGACGTACTCGATGACGCGGTCGCGATTCCGGTCGTCGAAGTCAACATCGATATCGGGCATCGAGATCCGTTCCCGGTTGAGGAAACGCTCGAAGATCAGGCCGTGCTTTAGCGGGTCAAGGGTCGTGATTCCTAGCGCGTAACACACGATGCTGCCGGCGGCCGATCCGCGTCCTGGCCCGACCGCGACGCCGTTGGCCCTGGCATAAGCGATGAAGTCGCTGACGATCAGGAAGTAGGGCGCATAGCCCATGTCCTGAATCACGGACAACTCGGTCTCGACGCGATCGCGCACGACCTGGCCCATCTCCGGATAGCGCGTCTTGAGACCTTCCTCGGCCAGCCGCCGCAGATAGGCCTCGGCATTCTCGCCCTGGGGGACCTCGAAGCGAGGCAAGAGCGGCTTGGTGTCGAGCTCCAAATGGCAGCGTTCGGCGATCTTGACGGTGTTGGCGACGGCCTCCGGGAAATCGCGGAATCGCTCAGCCATCTCGGCGGGCGTCTTGAGATAGAACTCGTCGTTGTGGAACCGCATCCGCTTCTGATCCGAGGTGACGGTGCCAGTTTGCAAGCACAGGAGGATGTCGTGCGCCTCGGCGTCGTCGCGTCGCGTGTAGTGCGAATCGTTCGTCGCGACCATCGGGATCCCGGTGCGTTGTGACAGCCGGGCCAGCCCTTCGTTCACGCGGGCCTGCTCCTCCATGCCGTGGTCCTGGATCTCGAGGAAGTAGTCCTCACCGAACATCCGCTGGTACTCGACGGCCGCCTGCTCCGCCCCCGCCTCGTCACGCTCGAGCAGGCGGCTGGCCACCTCGCCGCCGAGGCAGCTCGAGAGCGCGATCAGTCCCTCCGTGTGCTCGGCCAGCAGGGCCTTGTCGATGCGAGGCTTGTAGTAGTACCCCTCGAGGTGCGCCAGACTGGATAGCTTGATCAGGTTGCGGTAGCCGGCCAGATTTTTGACCAGCAGAATCAGGTGATAAGGATCCCGATCGGCTCGGCCTTCTTTCTGATGGCGCGAGCGGGTCGCGACGTAGGCTTCCTGGCCGATGATCGGGTTGATGCCCGCGGCCTTTGCCTGGAGATACAGATCGACGGCGCCATAGAGGACGCCATGGTCCGTCAGCGCGATCGCCGGCATGCCCGTCTCAACGGCATGGCGGACCATCTCGGAGATCCGGCTCGCGCCGTCGAGCAAGCTGTATTCGGAATGCGTATGAAGGTGGACGAAGCTCATGCGCTACGTTCGAGCTTGACGACCGCCTCGATGTGGAAGGTCTGGGGGAACATGTCGACGAAAGCCACCTCCACAAGGGTATAGCGTCCGGCGGCACAAAAACGACCGACATCTCGCGCCAGGGTCGCCGGGTCACACGAGATATAGATCATGCGTTCGCTGCGTAAATTCGCCATCGCCTCGACGGCCGTCTCGGCACAGCCAGCACGTGGTGGATCGAGGACCAGGACGTCAATTGGTCCTTCGATCTGGCCGAGGGCGTCTTCGACGCGTCCGCGACGGTACTGGACGTTGCCGCAGCCGTTGAGCTGCATATTCAGCTCGCCAAGCCGGACCGCATAGGGGCTTTCTTCCACGGCGATGACATCGGCAGCCTGCGCCGCCAGCCTGGCGGTGAGCATGCCGATCCCGGCATACGCATCGACGACCCGGTCGCCGCCGCTGATCCGGGCAAACGCGACGGCACGCTGATAGAGGACGTCGCGCTGCCGCGCATTGACCTGGACAAACGCCTCCGGGCGCACGCGGAAATGCCGGCCGGCATCGTCGATGCCGATCGAGTCGTCGTTGAGATTTAACTCTGGGATCCAGCCGGCGGCGCGCCCGCCGAACCCGGGATCGGCTGACCCGGGTGGATAGGGCGCCCAGAGCAGGTCACTCGTGCCGGGCGCCCAGGTGAACTGCAGCGCCGTGACGTGGGCGGCGGCCGGATCCTCTGCGGCGCGCGCGAACGCCGGGAGCGCCCGCTCGATCGCCTCGGCGTGGATCAGGCAGGTGTCGATGGGCAAGGTCTGGTAGGTGTGCTTGCGATAGAAGCCAAGGCTCACGGCCCCGCCACGATGCAGCACGTGGAACTCGCCGCGAATGCGATAGCGCCAGGGATCGTCCATTCCCAGGACATCGATGCGATCGAGGGGAAAGTCCAGGTGAGCACGCTCGAGCTGGCGATGGAGCACCTGCCGCTTCTGGGCCAGCTGCTCCGGATACGCGAGGTACTGCAGCTGACACCCGCCGCATCCGGCCTTGAAATACGGACAAGGCGGATCGACGCGCGTGGCCGCCGGATCGAGGACCGCG
>VBEQ01000250.1 GCA_005881235.1 Chloroflexota bacterium | reverse complement strand
AGTCTCGTCTCCCGCTCCAGACACCTGTACGAATCCGGCTGATACCCGACAAAACGGGTTCGGCTGATGCTTTACACAGTTTCGGCTGATCCCTTACACCGGTTTCGGCTGATGCTTGACACTCCTGCGCATGAAGGAGTTGAGCGTGGGAGAGCAGCGGTACAAGGCGGTCAAGGCGGTCCTCAGCGACGGTCGCACGGTGACGGAGGTGGCGCGGGACTGGGCAGTGAGCCGGCAAACAGTCCATGCCTGGCTGGCTCGCTACGAACGGGAAGGGATGGAGGGGATGGGCAACCGGTCGCAGCGGCCGACGATGTGCCCGCATCAGATGCCGGCGTTGATCGAGGTGAAGGTGCTGGAGATGCGGCGCTCCAAGCCGTTCTGGGGCCCGCTTCCAGCCGCCTCTTCGGCTGAAAACGGAGTGCGGCCACCGACTGGCTCCTCGCGCGCTTAAGATCTTCTCGCGATGGGTGGTCGCCGATGGTTGCTGATTGTTCTGGGGGTCATCATCCTGTCAGGCTGTAGCAGCGCGTCGCAGCTGGCATCGCCGTCGCCACTGGCAACCGTCGTCGCCAGGCCGCTCCCATCTGCAGAGATGAGTCAGTCGCTGTCATTCGATGCGGCAAACCGGACTGTGACCTTGACCATGGTGGCCAACGTCCCGGGCACTCCGAGCGATTTCAATTACAACGGCTACACGAACGGCGCGCTCGTCATCACGGTTCCCAAGGGATGGGACGTGACGGTGCATTGCAATGACGATCCGGCCGCCACCTATGCGCATTCCTGCACCGTTGTCCGAGGCCCCGAAGCAAAGACCCCGGCGTTCCCCGGCGCGAGTCTGCCCGATCCAACCGGAACCGGATTCGTGACTGCAGGAGAAAAAAAGACCTTTCGCTTCACGCCGGGCGCTCCTTTTGTCGGCCGGTTCGCTTGCCTGCTCATCGGGCATGAGTCCGGAGGAATGTGGGCGACGTTTCAGGTCGTCAACGGGGGCGAGCCGTCTCTGGGAACGAAGTTGTAGGCGGGCTCAGGCCTTGGTCGAATCAGCCGCCTTGTGATCGCGGCCTATCGGGGCGGCCTGGGCGCGGACGCCGTACAGTCTTACGGGTTCGTCAAAGCCTTTCAATTCCGCTAAGCCGTGGTCCTCGAAGACGAACCCCTTGCCGAGGCAGACCTCGCGGACGGCGCTCGACACCAGGATGCCGCCGGCGTAACCGTGCGCGGACAAGCGGGCCGCCAGCTCGACGGCCGCGCCGAAGAGATCACCCTCCTCCGTCACCGGCTCCCCGCAGCTGACCCCCATCCGGAGCCGCAGAGGGTCGGCGGGGTCGCGGTTGCGCTCGGCGACTTTGCTCTGGATTTCGATAGCACACCGGACTGCGTCCGTGACCGAGGCGAAGGAGGCCATGATCCCATCACCGGTGTGCTTCACTTCCAGCCCGCCGTGGGTGCCGAGTGCCGCCCGGACGATCGCGTCGTGCGCCCGAAGCAGCCGCATCGCGCCGGCATCGCCCACGCGCATCGTCCTCGCGGTGGAACCTTCGATGTCGGTGAACAGAATTGCCCTGAAGGCGGTGTGCGCGAAGGGTTCGCCGAGCTCCGGCTCGAGGATCGCGCCCATGAACGATCCCACCGAGCGTGGGTCGACGAGCATGATCCGAGAGGCCGTCAGCCCGTGCGAATCACGGTGAACGGCCTCCACCGCAATCGCGTCCGGGCCCTCCGCCAGGCAGAAGGCGGTCCCACGGCTGGGATCGAACCAGTAGGTGATGTAGCGGACGCCGTACTGCTTCTCGATCTGCACGTCGCGGGCGTGGGCGATGGCGAGGTCCACGGCCGTGACGCCGGGGATATCGTGGCGATCGAGAAAGAGTGGCACAATTACCTCCAGCGAATCGTTTCGGGCCGACCGCCGGTCCGTTCCGGATAGTACAGCCTCGGCGGGATCTCCTTCGGCGCGAATCTGCCGCGCTGTCGCGTGGCTGAGGCCGCCAGGGCCCTCAAGGTTGCCCTATCTATACTGGTTGCGTGGGGGAAGCACCACTCCAATCTGTGGCGTCCTCGGCTGCCCAGGCCGGCCCAACATCACTGTCCGGCCAGTTTTCGCCTGTTCCGTCGCCCACACTTCAAGGTGCGGTCGCGCCCCCGGAGGCCTTGTCTCATCCGTCGCCGACTCAGTCGCACTACATCAACCGCGAGCTCTCCCAGCTCGATTTCGATGAGCGTGTCCTGGCGGTGGCGCAGGATGAGTCGCTGCCCCTGCTCGAGCGGGTACGCTTCCTCGCGATCCTCGGCGAGAACGTCGATCAGTTCTTCCAGGTCCGCGTCGCCGGACTGAAGGAGCAGGCGCACGCGGCTCTTCCCCAAACCTCACCCGATGGCATGACCACGGGTGAGCAGCTGCGGGCCATCCACGAGCGAGCGAGCAGCCTGCTCGAGCGCAGCACCGATCTCTTCACGCACCGGGTGGCGCCCGCGCTCGAACAGCACGGGGTCTCGATCGCCAGGGTGGCCCAGCTGGATGAGGCGGACCGTGACTTCCTCGCCGCCGAGTTTCGCGCCCGCATCTTTCCCGTTCTCACACCGCTCGCCGTCGACCCGGCGCATCCGTTCCCCTACATCTCGCACCTCTCGCTCAACCTGGCGGTGATGGTCCGCGACCCCGTGCGCCATCAAATGCGTTTTGCCCGCGTCAAAGTCCCACCGTTGCTGCCTCGCTTCATTCCCCTGCCGGATGGCGGGCGTTCCGTCCCGCTCGAGCAGTTGATCGCCGCGCACCTTGACGTGCTCTTCCCCGGGATGGAGATCGTCAGCCAGCATCCCTTCCGCGTGACACGCGACGCCGACCTCGACCTCGTCGACGAAGAGGCGGCCGACCTGCTCGCTGCGATCCAGAGCGAGTTGCGCCGTCAGCAGCGCCGGGCCCAGGTGGTGCGACTCGAGGTCGACGCTGCCATGTCAGGCGAAGTCCTCGACCTGCTCGTCCGCGAGCTCGAGCTAGAGCCCACCGATGTCTACCGCGTCGACGGCCTGCTCGACTTGAGCAGCCTGTGGGCGATCTATGCCCTCGATCGTCCCGACCTCAAGGACGAGCCGTGGACCCCGGTCACGCAGCGCCGACTTCAGGGTGCCGGCGTGGAGCAGGCCGATATTTTCGACGCGCTCAATGACGGCGACATCCTCGTCCACCATCCGTACGACTCCTTTGCCACCTCCGCTGAGGCGTTCATCGACCAGGCGGCCAGGGATCCCGACGTCCTCGCGATCAAGCAGACGCTCTACCGGACCTCGGGTCCGGTGAGCCCCATCGTCCGAGCGCTCATCCGGGCGGCTGAGAGCGGTAAGCAGGTCGTGGCTCTGGTCGAGCTCAAAGCGCGTGGCGACGAACAGGCGAACATCGCCTGGGCGCAGGCGCTCGAGCAGGTCGGGGTACACGTCGTCTATGGGGTTGTCGGGCTCAAGACGCACGCCAAGGTGGCGCTCGTCGTGCGTCGAGAGGGGGAGGAGATTCGGCGCTACGTGCACGTGGGTACCGGCAACTACAACCCCAAGACGGCGCAGATCTACGAAGACGTCGGCCTCCTCTCCGCCGATCCCGAGCTCGGCTCCGACGTGTCGGAGCTGTTCAACTTCCTTACCGGTTACAGCCGCCAGCGTCGCTTCGGACGCTTGCTGGTCGCCCCCGTCGGACTGCGCTCCAACATCATCCGCCTCATCCGTCGGGAGGCGGCTCGGCCTGGCGGCGGTCGCATCGTTCTCAAGGTCAACAGCCTGGTCGATCCGGAGATCGTCGAGGCGCTCTATGCCGCCTCACAATCCGGGACGGAGATCGATCTGATCGTCCGCGGTCTCTGCAGCCTGCGCCCCGGCGTGCCCGGTCTTTCGGAGCGAATCCGAGTCCGCTCGCTGGTAGGCCGTTTCCTCGAGCACTCGCGAATCTTTCGATTCGGCCCGGACGGCGACGCGGCCGAGTTCTACCTCGGATCGTCGGACCTCATGCCCCGCAACCTCGATCGGCGGGTGGAGGCCATGGTGCCCGTCCTAGATCCCGCGCTGCAGGAACGCCTCGCCCAACTCCTCGATGTCGAGCTGGAGGATGACGTGCTCGCCTGGGACCTGCACGCCGACGGTTCCTGGTCGAAGCACCCGGCCGCCAACGGCGTCAACGCGCAACAGGTCTTCGAGCAACTGGCCGAAGCCCGCGCGGCCTCGACGAACGGATCCGCGCCGGATGCTTGAGCGCGAGGTCAAGCTCGCCGCCCCGGCGGTCTTCTCGCTCCCGGACCTCGAGGACGTCGCGGCCGCCGTCGAAACCAGCCCCGTCGATGAGCGGCGCCTTGAAACCGTGTACTACGACACCCCCGACCTCCGCCTGGCCCGCTGGGGTGCGAATCTTCGGATCCGGCAGGGCGAAGGTTGGACGCTGAAGTTGCCATCGACCAGCGACGGACCGGCTCTCACCCGTCGAGAGCTCGAGTTCCCCGGCGATGCGGGCCGGCCGCCTGACGCCGCCACCGCGCTGGTTATCGCCTATGTTCGGAGGGCGAGCCTGGTGCCCGTCGCCAGCCTCTCGACCCTGCGTCGCCGGGTCCAGCTCAAGAACCGCGACGGAACCCTGCTGGCCGAGGTGGTCGATGACGACGTCTCGGTGATCCAGGGCCTGCGCGTGCAGAACCGCTTCCGCGAGGTGGAGGTCGAGCTGAAGGATCAGTCGGCCGACCGGCTGCTCGACCCCATCCTCGCCCGTCTTCGCGGCGCCGGGGCGGCGGACGAAGATCCAACCTCCAAGCTGGTGCGGGCGCTCGGCGCGCGGGCGACCGCGGTGCCGGAAGTCGACCCGCTGGCGCTGACGCCAGCGTCGACCGCGGGCGAGGTGGTGCGCCACACCATCGCGGTGTCGGTCGCGAGCCTGATGCGCCACGACCCCGGGGTGCGGCTTGGTGATGACCCCGAGGACGTACACCGTGCCCGCGTCGCCACCCGTCGGCTGCGCTCGCAACTCCGTACCTTTCGAACCTTGCTCGACACCGAGTGGGCTAACGCCCTGCGCGAGGACCTTCGCTGGCTCGGCTCCGGACTCGGGAGCGTCCGCGACCGTCAGGTCATGGCGCAACGCGTTCGGTCACGGAGCAGCGCACTGGCCGAGGACGACGCCGCGACGCTGGCCGATCTCGCAGCCGAGCTCCAGGCGGAGAGCGAGGAGGCACGTGCCCGGCTGGTGCTCGACATGCGCTCGGACCGCTACATCGACCTGGTCGAGCGGCTGGTCGAGGCCTCTCGCGCGCCCGCATTGACCGCCGACGCACAGCCGCGCGCCGAACTGGTCTTACCCGGCTTGGCGCGACGCGATTGGAAGCAGCTCCGAAAGGGCGTCGCGGCACTGCCCGACCAACCGGCCGATCCGGAGTTA
>VBEQ01000249.1 GCA_005881235.1 Chloroflexota bacterium | reverse complement strand
TAAAGGGAGCCCCGGCCAGCGAAAGGTTACATTCGCCCCGGAGCGAGTCCTCCTCCGGATCCGACTATGGCGGCACCTGTCAGCAAAGTCAAGCCGGGTTCAGGGCCGACCGGTAAGTCGGGGATTCGGATTGCAAAGCCGCAGAAAGCCCATTCGGTGACCGTCCTCTAGGCGTCCGCCGAGTGTCCGTTAAGCGTCCGCTGACCGTGCCAACAAGCCAAAGCTCAGGTTTGTTCAGGTTTCGAGCCCGCCAACAAGCCAGAGCACCTGTTTTGAATTCAGCTGGAGTTCGAAACTTGTCCGGTTGGGGTCGCCAGATACGGTTCCCAGGCGCGCGGGGCCAGCAAAACAGAAGGGCGGCGCGAGGCCGCCCTTCCCGCCCTGTCAACGCGATCCGCTTATCCGGTCGTGATCGACATCGTGTCGGTGTTGCCGAAGTTCGATGGGCAGTCAGTTAGCGGCCATGGGGCGCCGGGCAAGACCCGATGCCCTGCGGCGAACGAGCTGGCTCGCCAATTCTGGATCGCATCGCAGACCGCCGCGTTGTTGGCGGAGATCCACAGTCCAACGCCGTATTCGTTCGAGGCTGCTGCATAGATGTAGTCCCCGATGCGTTCCTGGTACAGGTCGTGGCCGGGATAGGTGGCCCGCAGGTCACCGAGGGGCGGCTCATTGAACACCGCCGTCCACCCGGTCGGGGCGCCGCTCGTAGCTAAGGCTGAGCTCACGAACACCCCGTGGTAGGGACGCGGCGACGTGAAGTCATTACCGCGCCAAGGTGAGGTGTCGGCTTCATAGATGACATAGGCGCGGGACCCGTCCGGCGCGATCGCCGGCGCCGAGTAGATGGGCCGGTCGCCGGCAAGGGAAACCGCTTGCGGCACGCTCCAGGTGGAGCCGCCATTCATCGAGTACTGGAAGTTGGTGTGCTCGTTGTTGAGGGCGGGCGCATCCGACCAGGCGTCCACGATCTCGTTCGTGGCATTAGCCCCGGTTGGGGCGCCGTTGGCGATGGAGATACTGGGCGAGGCGGCGAGGTCGGTGCGGGCACCCGAGTAGCCGTCCATTACGCAGCGACCCTCGATCGGATCGACGAAGTAGCAGGGGTCGGAGACGACGGTGGTCACCGCGCCCTGGGTCCAATGCATGCCACCATCAAAGGACTTGAACATCACGTGGGTGCTGTCGTTCGGCGGCCCCGAGCGACTGAATTGCTCGGCGAACATGTACACCACGCCGTGGCTGTCCGTGCGGATAGTGCAGCCGCTGTAGCCGAAGCCGTTGACTGGGGAGATCCCATTTGTCACTGCGGGGGTCACCTGCTTCTTGGTCCACGTGGCGCCGCCATCTGTTGAGGTGTAGACCATCACCGGAACCGGCGCGTTGCCGTTCTTGTGGCTGCCGTTGCTACGGAAGTCGTTGGCGCAGATATAGACGTTGCCGAAGAACGGGCTGGAGGACGCGTTGTCGGCCCAGATCTGCTCTTTGTCCATGAATGTCGTCTCGCCGGTGGTACTGGAGACGACGACCGGCTGCTTCCAGTTGTTCTTGTCGGCGATGACGGCCGGGCTGGGATTATCGAGGCGCGAGACGCCCACGCCCACGAGGCCGTTGAACACCGGATTGGGGAAGGAGAACTCCACGGTTGTGCTGAAGGCAGTGATCAGGTTGGCGTAGTAGGCGCGCTGGCCGTTGCTCCAGGAGAACTTGCCGTTGGCGCTCGGGACCGGACCGAAGGCGACCGCGGGATCGCCGAAAGAGACCAGCTGATTCTCGAAGTACCAGGGCAGGGTATGGATCGGGCCTGGCCCACCCTTGCACATGGTGGTCGGCGGGCAGCTGGCATTGGTCCAGCCGGTGTAGGTCGGCTGTGTCCAGCTATGCCCGTTGTCAAACGAGAAGTAATCGCCGGAGAGGCCGACGCCGGTAGCGCGATCCAGGCAGGTGCCCCGATTGACGGCTAGGGACTGCGGACAAGCCTCCTGATCCACAAAATCGTTGGCGCCTGCTACCAGGATGTTCGGTGAGGCCGCATCCAGAGCCACTGCTGGCTCGTTCTGGTGATTCTGCGGCGTGTTACCGGCCGGACTCCCAATCGTAACCAGGCTCTCCGTCTGCGCCAGACCGACGGTCGTCGACATCAAGACGGCGGTCGTTGCGGCAAGCACGACGAACAAAGGCTTCTTGGTCAAGCTCTACCTCCCTGCTAACGTCGACCCGACTCCTTCAGTCGAGACTAGCCGAGCAATTTCCGTCAAGTCAAGCCGGCGATCCGGTACATGCGGGCATCATCTTTTGGGCCCGGCTACGCCACTCTACCTACGGAGCCGTCTCCGCTTATACCGTTCCGGGGGGCTCCCCGACGTCCATCGCTAGGAAGCGGCTCGTGTCGAGTTAGGCAACCAGCCGGAGGCCCAGGCTCTTCGCTGGAGCGAAAATCTCCTGTTCAGTCGGCGCGGCGTCCATCAGGGCGGTAATTCGAGCGGCCAGTTCCTGACGGTCCACCGCGAATCTCTCCCATCGGCGGTCTCTGGCTGGGGTCTTGAACCATAGCTCGATCCGGCTACCGCGCCTGCGTCGGTACGCAAGCCGGTTGAAGTCGCTCGCGGGAACGAGCCACATCCTCGTAAGTTCGATCGACCCAAGGTCGAGGAAAGCGAAGAGGTAGAACACCCGAGCGCTTGTCGGAACCTGGTCTGGTAGATAGCGCGCGACGCACCAAACTTGCTTTTGACGTAGACGGGTGGCGCACTTGACCTGGACGTAACCATGCCGATCCCCGCCTCGCCTGTCAACGATGAAGTCCTTGTGATCCACATCGGCATCCGGCTTGAATGTCGTAAGCCCGCCGCGGGAAGAAGCTAACACGTAGGCTCTGGCGAGTAATTCAGCGACCTCGCCGACCAGGATCGGCGGAAAAGCCATACGCAGTCAGCGTCGTTAGACGGCAAATCTTGCACCTGATCCGACGGAGTCCGCGCTCGGCGCCAGTCGTCCGGGACCGGCATCCGCGCCCGCCAGGTCGTCAAGAGACTGCGCCAACCGGCGTCCTCATGCCGTGTTACCCAGGTCGCTAATGAGGTTGGTCGTCACGCTGGATGGTGCCGCTGAACGACCATGAGCGCCTACGACCCTTTGGCTGGTTTCACCACCATTGCACTTCCACCACCGCGCCGGACCGGTTCGGCCACGGCCTGGAAAAGACCGCCCGGGAGAAATGCAATCCCGGTCGCAGCACCAATTTCGTCGGTTGATGTGAACTTGTGGCCGAGCGCCAGGAGGCCGGCAGCCTCGGGAGTCGCAAGAAAGGCGGGCTCCGCGGTCGTCAGGGCGGTGTTGCGCTGTGACGCTCGCGGCGCGGCGATGGCATCAGGCAGCGACATCCCGAAGTCGACCTGATCGATCAGGAGTTGAAGGACAGTGGTGATGATCGTCGAGCCGCCAGGTGACCCCAATGCCAGCACAGGCCGGCTGCCCGAGAAGACGATGGTGGGGCTCATGCTGCTGCGGGGCCGCTTGCCGGGTCCAGGCGAATTTGCCAGGCCCGGCGTTGGATCGAAGTCGGTGAGCTCGTTGTTCAGCAGGAAGCCGCGCCTGGGGACCACCATCCCACTGCCGCCGATTTGCTCGATCGTAAAGGTATAGCTGACGATGTTGCCCCATCGATCCGCCACCGTGAGATGCGTCGTCGAAATCCCCTCCCGGCTTTTGCCCTCGTTCGCCGCCGCAGCCGGCTGAAACGGATACGGGTTGCCAGGCGGGACGGGGCTCGTCGCGGCCGTCGGCCCAATCAGCGCCCGGCGCTGCGCCGCGAACCCTTTTGAGAGCAGGCCAGCCAGCGGAACGTCCACGACGTCGGGGTCCCCAAGGTACGCGTTGCGGTCCGCGAACGCCAACCTCGACGCCTCGAGATACCGATGCAGCGCCTGGGTGCGAGTCAGGTCGTGGAGGTTGAAGCCTTCCAGGATGTTGAGGGATTCACCGACCGTCGAGCCCCCGCTCGATGGCGGACCCATGCCGTAAATGCTCATGCCGCGATAGGTGGTGGCCACCGGCTTGCGAAGGACGACACCGTAATCGGCGATGTCGTCTCTGCTCATCACCCCCGGTCGAACATTGCGCGTGACGCCCGGCATCAGTGGCGGGTGCTGGACGGTGTCGACGATGTTCTGAGCAATCGGTCCTTCATAGAAGACCTCGGTGCCTTGCTTTGCGATCAGACGGTAGGTGTTCGCCAGATCAGGGTTGCGGAACAACGAGCCCACGGCGGGTGCCGCACCAGACGGTGTCAGGAAGAGCGCCCGAGTCGAGGAAAAATCTTGAAACCGGCTCAGATTCTGGTTGATTTGCAGATTGAAGGTCGGATTGACAACAAAGCCCTGGTCGGCGATTTGGATTGCCGGTTCGAGCAGCGACGCAAAGGGTCGCGTGCCAAACTTCTCGGCGGCAACCTTCCAGGCCTGAAGTGTCCCGGGCACGCCGACGCCGAGCCCGCTGGTAACCAGTTCGGGGAACGGGACCGGCTTCCCGGTCGCCGGATCGATGAAGATATCCGCACGAAACGCCTCGGGCGCGGTCTCACGAGAGTCGATCGTGGTGACGCGGTGATGACGGGCGTCGTAGACCACCATGAATCCGCCGCCGCCGATGCCGGAGGAAAAGGGCTCGGCGACACCAAGCACGGCGGCCGCGGCCACCGCAGCGTCGACCGCGTTGCCACCCTGCCGGAGAACCCGAATGCCAGCTGCCGTCGCCAGGAGGTTGACCGAGGCGACCGCACCCCCCTTGCCGACGGCGACCGGTTGCTTGACGACGTCGCCGGTGGTCGCCGAGACCGGGGCCACCATGACGCCCACCAAGAAGCCGATGGCAAGCGATGCGGCAATCAGCCGAGCGATTAGGCGCCTAGCCATGGTTCCCCTCCCAGAGATCCAATCTGATCACGTCAGGCCAAGGCCTGATCGAGTTCCCCCTTGCTTATAGCACACGCTGCTGGTAAGGACCAAGGCTGCCACTCACCCAATGCGTGAACACCATGTGAAACTGGAGCAAGGTTCGGGCCGGAGCCTGGTTGAACCGGTGCTTGAATTCGGGTACAGTTCCCGCGACGGTGCGTGCCTTCCGCCGCCGACCGGCGGCATTACTTGTCCTCGCCGTCAGTGCAACCGCTGCACTGCTGTTCCCCCTCCCCTCTAACGCCGCCCCCTCGAGCTGGCTCGCGCTCGACGGCAAAGTCCGCTTCACGCCGCCAGGCGGTGTCACGTTCGATTGGGCCAACTCGGGTGCCGGCTCACCGCTTCCGGCCTGCCCGGCGGGCGCGGTCAATGTGACCGGAAGCGGTGGATTGTTCAACTGCGGTACGCCGAGCGCCGGCGGAGGGGCTCCGCCCGGCGCGCCCTCGCTCACGCCGGCTGGCGCGGCGGACCTTACCCGCATCTCGAGCACGTTCGTCGTTGATCCGCTCTCCTCTGACACCACGCCCTGCGGTGCGTCGAACGATCCCACCACCTTCACCACATCTGTCAAGAATGGCGACGACATCAACGGGATGGCGTTCGGTCCCGGAAACGTTCCGAATAAAAACGACCTGAGCAATGTCTATGCCGTAAGCCATGCCACCGCGGCCCGTCCCGAACTCTTCTTCGGCGCTGAGCGGCTGAGCGACAACGGCGACAGTCACATCGACTTCGAGTTCCTGCAGACGATCATCGGCCTCACTGCCGGCTGCTCGGGCAACTTCAGCGGCCATCGCACGGAAGGTGACCTCCTGGTTGCGGTCGACTTTACGGGCGGCGGAGGCACGGCGACGAACGAGCTCTACCAATGGCACTGCAACGCCGAACCGGGTCCGCAGCCGGGGGACGGGACGGTCTGCGATCCTGGCGGCGCGGCGCACTATGAGCAGATTTCGATTCCGGGCTCGGTCGGC
>VBEQ01000039.1 GCA_005881235.1 Chloroflexota bacterium | reverse complement strand
CGGTTACGCCTGGATGCGCTGGCGGCCGCTGTAGACGTTCAGGCTGCGGCCCCGCAAGAACCCGATCAAGGTCTGGTTCGACGCCTGGGCCAGGTCGCGTGCCAGGCTGGAAGGAGCCGACACCGCCACCAGCACCGGGATGCGGGCCTGGAGCGCCTTCTGGACGATCTCGAACGACGTCCGACCGCTGACCATCAGAATGTGGCGATCGAGCGGGAGCAGTCGCCCCTCGACCGCATGGCCGACAACCTTGTCGACCGCGTTGTGCCGCCCGATGTCCTCCCGAACGACCACTGGCTCGCCGGTCGCCGTGAAGAGGCCGGCCGCGTGCAGGCCGCCCGTGCGCGCGAAGATCGCCTGCTCGGCGCGGAGTCTCGCGTCGAGACCATAGATCGTGTCTCGGTCGATCAAGAGGCCGTCGTCCGGCAGGGGTGGCGCCGACTCGTGGATCGCCTCGATGCTGCTGACGCCGCAGAGTCCGCAGCTGGATGCCGCCAGGAAATTCCGTTGCCAGCGGCGGTCGACCCCGGGGGCATCCGGAGCCAGCTCGACATCGATGACATTCTCCAGATCTGGATGCTCGCCGTTGGGCAGGATCGCCATGTGGGCGACATCGGCGGCCCCGCGGATGACGCCCTCGCCATAAAGAAATCCGAACGCCAACTCGCGCTCGTACCCCGGCGTCCGCATCATCACCGTGAGCGGGGTGCCGCCGACGCGGATTTCCAACGGCTCCTCGGCGGCGAGCTGGTCGTCGACCCGGACGCCGGCCTCCTCGCCGTAGCGAAGCACACGCGCGCGGTGCGAGCTCCGATCGCTC
The DNA here is from genome assembly GCA_005881235.1 of Chloroflexota bacterium. Lineage (GTDB taxonomy): Bacteria > Chloroflexota > Dormibacteria > CF-121 > CF-121 > CF-13. Next base: position 4,031 of record VBEQ01000039.1, on the reverse strand, counting down.
AACGAACTGATCCTAACGAACATCCTCCCAGCGGTAGGCGATCGTGCCGCCACTGAACGGTACCTTCAGCCCCGATCGGACCAGGTAGGGCTCAACGCCGCTGTAGAGAGGGATCAGCCGGTGATCCGCGAGCACGATCTCCTCGGCGTGCTGGTAGGCCTTGATGGCGGCCTCCCACGTCGTTGCCGCCTTCGCCGCCGCCAAGTCGCCATCGACCTGGGAGTCGGTCAAGCGCAGGTTGTTGAACTGGGCGTTGGAGGCGAGCAGGTTGTCGAGCACGTCGGAGGGGTAGGGGAAGTCGGCACTCCAGGTATCGATGAAAAGGGGCAGCTGGTCGAGCGCGGCGCGGTTGAAGAAGTCGCCGGTGGGATGCAGATTGACCGTGCGCCCGGTGGCGCTGCTGATCTGATCCTGGAGATCTCGCGCCACCCGTCCCACCGTCGAGTTCGTCGAGAAATACAGCCCGATCTGCGCCGGGAACCCGGCCTGGTCGAGACCCGTTCGGGCGGAAATAGGGTCGAAGCCCGTCAGCGGCCGATCGAGATGGCCGGCTACGCCGGGCGGAACCAGATCCGTGGCCGGAGCCCCTAACATCGATCCGTAGAGCGCGAGGTCGGTGAGCCGGCCCTTATCGATAGCCTGGGCGATCGCCATCCGGTCGGGGGGCCCGTAGCCGCTGCCGGCGACCGTGTTGAAGCCGAGAAACGTGGTGCGTGTGTTCGCGACCTTGTGCAGCTCCGACAGGTGCTTTGGGTCGCGGGCGAAGGCGAGCAGCTGCGGGCCGGTAAACCCGTGGGCGATGTCCACCGCTCCGCTGGCGAAGCGGTCCAGGCGTTTCGGATTGTCGGGTTCGATCTCGATATCGACGCCGCGCACTTGCGGTCGAGGGCCCCAGTAGTCCGAGAACGCGCTCAGATGCAAGCCGCGGCCGCGATTCCACTTATCCAGGCGATAGGGGCCGGTCCCCGAGGAGACCCCTCCGTTGAGGCCCGGATCGTCCAGCCAGTACGGTGGCAACGCGAGCCGCGTCAGCAGCGAGCTGTCGGGTTGGGGCAGGCGCACGACGAGGGTCTTGGGGTCGACCGCCTGCACGCCGTTGAGCGCGTCTCCCGGGTAGTGGGCGCCAAGCGGCGCGAAAAACGTGGTCAGCGGGCTCGCGGTCTTGGGCGCCAGCGCCCGCTTCCAGGCGGTCACGGCATCCTGTGCCTGGACCGTCGCACCCGACTGGTATTTTGCCGCGCGCAGGTGGAAGGTATAGGCGCGCCCCGAATCGGTGATCTCCCAGCTCTGGGCAAGGGCCGGCACCGGGCGAAGGGTCGCATCCAGCCGGGTCAGGCCCTGGAACATCTCGGCGCCGATGGCGAGCGAGGTGGGATCGTCGATCAGCGCAGGATCGAGCGTTTGCGCATCTTCCGCCTCGCTCAATTGAAGATGCGAGACGCGGCTCGTATTCGCCGGTGTGGCGGAGGCTGACGGCGCGGGCAGGCCAGGAAGGTTGCACGAGCTCAGCAGCAACGCCAGCGCCAGCCCCACCGCACAGCTGGCGCGGCCGACCATTTTTCCGATACTAGCAAGGTGTCGCGGCGCCAGATCCCCTTCCTGATCGCGCTCGTGGCGCTGTTCGGGTGGGTCTTCCCGCCGCTGTCGGCCAGCGCCGCCGCGACGGCCACCCTCGTGGCGGGAACGGTCATTCCGCACAACCCGCCGATCGACGGCGTCGTGCGCCTCGATCTCCGCGTCCGCAACGACACGGCGAGCGCCTGGGCGGCCGGCGACCTCATCCGATTGACCTGGAAGGCCGCCGACGGCAAGCAGGTCACCGCCGACGCGCGCCCACTGGGCCAGGCCGTCGCTCCCGCAGCGACCACGGACCTCGCGCTGGTGACGCTCTCCCCCACCGCGGTTGGCGACTTCACCCTGACAACCGAGCTCGAGACCCGCGGCAGCCGGCTCCAGATCGGAGATCCCACCGCCTTCCACCTCAGCGGCTTCCTGTTCAAGGGGCGCGGCAACGGTCACGGGCTCGGAATGAGCCAGTGGGGCGCACGCGGCCGGGCCGGTGCAGGCGACGACGACAAGAAGATCCTCGCCGCCTACTACCAGAGCAGCCGGATCGATAGCCGCGACACATCGGGCCCGGTCCGCATCGCGCTCACCCATGGGCCCATTGATCTGGCTCGACCGTGGCCACGCGTTTTTGGAGCGATGCCATTCGTTGCCGAGCCGGTCACGGTCGAGGGCCACCCGGAGCTCACCGGTGAGTCTGGTTCGGTTCTCGGCTTCGACAGCTCGCAGGGCGGGCTTCCGGAGGCCTTCGTGCAGTCGGCAAGTGGTGTCCGCGGGACCTCCGTCTCATTCAATGGCGCACTCGTGATCCGCGGCGCCGCCTCGGCGGGGATCCGCACCAACATCCTGCAAATGATGGGCGGCGATTTCCGGTCAGGGGCCGAGCAATGGCGGTACAGCGGCGAACTCCGACTCATTCCCAAGGGATCGGCGACCGTGCTGCCGGTCAACGTCTTGCCCATCGAGGATTACCTCAAGGGTGTCGTCCCCGCCGAGATGCCGCCCTACTGGGGTGTCGAGGCGCTCAAGGCGCAGGCGATCGCGGCTCGCACTTACGCGATGCGCAAGATCTCGTCGGGCGGCGGCGACTTCGACCTCGAGGGCAACCAGTTCGACCAGGCCTACAGCGGACTGACCGAGCAGGTCAAAGCGAGCAACGACGCGGTGGATGCGACCAAGGGCCAGGTTCTCACCTACAACGGCCAACTGCTGAGCGCGCTCTACATGGCATCCGGGGGCGGCCACACCGAGAACAGCGAGTACGGCTTCATCCACTGGAACCACGGGCTGAAGCCCGCCGCCAACCTCCCCTACCTGCGCGGCATCGCGGACCCGCTGGACCGGGCTCCCTCGTGGCAGGTGGGACCCTTCTCCGCGACCGATGCCGCCCAGATCCTGCGCGACAATGACGAGGACCTCGGCGACCGTCTGCTGGGGATCGACATCTTGCAAAAGGGTCCATCCGGGCGGGTCCTGGGTGTTCGGCTGCGTGGGAGCAGCAAGACCGACGAGATCAGTGGCCCGGTGCTGCGCGCCTGGTTCGGGCTGCCCGACACGCTCGTGGAGATCGTCGGCGGCGGGTAACGAGGAGGATCAGGCCGCGCGCAGTTGATCCGGGCTCTGGTTGGCGGCTGCCTTTCTTTGCTGCCGTAGCAGGTTCAGCGAGCCGAGACCCTGCACGAGAAACACCAGGACCACAATGCGGATGATGGCGAAGTGGCCGGTCCAGAACAGGAGCGCGGTGTCGAGTGCGTAGAGGCCGATCGTGATGCCCATCGCGATCATCGAACCGCCCCGGATGAAGTAGGCGAGGACGAGGAAGACGATGCCGACCCCCACGGAAAACCAGTCGAAATAGTTCAGCAGCGGCGTGATGCTCGCGGCCTCGGCAAGGATCCCGACGCCGATATTGAGCAACCCGATCGCGGCGATGAATTGCCACGCCTCGCGCACTTTCTTCTGGGCCTTCTTCAGGTCGGCGGGCAGTGCCGGCCTCGCGGCCCCGGACACAGCCGCCCAATTCGCGGCTGACGACGACAGCTCCTGCGGCGCGGCGGCCTCTTTTGGCGGTGTCCACGTCTGCTGCGCCGGCGCAACGGCGCCTACCGCCGCGCACATGTCGCAGCTCTTGCGTCCGAGCGGAATGGCGCAGCCGCACGTCTTGCAGACGGCCATGAACCTATATCGGAGCGGCCGAGCCGATCCTCCGTGACGGTTGTGCAACAAGAAGCCCGCCGGCGTGGCCGGCGGGCAGTGGCATGGTTGCCTGCGGGCTTAGCCCCCGACGGCCTTCTTCGCCAGTTCCGTGTCGGCGATGATCCAGCCTTCGGTCGTCTTCCCCTGGTCGTTGATGTGGAAGATGTAGACGATCTGGTCCTCGTACGTCTTCCCGCTGCGCTTGAACGAACTGTTCACCAGCGCGACGACATGCTTGTCGTTGGCGATGATGTCGTGGAAGTCGAGCT
>VBEQ01000038.1 GCA_005881235.1 Chloroflexota bacterium | reverse complement strand
TGGGACGAGCATGGCCTTCAGTGCGGGTTCTGCACGCCCGGCATGATCATGGCGGCCAAGCAACTGCTCGAGCGCAACCCCAACCCGACGGATCACGAGATCCGCGTGGGGCTCGAGGGCAACCTCTGCCGCTGCACCGGCTACCACAACATCGTCAAGTCGATCCAGGCGGCGGCCAAGGTGATGGCGCCTGGTGCCGAACGCAAAGCGCCGGCGCCGGTTTCCTAGAGAAGAGGGAGGAATTTCACAATGGCGATATCCCAAATGGTCGGCGCCTCCATCAAGCGGCGCGAAGACCCGCGGCTGGTCACCGGGACCGGCAGCTACGTCGACGACCTTCCGCAGACGGCCCTCGTCCACATGCACGTCGTCCGCTCGAGCGAGGCCCACGCGCGCATCCTCGGCATCGAGACGGGCCGGGCGAAGGAGGCCGACGGGGTCGTCGCGATCCTGACCGGCAAAGACCTCAAGCCGGAGTTCGGCGCACCGCTGCCGGTGACGGTCTGCTTCGTCCCCGACAAGAAATATCCGAACCACTATCCGATGGCGATCGACAAAGTTCACTACGTGGGCGAGCCGGTCGCGATCGTTCTGGCTTCGAGCCGCGCCGCGGCTGAGGACGCCGGTGAACGGATCGAGGTCAAGTATCAGTCCCTGCCGGCGGTGGTCGACATCGAAAAGGCCATCGAGGCGGGTGCCCCGGTCCTCCACGAGGAGCTCGGCAGCAACCTCTCCTATGACGTGAAATTCGCCGCCGGTGACATCGAGGCCGCCTTCAAGGAGGCCGAGATCACCATCAAGCAGCGCCTGATCCAGCAACGCTTGATCCCGATCGCGATCGAGCCGCGCGGCGTGCTGGCGGATTACAAGACGTTTTCCAACAAGCTCACGGTGTGGTCCTCGACCCAGATTCCCCATTTCGTCAAGGTCTGGCTGGCCGTCATCCTGGGCATCTCGGAGAGCAACGTCCGGGTGGTGGCCCCGGAGGTCGGCGGCGGCTTCGGGTCCAAGATCCGCGTCTACCCGGAGGAGATCCTCACCGCCCTCGCCTCGCGGCGGTTGGGCCGGCCGGTCAAGTGGATCGAAGACCGCAACGAAAACGTCAAGGCGACCCACCACGGACGGGACCAGATCTGGGATGTCGAGATTGCAGCCAAGAAGGATGGGACGGTCCTCGGCATCCGGCCGACCCAATGGCTCAACCTCGGCGGCTACTGCAGTCAGTTCGGCACCTTCCAGGTGTTGGGCATGCTGGTCGCGCAGGGCGCCTACAAGATGAAGGCGTTCGACGGCCGGTCGGTTGGCGTCTTCACGAACACCACACCGACCGACGCCTATCGCGGGGCCGGCCGGCCGGAGGCGACCTACCTGATCGAACGCGTCATGGACCTGGTCGCCCGGGAGACCGGGATCGACCCGGTCGAGATCCGGCGAAAGAACTTCGTTCGCGCGGAGGACCAGCCCTTCACGACACTGCTGGGGCTGACCTACGACTCCGGCGACTACACCATCACGCTGGACAAAGCGCTGGAGATGGTCGACTACGCGGCGCTGCGGCGCGAACAGGCGGAGAAGCGCAAACAGGGCACCTACATCGGCATTGGACTGTGCACCTATATCGAGATTTGCGGGCTCGGGCCGGCAGCGGCCACGCAAGCCGCGACCGGCGTCTCGCTCTGGGGCATGTCGGTAGTCAATCTCCATTTCACCGGCAAGGCGACCGTGATCATCGGCAGCTCGCCGCACGGTCAGGGCCACGAGACGACCTACGCGCAGGTGGCCTCCGACGTGCTGGGCATCCCGGTCGAGGATATCGACGTGCAGCACGGCGACACGGCGATCGGGCCGATGGGGATGGACACCTACGGCAGCCGGAGCACGGCGCTGGACGGCAACGCGGTCCACATCAGCGCCATGAAGGTGCAGGAGAAGGCGCGCAAGATCGCCGCCCACCTGCTGGAGGCGGCCGAGGGCGACGTCGTCTACGAGAACGGCAAGGCTTTTGTGAAGGGCACGCCGTCAAAAGCGGTCACCATCCAGGAAATCGCCATGGCGGCATTCCAGACCAACCGTCTGCCGAAAGGCATGGAGGGCGGCCTGGAAGCGACGACCTTCTTCGATCCCAGCAACTTCGTCTGGCCGTTCGGAGCGCACATCTGCGTCGTGGAAGTCGACGGAGAAACCGGCGCGACGAAAATCCTTCGCTATGTCGCGGTCGATGACTGTGGAACGCGCATCAACCCCATGGTGGTCGACGGCCAGCTGCATGGCGGGATCGCGCAGGGCATCGGCCAGGCGCTCTTTGAAGAAGGCGTCTACGACGAAGCCGGCCAGCTACGGACCGGCAGCCTGGTCGACTATCTGATCCCAACCGCGTCGGATCTGCCATCGTTCGAGCTGGCGGCGACCTTCACCCCGAGTCCCGTGAACCCGTTAGGGACAAAGGGTATCGGGGAAGCGGGAACGATCGCCTCTACCCCTGCCGTGATGAACGCCATCGTGGATGCGCTGCAACCGTTCGGCGTCCGGGACGTCGCCATGCCGGCGACGCCACAAAAACTCTGGCAGTTGATGCACCGCAACGGAGGGACAACCCGATGATTCCAGCCGCATTCGACTACGTCGTCCCCCGCACGCTGCCGGAGGCGGTGGCGGAACTGGTCAAGCACGGCCAGGAGGCGAAGGTCCTGGCGGGAGGCCACAGCCTCATCCCCTTGATGAAGCTGCGTCTCTCGACACCGTCCTTCCTGGTCGACATTGGCCGCGTCGGCAACCTCACGTATATCCGTGAAGAAGACGGCCACGTCGCGATCGGCGCCTTGACGAGCCACCACGACATCGAGTTCTCCGAGCTGCTGAAGAACAAGCTGCCGCTGCTGACCAGCGCGGCGTCCCAGATCGGCGACCCGCAGGTTCGCAATCGGGGGACGATCGGCGGCGCGGCCGCCCACGCCGACCCATTCGGGGACTTCCCGGCCTGCCTGCTCGCCCTCGACGCGGAATTCAAGGCTGTCGGTCCGCGCGGGGAGCGGTCGATCGCAGCAAGGGATTTCTTCGTCGACACCTTCACGTCGTCGCTCGAACCCAATGAGATCCTGCGAGAAATCCGCATCCCGACGCCACCCCCGGGTAGCAGAGGCACCTATTTGAAGTTCAGCCGGCGGTCGCAGGACTGGGCGATCGTGGCGGTCGCCGCGCAGGTGCGCGTGACCGGCCACGAGGTGACGCAGGTCGCCGTCGGTCTCACCGGGATGGGCAGCCGCCCGATCCGGGCCTCCGGCGTGGAGCAAGCGCTACGCGGCAAGGCCGGCCATGACGATGAGCTGCGTGCCGCGGCCGAGCGGGCTGTCGACGGAACCGACCCGCAGCAAGACCTGAACGGTTCGCCGGATTACCGCCGCCACCTGGCTCAGGTGCTGACGCGACGGGCGCTGGAACAGATCACCGCGCACCACTGAGAAACAGGGAGAGCGGCGGCAGCTCGCGGCCGCTCTCCCTACAATTCGCTCATGCGGGACCTTCCGGTCGCCTCGATCGAGGACGTGGAGCGGGCGCTGCAGGCCCACCACTACGTTGCCGATCGCAGCCTGGCGACCACCCTTTTCCTTGCCCTGACCCTGGACAAGCCGCTGTTGCTGGAAGGTGAGGCCGGCGTCGGCAAGACGGAAGTCGGCAAGGTCCTCGCCGAGATCCTGGACACGACCTTGATCCGGCTGCAGTGCTACGAGGGGATCGACGTGAACACCGCTGTCTACGAGTGGGCCTATGCCAAACAGATGTTGCACATCCGCTTGCTCGAATCGGCCGGCGCCCAACGAGACGAAACCGAACGCGAGATCTACAGCCACCAGTTCCTGGTCAAGCGTCCGCTACTGCAGGCGATCGAGAACGACGGGGCCAGGCCACCGGTCCTGCTGATCGACGAAATCGACCGCGCCGATGACGAGTTCGAGGCCTTCTTGCTCGAGCTGCTCTCCGACTTCCAGATCTCCATCCCCGAGATCGGCACCATCAAGGCCGACAGGCCGCCGGCGGTCATCATCACCTCGAACCGAACGCGCGAGATTCACGACGCGCTCAAGCGCCGCTGTCTCTATTTCTGGATCGATTACCCGTCGGTGGAGCGGGAGTACGAGATCATCACGGCTCGCGTGCCGGACGTCCCGGCGAAGCTGGCACGCCAGGTCAGCGCGTTCATTGGAGGGGTTCGCCGCCTCGACCTCTACAAGTTACCCGGGATCGCCGAGACGCTCGACTGGACTCGCTCCCTGATCGCACTCGGCGAGACCGAGCTCAGCGAAGCCGCCGTGCAGGCGACGCTCGGCGCGGTGGTCAAGTACCAGGAGGATCTCGAACGGCTGCGCGGCGCGGGCTCTCGGGAGCTTCTTGCCCGAGCCGTCAATGCCTGACGCGGGCGCGGTCCTGACTCGCAACTGGTTGCATTTCGGTCGCATCCTGCGGGGACTGGGTTTCGATGCCGGGCCGGCACGGATGCTGCCGTTCCTCACGGCGTTGACCGTGATCGACCTACGCCGTGCCGACGATCTCCGGACGGCCGTTCACATTCACTTCGCCCGTCGGCGGGACGAGCTGGCCATCCTCGATCGCGCGCTGGGCGCCTTTCTTCGGAGCAACGCGCCCAACGTCGAGTCGCCCTCCTCCGCGGCGACGACGTCATCCGAGCGTGGAGTCACGATCACGGGCCGGCAGCTGAAGGTGCTCGACGACGACGGCGCGGCCGAGGGCGCCGAAGAGCAGGAGGTGGCGAGCTACTCGCAGGCGGAGGTCCTCCGCACGAAAGACTTCGACACGCTGACCGAGATTGAGATGGCCGAGGTACGACGGTTGATCCGGCTGATGCGGCTGCCAGCGGGCCTGACGCGATCGCGGCGCGCACGGGCGGGCGGGCGCGACCAACTCGATATGCGCCGGCTGCTGCG
>VBEQ01000037.1 GCA_005881235.1 Chloroflexota bacterium | reverse complement strand
GACGTCGGCATCACGCGCGATCCCGAGACTGGCAAACTTACGGGCGACGTCGACCGCGCGACTGTCGAGCCGGTCGCCCAGGCCTTGACCCCCGTTCCGGGCGGTGTCGGCCCCATGACGGTCGCCATGCTGCTGGTCAACACCTACCGCGCCTATCGCCAGCATCTCGGCCAGTCGTGACCTACCAGGACGCGCTCGATTACCTGACCTCGCTCGGCCGCTTCGGCATCAAGCTCGGCCTGGAGCGAACCCAGGCGCTTTTGCACACACTCGGCGACCCCCACCAACTCTTCCAGGGCGTGCTGGTGGCCGGGACAAACGGCAAGGGCTCAAGCTGCGCGATGGTGGCCAGCGTCCTGCAATCGGCGGGCTATCGCGTCGGGCTGATGCCGAAGCCGCACCTCATCTCTTATACCGAACGGATCCAGGTGGATCAGCGGCCGATCGCGGAGTTCGACTTCGCGGCGCTGCTGACGGAGCTGCAGCCCATCATTAATAAGGTTGCGGCGGAGCTCGGCCCGCCTACCGAGTTCGAGATCCTCACCAGCGCCGCGCTCTTTTACTTTGCGCGTGCCGGCATCGACCTGCTGGTCTGCGAGGTTGGCCTGGGCGGGCGCCTCGACTCCACCAACGTCCTCGACCTCGGCGTCAGCGTGATCACGAATATCGCGCTCGATCACACCCAGTATCTCGGGTCGACGCTCGAGGCGATCGCGGCAGAAAAAGCGGGCATCCTCAAGCCGGATAGTGTCGCGATCACCGGCGCGCAGCCTCCGGCGCTCGGCGTCATCGAGGCGAAGGCTCGCGACCTGAAGATCCCGCTGCTGCGCCTCGGCCACGAGATCGAGGTCAACGCCGTCGACAAGGCGTGGGCCGGCGTCCAGGCGACCATTACCACGCCGGCTGGCACCTATCGCGACCTGCGCATCCCGCTGCTGGGCCTACACCAGGCGGACAATGCGGCACTCGCAGTCGCCGCGATCGACGCACTGCGCTCGCGCGGATGGGATATCTCGGATGGCGCGCTACGCGACGGTCTGGCGCGGACCCGCTGGCCCGGCCGGCTCGAGGTCATCGATCGAAATCCAATCGTGCTGGTCGACGGCGCGCACAACCCCGCTGGGCTGGAGCGGTCGCTCGACGCGGTTCAGAAGCTGGCGAAGGGCCGCCCGCTCGTGATCGTCTTCGGGGCGATGAGTGACAAAGACCTCCCATCGATGCTCGCGCTGGTCCGCAGTGTCGGCGCCCCAGTGATTTTCTCCCGGATTGGCTGGCACCGCGCGGCCGCGCCGGCTGACCTCGCCGCGCAGTTCCACGGTGAATCGGAAATCGCGGAATCCTCCGCCGAGGCGCTCAGTCGCGCGCGGGAACGGGCCGGACGCGATGGCATCGTGTTCGTCTGCGGCTCGCTCTACCTCGTGGGGGAGGCGATTACGGAAACCCGAGCACGCGTCGCCAGGGGATCTCGAGCGGCGGCGAGCTAGCGCCGGGCCTGCGGAGACAGCACCAGCTTGCGGTGTGGCGAGGAGGCCTGCTGCTTCCATGCCTCCGCCGCACGTTCCAAGGGTAAGATCTCGAACTCCACCTTGAGCTGGCCGGAAACCGCGTAGTCGATCAGCGTGCGATAGGCCGTCGCCTGATCTTCCCAGGGCACGAGAAAAGTAGTGAACCCAAGAATCGATATGTAGCGACCTCGTACCGCGCCGGACTTTACGACCGCTTCCTGCCCGGCGGAGGCGCCCAGCTGCACGAATCGGCCGAATGGGCCCAATGCCTCAAGCGCCGCGACCCCCGGCACGCCCCAGACCGGATCGATCACAAGATGGAGCTGCCCCTCGCTCGCTTCACGAATCCGATCGGCGAGCCCATCTGTCTGCTTGAGATCGACGGCAGCGTGCGCGCCGAATTCCTTTGCTCGCGCCAGGCCCCTCTCGTCGCGCGCGCCCGCGACGATCCGGCCCGCTCCGAGTAGCCGGGCGACCTGGACGGCAATCGATCCGAGGACGCCGCTCGCCCCCAGGATCAGGACCGTTTCGCCTCCTTTCAGTTGCCCTCTCCGTGTCAGCGACAGGTATGCGGCGAGCCCCGCCGTGCCAAGCGCCGAAGCAACACCGTCGGGAATGCTGTCAGGAATCGGTACCGTTTGCCCCTGGCCGATCACTGCGCGTTCGGCCATCGCGCCGTGCGGCAACGCGGCCCGGAAGTAGACGCGCGGGCCAGGGTTGCCATTCGGAAGTTTGCGGCCGATGCCTTCGCCCCCGGGTACATAAGGCGTCGGCGGTGACCCCGCGTAGAACTTGCCGCTCGCGATCGAAATATCGACGGGATTCAATGGCGCCGCGGTCACCTCCACCAGGCTGGCGCCGTCGGCCTTCGGCTCCGGCACGTCGCGCAGAACCGGAGGCTCGCCATATCGCTCGATTACTGCCGCGCGCATCCTTATCAGCATACCGGGGCTTCGAGAAAGCTTGGCTCCACGGTTGACGTTGCCTACATATTGCGAGTCCCCCGGATCGGCGATGTCATCGAAATTCCGACGGCGACGGGCTTGGCCTATGCCCAGTTCACGCACAAGGCCCCGCTCTACGGCCATCTCATCCGGGTCGTAGAGGGGATGTGGCGCACACGACCGCAGGCGCTGGAGGAGGTCGTCAACGCGCCGACACGATTCTTCACGTTCTTTCCGGTTGCTGCGGCACTGAACCAAAAGATCGTGAACCTCGCCGGCAATCTGCCTGTGCCACCGCACTTCGCGGGCTTCCCGCTTATGAGGAAAGCCGGTCTCGAGCCGCCCGGTGGCGGCAAAGTGGATTGGTGGCTGTGGGACGGAAAAGAGGATCGAAGGATTGGCGCGCTGACTCCCGAACAACGAAAGCTATCGATCGCGCAAGTGATGAACGACACGATGCTGATCAAGCGAATCGAAACTGATTGGCACCCGGAAACTGACGTCCGCACAAACCGTTCCTACGACTCAGTGGCCCCTGCGGCCAATAAGCAAGCTGCGGATTCTGCGGGGCCGCAAGTGATCGACTGGTACCTCTACTTCTCCAGTCGCGAAGGGGCCGACAAGGCTGCCTCAGCGCTGCGAACCGATGGCGTGCGTGTGCTGGTTCGGCCGGGGGCAACTGGCGGTTGGCTCGCTCTGGCCTCAACCGAACCGCCAGCAACTGACGATGCCTTTGCGGACCTGGAGGCACGCCTCCGCAAGCTCGCCGAATCGCTAAACGGCGAATACGACGGTTGGGAGGCAGCCGTTTCTCGCTAATGCTTCAGGCTTTGATCGAAGAACGCGACCGATCGTGACATGGCCAGGTTGAAGCCTTGCGAGATGTTGTGATCGGATCCGGCGTAGGTGTAGAGCTCCACCGGCTTGCCGGCGGCCTTGAGATCGCTCGCTAGGGTCTGGGAGAACTGCAGCGGCACCTCGGCGTCCGCCGTCCCGTGATGGATCTGGATCGGCGCCGTGATGTCGGCCAGGTAAGCCATCGGGGAGATCGAGTCCCAGAATGCCTTGTTCTGGTCCGGCGTCCCGTACTTTGCGAGGTAAGTCTGACGTGCCCCGCCCGCGAACGAAGGCGGCGGGCGATCCGCGGCGGGTGGGTGCCAGTTGTAGAGCATGTCGTAATACGTCGCCGTCACGCCGGCCCAGATGACGGCCACCTTGATCCTCGGATCGATCACCAGTGCCCGCAGCGTGATGTTGCCACCCATCGAGTGCCCCCACATTCCGATCCGATTCGGGTCGGCGCTGCCGTATCGCTGCATGGTCGTGACCGCATTGAGCACATCGACGGTGTCGTCCGGCGAGTAGTAGGCACTGACCGGCGTGCCCTGCGAGCTGCCAAAGCCGCGATAGTCGGGTTTGAACACGATGTAGCCGTTGCGAGCGAAGGCGTCGACGTAGGCGATGTAGCGTTCGGTCGTCCGGTAGACGGTCGGCGGGATATAGCCGTGGTTGAAGACGATCACCGGCCAGCCGCTGGCGGGCTTCGCACCGTTGGGAACCGTCAACAGCGCAAAGATCTTCAGCCCGTCCGACTGATACGAGGCGACGTATTGCCGGTAACTGCTGCCCGCTGGCAGCGTTCGCTCGATCACCAGGTCGCTGCCGGGATAATCGCGCTGCCGCATCGCGTCGATCGCAAGTGGCGGCAACCTCTCGGGCGCCGCCGCCGCCAGGGCGGTCGACGGCCTCAGGGCTGGGGGCGGCGTTGGCGCCGAAATGGCCGGCGGGAGGTTGCTGCAGCCGGCCAGCACTACCGTTATCGCAACGGCGAGCGGCCCGGCGTAACACCTACTCATCGCTTGAGGATAGCGCCGCATCACGGGTAACAGGGTCGCAACAGGCGCGGGTCCGCCCGATTGCCGCAGTGCGTGGCGAACGTATCTCTAGATATGAAGCCGCATCGCCTCCTCGAAAAACTCCGCCAGCTGGTCACCCGCGAAGAGGGTCAGGGATGGTCGAGTACGCGCTCATCCTGGTCCTCATCGCTGTGGTCGTGATCGTGGTCCTCATCGTCCTCGGCAACCAGGTGCAGAACGTCTTCTGCAACATCTCCGGCGGACTCGGGACGTAGAAGGGCGGGGCTCCCGGCCTCAGCCGTGAGCCTCGTCATCGACTGGCTCGACGTGGACGACCGCGTCGGTCACGACCGGCAGTTCCCGCTGGATCCGCTGCGAGACGGCGTGGCCGACCTCGTGGGCCTGCGCCAGGGATAGGTTGCCATCGACATGAACCGAGACGTCGAGCAGCACATGCGTGCCGGCCTGGCGGGCACGAAGGGCGTGGTATCCGTGGAGCCGGGGATCGCTCTGGAGAATCCGCTCGATCGCCCCAAGCGTCGCTCGGTCGGGCATCGCGTCGAGTAGCACCTGGGTCGTCCGGCGACCCTGCTCGATCGCGGTGGTGCCGATGATGGCCGCGACCGCGATGCCGGCCAGCGGGTCCGCAATCTGGAAATTGAAGACCGCCACCAGCGTAATGCCGGCCAGCACCGCCAGCGACGCCCAGAGATCCGAGGAGAAATGCAGCGCATCGGCTTCGAGGGCGGCGCTGCCGCCGTGGGCCCGCGACACGCCCTGGAGGTAGCGGCTGACCACGATGTCAATCACCACGGCGGCGAGGACGACGACGAAGGAGTACCAAGCTACCCGCACCGTTCCCGGAACAACCACGCGCCGCACCGACTCGATCACGATTGCGATGCAGGTGGCGCCCAGCAGAAACATTTGGATCAGGCTCGAAATGTTCTCGGCTTTGCCATGGCCCCAGGCGTGGTCCTCGTCGGCCGGCTTGGCGGCGGTCCGGATGCCGGCATAGGCGAAGATGCTCGCCGACAGATCGAGAAACGAGTGGGCGGCGTCGGCGAGGATCGCGACGCTGCCGGTCAGCAGGCCGACCAGCAGCTTGGCGGCGATCAGGACGATATTGACGAGGACCGAGTAGAGGGCCGCCCCGGCCTTGCTCGGCCGAACGATCCCGTGTGGCTGAGCGGAATCCAATGCCATCTCCCTACTGCCTAAACTACCCCGGCTCGAGCGTCTTGCAACGGATAGAACCTATCCTTAGAGCGATCCGAGCAATGCTCCGGCCGCTCCCGTTCCCGATCATGGTCGAATTCGTGGTTTTGGGTGTGGCGCTCGTAGTTCTGGGCCTCTACCTCCTCATTCGGGGGACGCTACCGCAATGGCTACCCAGCGGGTACGTCGATCAGGCCGGCAAGCGAGCTGAGCTTTCTCGACCGGTGAACCGGATCCTTGGTGTGACCAGTGTCCTGGCGGGGGGTGCCACGCCGTTGCTTGCCCTGAGCCAGCGCCCGGTGATTGTGGTTCTCGCGTTCGTACTGATCGCCATCGGCTTGATTTGCGCGATCCCTGCCGCCGTCCTGGCGGGGCGCGAACAGAGCGAACGGTCGCTGCGGCGCAAGCGATCGACGCAGGTCTGGTCGACGCTGGTGTTCATCATTGTCATGGCGCTCAACGGATTGGTGATCGTTGATGCGCTCCGGAAGGGTCAGGGGTAGATTCGCGGCGAGCATTGCGACTCGCCGCTGCTGAACACCCAGCCGGCGAAACCCCAGTTCCAGTTCAGCGTGATGAAACCTCGGCAGGTCTGCGTCGTCCGCGCCAACTCGTAGGTGATGGGATAGGTGACGGTGCCCGTTCCCCAGCGCGGCGAACCCAGCGTGTAGCTGTTGACGCCGTCCGTGAAGATGCCCTGGCTCGTGTTCTTCGCGCCCTCGATGACGAGCGGCGGACGGCCAAAGTAGGCGAAGGTGCCACAGAGCACGAGGAGTACGGCGGTCACGGCGGCCAGTCCGACCACCCGGCGGCGCCGCACGCCCGAGGGTAGGGGCGGATAGCTGACGGCAGCAAGCGGGACGACGACCGTTCCGGCCAATAGGTCGCCCAGCCGCTGATGCCTCCGGGTAACGAGGGTCAGGATGCCGCCCAGCAAATACGCAAACGGCAGGACGTCGAGCAGGCGGGCGAGGTTGCGGACGATCGCCGCTTGCCAGCCGATCCGGCGACCCTCGAGGTCGGTGACGCGAAGGCCGGCCAGACGCTTTCCGAAGGACGCCCCGAAGAGGCCTTCCAGCACCACGTAATAGGTCACCCACAGCAGCGCCAGCCACGGCCAGTCGACCGTGGTTTGTGTCGTGAACGAGGTAAAGCCGCCGCTGCCGACAGTGGTCGCGACTCCGCTTGTGACCCTTGTGATACCGAAGGTGCCGTTGAGAATGGCATCGAGCAGCGAGATGACGGCCGTGTCGGCGACCAAGGCGAGAACTCGGCGCGGCAGCGCCCGCCCGGCTGCCGAGGCGAGGCCGATTGGGTCCGCCACGGGAGCCCCCGCTACGCTCATGACGGGTCAATTCTGACCTACCCGACGCGCCTGTGCGCGAGTCGCCGCAGCTACATGACGTCTGTCAGCAGCTTGACCGCCTGGCCATCGGGGCCGACGACGTAGATATTTCGGAAGGGGAACCCGCCGGTTTGGGGTCGCTCTGGGTCAAGAACCGAGACCGCGATTCGCTGGCCTCCGGGCTCTGGCAGCGCGCTCCAGTAGCCACCGTCGCTCGGGCCGCTCCACAAGACGGTGCCGTCCCGCCAGCGAACGACGGAGACCGACCCGTTTGCCGCCATCTGCACGGCGAGCGAACCATCCCAGGAGAAGGCCTCGGTTGCACCTGCGATATGGCCTAAGACGACGCCGGTTGGGCCGTAAATGGTCGTCGTACTCCCAGCTGCTGGGCTAGACTCCGCGAGGTACTGGCCATCGCGCGAAGCAACAATGCTGCCGCCGCCAGCGCGCGTCCAGAGAACTCGGCCTGTCGAGAGCTTGACCACCCAGAACTGCACGGTATTTCCCGCGCTACCCGACTGCACGGCGACCGCGAGGTCTTTCTCGATGGAGCAGGCCGCGACGCCGACCGAGGTCTGCTCATAAGCACGCCCGACCTGGACGACGTTCCGCGGGGCCTGTCCCACGGCGGCCACCTGCAGCGTCGCCGGCTCACCGCCAGCTGGTGGCAGCAGGGATTTCGAGACCATGCTGCAGTAATGCTGACCGTCGTCCGACCACGTTCCGGCAAACCCTTTCGTTGTTACCGCTGGTGTCGCAACCACCGTTCCCGCTCGATCGCGGACATAGCCCGTCCCTCCAAACAGCGTGCCCGCTGGGTTCGGTGTGAAGCCATTGGCAAATTCAGGCCCCGCGGCAACGCGGCCCCTGGCAGAACCGTCCCACGTGATGCCGTCGATCTGTTGGACGTCGACGGGATCATGGAAGAGGATCACTGGTGTGGTATCGGGCACATGCAGCTGCTGCGACATCGGGGTGGGGGCAGGAGTTGCGGTGGGAGTCGCGATGGGCGTGGGTGACGGATGGTTCGTGACCACACTCTTTGAGTGAAGCCCACGGATCGCGATCGACACGCCGATCGCCGAGGCGGCGACGAGCACCAGCGCCACGCCCGCGACCGACGGCCAGAGCTGGCGGTTAACACGGCGCCCGGCCGTTGCCGCGCGCAACATCTGGTTGCTGGTGCCGGCCGCGTCGCCCAGCTGCGCCTGCTGCTTTGCAAAGACCTCATTGATGTCGCGGCGGAGGTCGTTCATGCCAGTTCCTCCAGGGCGACGGCCGGCCGGAGCCGGCGGCACGCCCGATAGATTCGCGATTTCGCGGCGGCCGTCGAGACGCCGAGCGTGGTGGCGACCTCTTCTATCGACAGGCCCAGGTAGAAGTGCAGGAAGAGCGCGCCCCGGTCAGCCAGAGGGAGTTGCTGGATGGCGCGTTCGAGGTCGAGGTGTTCGACCTCCGACTCCCGCGACGGCGGACGGGTCACCACCTCGACGAGCGACGTCAGGCGGAACCACGGCGTACGCCGCACGTTGCGACACTGGTTGGCGACAATCGCGAAGAACCACGGGCGTACCGGCATCCCCGGCCGGAGCTGGTGCAGCTTGCGCCAGGCGCGGGTCAGCGCCTCCTGGGTGGCGTCCTCGGCATCCCGCCGGTCCCCCAGCATCGAGAGGGCCAGCCGCAACCCTGGCTCGACCAGGGGTCGGAGCAGCGACTCGAACGCCGCCTCGTCGCCGGCGACTGCCCGCAACCGGAGTGGTTCGTCAGCCGGGTAGCTCAATGCGTACGCCACACCCAATAAGACACCGGGCGGCGTTGGAGAGTTGCATCACAAACCAAACTGGGTGGGCGCAGTGTAACGAACGCCTGCCTACGGCAACGCTGAGGCAGTGGGATCGGTCACGGTCGCCGCGCCCTGATCAAATTCCGGTTTCCCAACACCACGGCTGTCATTTCCGACCCAGCCGCGGCCGATTGACTAAAGGCCGAGCTGCCAGCAGAATGACGCGGCCCCATGGATCATCTATTGTCGCTTGCCTCCATCCTGGCGACCGCCACCTCCCTTCTGGCGAACCAGGCGGTCCCGGTGACGTACACCCACGGATCGACCGGCTATGACGTCAGCTTCCCGCAATGCGGCGGCGGCTATCCCGCCGGGGCATTTGGCATCGTCGGCGTCAACGGTGGCTATCCTTTCGTGCACTACAACCCGTGCCTGGCTGACGAGGTCGCGCATTCGCCCCATGCCGCCCTCTACATCAATACCGGCTACGACCCGCTGTACACGCAGGTCGATGGGCAGCACACGATGCCCGAGTGTCTGACGACGTCGGCCATTGTCAAGGGCTCGCCCGATCAAAAGGCCGCCTGGGCGGTGGGCTGCAGCGAGGCCTTGCGCTCGATGGCGTACGCGGCCTCGCAGGGCGTTTCGAAGCCGAGAGGCTGGTGGCTCGACGTCGAGACCGAGAACAGCTGGTCATCGACCGACCTGAGCCTGAATCAGTTCACGATCCAGGGCATCGTCGACACGCTCCACCGGACCACGTCGGCGGTCGGGATCTACTCGACCGGGTACCAGTGGCACACGATCGTCGGCAGCCTCCCGGTCTCGGGCGTCCGCGCCAACTGGGTCGCCACCGGAAATCTTGCCGCGGAAGGAGCGCGCGCCCGCTGTGGCACCGGCTTCTCCGGGGCGCCCGTCTGGCTGGTGCAATACATTGAGGGCGGCTTCGATACGAACTACGCGTGCTGATCCCCCATAGGTAGGGCTCGTAATCCCCTATCGGTAATTGGGCCCAGAGACCCTAAATCCGTACCCTTTGCACAGCTCAGTCCGTTGACGGAGTCGAGAGGAAGGGGCCCTCGACGCCTCTCTCATCAAATTTCAATCTTGAATAGCGCATGATTCGTTCGAGCTAATGGCTGGTCAACTGCCTGCAAGGCGTCGGCGCGCGTCCCGTTTGCACCCTGTGCGAATCGCGGCGCTGACTCTGTTCTGTCTCATGCTCTCGGGGGCAGGCGGTGCGGC
>VBEQ01000036.1 GCA_005881235.1 Chloroflexota bacterium | reverse complement strand
TCCCTGTCTGACCGGCCTTCGCTGCACGTGACAACGTGGGGTAACCGGGGAGCGCCTGTTGTCATGGTGCACGGCAGCTTCACCAGCGGCGAGGACGCGTGGATCCAGCAGCGCGAGCTCGCCGATAGTTACCGGCTCCTCATCGTCGACCGGTGTGGCCACGGACAGAGTGCCGACACCGGGCGCTTCGGGTTTGAGGAGCAGGCTGATGACATCGCGGTTTTGTTGGGCAAATCGGCCCATCTCGTTGGCAGCTCCTACGGTGCCGTCCTGGCGCTCATCGTGGCCCAGCGCGAACCTCGCAGGATTCAATCGCTGACCGTGATCGAGCCTCTTGCATGGAGCGTCGCCAGAGGCCACCCGGCTGTTGAAGAACAAATCACCGGGTTCTACCTGACGCCTGTGGAAGCGGCGAAGCTTGGACCTGACGTTGCCTTCTCGAGATTTCTTGAAGGGATCGGCGCCGAATCGCTGGGGTCCGCGCTGACTGAAGTGGATCGGAGGAACACTGCGGCGAGCTTTCAGGAGCCGCCACTGCTGGAGGCGCCGGTCTCTATAGCGGGCCTGAGCGCGACTCACCTACCGCTCCTCGTCGTTTCGGGTGGGTCAGATGGGGCAACGCCACGATTTCGCAACCGGCGGCTGGCGTTCCAACAGGTCTGCATGCGCCTCGCCACCATTCCGGGAGCGGAGTGGGCGCAGTTTCCGAATGCCGGCCATAACCCACATCTCGAAGATCCTGCGTTCAATCCGCGGCTGCGCGCGTTCCTGGCGCGCCACCAGGGTCGCTCGACAGATGGCGCTTCGGTATGAGGATTAGAGCCGCGACTGCCGCGACGGCGGTGATAGCGGCTCCCAGCAGCAGCGGCAGCACAATCGACTGTTCCAGTAGCGGGCCGGAGAGCGCGGATCCGATCGGCACCCCGGCAAAGTTGAGGCTCATGGACACCGCGAAGGCGCGCCCGAACCAAGCCTGATCCGTGCGGCGCTGGCGAAGCGCGAAGATCCCGACGTTGATGATCGATCCGGTCGCACCGGCGATAACGGCGATGGCAAACACCATCACCCAGCTGTTCGTGAAGGCCAGCAGCACCAGCGTCGGTACCTGGATCGCGATACAGCCCGCGATCAGCAGTCGCTCCCGTCCCTCGGTGTTGACGCGACCGATCAACAAGCCGGCAGCCAGTCCGGCCAGTCCGACGACCGCGAAGATCTGACCCACGTTCGCGGCGCTCCCGTGGAGATGTCGCAACACCAGCACCGGTAGCCCGACCGGGATGACGCCGAATCCGAGGTTGGCCAGGAACAAGGTGACGGCGAGGCCCCGCAGACTGGCGTGGCGAACGACGTAGAGCAGCGCCGCCCGCGCGTCGCCGATCAAGGACCCGCCCGAGTCGACGCGGGCGATCGGCTCGTGGACGCCCACCAGCGAGAGCGACGCAATCGCCACCACGCCCGCGGTCAAGAGCAAGCCGGCCTCGGGTCCGAAATTGGCCACCACGAGGCCGGCGATCGCCGGACCGACGACCGCGGTCAGCGAGTACATGCTGGTATCGAGCCCGTTGGCGCGGTCCCAGAGCGCTCGGGGCAGCATGAGCGGGAAGAGCGAGCGGGCGCCGGTAATGCTCAGGATATTGCTCACGCCGAGTACGGACACGATCAGCAAGAGCAGCGGCGGCGGCAAACGGTGGCCGAGCGACAAGGCGACGATCAATGCCCCGACGCCGGCGGTCACAGCGTAGTCGAGAATCATGAGCCGGATGCGTCCCTGGCGGTCCAGCAAGGCGCCCGCGACTGGGCTCAACACGAGTCCCGGAAGGATCGAGAGCAGGACCGTCAGGCCCGCCAGGCCGGCCGATTGATAGCGCTGCAGCACGAAAAGCACGAGGACGATCTCCCACATCTGGCCGCCCAGACGCGCCAGCAGCGTCCCCAGCGCCACCCGCCCGAAACCGGGCGCCCGGAGCAATGCCGCATACGACGGCGGGGTCGATCCAGGTGTCGGTTCTAACATCGCCCTGTGGAATCTATCCGATACCTCGCCCTCGGCGATTCGTACACGATCGGGACCGGGCTCGACGATGAGGCGGGGAACTTCCCGAGCCTGCTGGCCAGGCGGCTCAAGGACGAGACAGGGATCGACGTCGCGCTGGTCAACCTGGGCGTCAACGGATACACCACAACGGATCTGATTCGCGAAGAGCTGCCGGTCGCGCAAAGTGCACGACCCGACCTCGTCACCATCCTGATCGGGGCCAACGATCTCGTGCAGGGATCAGACGAGGCGAGCTATCGTGGCAGGCTTCAACAGATCTATCAGGCCGTCAAGCAACTTGGCGTGCGGGCGGAACGAGTCCTGGCCATCTCGATCCCTGACTTCTCGCCACTGCCAGGTGCGGCGCCCTTCGGATCGCCAAATGGTCTACGCGCGCGAGTCGACGCCTTCAATGCGATCGCTCGGACAGAAGCCAACTCGGCAGGTTTCCAGTATGCCGACATCACGGAGATCAGCCGCGAGGCGAGTCGTGGCCATGACTGGCTGGCCGCCGATGGCCTTCACCCAGGTCCGATCCAGCACCGAGCCTTCGCCGATCACCTGTGGGAAGTGGTCGGTCCCACCTGGACGTCGATACGACGATGAGAGACGGATGAGAATCCGACGTTTTTTCGTCTGCTTTTGATAGCCTCGATCTCCCATGCGACGCTTGCCCGCGGCGCGCTCAATCGCCGGTCTGATGCTGGCAGGATTGATGTTGAGCGCCTGCGGTGCCATCGCCAACACCGGCACGCAACCATCGCCATCGGCGCCCCCACGGCTCGTCTATGCCGCGATTGGCGCCAGCGAGACATTCGGCATCGGCGCCGGCGACCCGCGCCATGCCTGGCCACAGGTCTTCAGCGACGATGTCCTGCCGCGCTCCGCCGTGCTCCACAACTTCGGCATCCCTGGCGCCACCACCGCGCAGGCGTTGCATGACGAAGTCCCCGCCGCGCTGGCGGTTCATCCCACGGTGGTCACGGTCTGGCTGAACGTCAACGACCTCATCAACGGAGTGGCGGCACAGGACTATGAGGCCCAACTGCGGCAGGTCTTGCGCGCGCTGCGCCGCGGTGGCCAGGCCCGCGTGCTGGTCGCGAACACTCCCGACCTCGCCCAGCTTCCCGCCTACCGTGCCTGCTTGCCGAACGCGCCAACCGGCGGACCCACGTGCCTGATCCCCGCGGGGTTGATGCCGACCCCGCAGGCGGTCGCCGCGGCCGTCGCCGGTTACAACGCCGCCATCAGCGACGCCGCCACCAAGGAAGGGGCCACCCTGGTTGACTTGAATCTCAATGACAGCCAGATCGCGCAGCACCCCGAATGGATCAGCGCCGATGGGTTTCATCCGAGCAGCCAGGGCTATGCCGTGATCGCGAAGCAGTTCGAGGGCGCCTACCGCCGAGCCGGGTAGCGCACCTCGCCCGCTTAGGCCTCGGATCGCGTCGCTCGGCCGACCAGCCCTGCTACCGCAGCCACGCCAACGGCGATGCCGATTCCGATGACGATCGTGACCATCATCCCGAGCAGTTCCAACACCGTGGCAGCAGAGCCGGAGGGGGGAGCCAGGACCTCGGGCGGCGGAGTCGCGAATGCCTCCGGAGGGGGTGTCGGAATGACGAAGCCTGGCGGCGGTGACCCAAAGACGAAGCCTGGCGGCGGTGACCCAAAGCCGAAGAAGAAGGTTGAACCCGTCCCAGAGCAAACCGAAGCGAGTTCCTGGAAGCGGTGCTGGGCGCTTGGGACGAATGGGAGAAGCACAAGCACGGCACAGCCACCCAACACCCCCACCAGCAACCCGGCCAGTGCCGAGTCGGGTCCGGAACTTACCGTACGACCGGTGGCAAATCCCGCTGCGGCGGACATCACGACGAAGATGAACATCGCGCCGAGGCTTAACAGCGGAATGATCAGCGGGCCCGCACGGCAGAGTTGGGCCGGCGACATCCAGGTGACCGCCAGGTTGGCGGCCAGGGTACAGCCGAAAGCGATGATGCCGGCGATTAGCCCATAGCGGAGCCAGGGAGGCGCGAGCGCCCTTATGCGGTGCGGAGCATCAGCTGACATCCCTTCCCCGAATCTACCTGCAATGTGAGCCGCCCGGCGATGGCGTCCCACTGCGAGCTCGCCAAACACGTGCCGGTGACGACCGGCGCCTTCAGCGTGAGTGCCGACCAGCCGACGACGATGGGCTGGTCCGCATGTCCCGCGTTCACCTGGATGGTGAGGTCTCCACGGACGCCGTCGCCCCGACTGGGACGCACACCCGCGGGGGCCGCGATGACGTAGGGACGCGCGATGTGGCGCAGGTCGTCCTTGTTGACCAGCTGACCGGCGCGGTCCACCATGCCCCACCACCGGCTTTCCCGCCATTGCCACCATGCCCAGCCGATCCCCAGATCGTCCGCCTCATCCAGCGCCGCGTCGACGTAGGAGATGGCCCCCGGCGCGCCCAGATCGTAGCCAAGCTCGCCCACCCAAAGGGGGGCCGGCACTTCGGCGGCCTCCCTGGCGCGCTGCTGAAACCGCGACCGGAGAAACGTCGGGTCGCCATTCCAGTGGGGCGGGACGAGGGAGCCCTCGTAGACGTGCGTGCCGTAGACGAGGTTCGACACCTTGAGCGGGACGACCGCGGTGTTCATGGTGAGCAACAAGATGCCCTCGATGAAGAACAGGTGATTCGAGTCGACGCGGCCGATCGCCTCGATCGCGTCCTTGAACATCGGAAAGAGGTAGAACTTCTCGAAGATACGGGGTGGGATCGGTAGCGGATGCGCCTCGTTGAAGATGTCGTAACCGGCCACCCCGGCGTTGTCCTTGAAGCGGGTCGCGACCGCCTGCCAGGTCAGGTAGAAGTCCTTTTTCCAGTCGGACGACAGCCAGAAATAGGTGTCGGACATGAACGCGGCGGGCGAAAGAGCTGGGCTCCAGGACTCGTGCAAGGGATTCCAGTTGGGGACGCCGATGGTCGCCCAGGCGGGTGCGCCGGAGTAGCCAAAGTGCGGGCTCCAGCCAAGACGGAAGTGCATATCGAGGATGACGTAGAGCCCATGCCGGTTGAGCGTCGCGACCGCGCCGGTGACCCGGTCGAGATAGGCCTGGTTGATGCGGCCGCGCTCTGGCTCGAGCTGCGCCCAATCGATCCCCAGACGTACGACATCGAAGCCTGCCTGCTGCATGAGGGTCGCGTCCATCTCGTCGAGCGGCGCCGGCGGGTCATTGGGATAGGAGACCAGCGCGGCAACATTGAAACCGCGGAGCAACACTTTACGACCGGAGCCGTCGACGATCTGCCCGTTGCTGGTGCGCAGCCAGCTCA
>VBEQ01000035.1 GCA_005881235.1 Chloroflexota bacterium | reverse complement strand
CCGTCCCTTCCGACGGTCTCCTGTGGATCAACTGCTTTCAAGGCCAGCTGGGATCCCGAGAAGCCTGTCGCAGCGCATCGACGGCGAGTCAGGCGAGGTTCGGTGCCACTCGCATCCTCCCACCGGGTGAGCAATTGACGGTCGTGGTGGGCATGAAGAAGGGCGTCGCGGGCACCGTCGTCCCCATCCTCAAGGCCAGGCCGCGGACGTTCCTGGCATTCTTCAGCGTCGGACCGGCGCCCGTGGCCGGGGCGGTGCTCTTGTTCCTGCTCGGTGCCGCCTGGGTGGGCCGCATGGTCTGGCGCCGAGGCCGCGACATGGAGTATGCAACGGCGTACTACTTGACCAAGGATCCGACCGAGCGGGTACGACCGCTCTTCCGTCCGGAAGCGCTCGTGCCCGAGTACCAGCCACCCGATAACCTGCGGCCGGCGCAGCTGGGCCTGATCCTCGACGAGAGTGCCGATACCAAGGACGTGACCGCGACCATCGTCGACCTGGCGGTCCGCGGCTACCTGACGATCAAGGAAGTCAAGAATGGCAAGCACGACTGGGAGCTGGTCCAAATCAAAGACCAGGCGGCGGGACTTCTGCCATACGAGGCGGCGATCTTTAATGGGCTGTTCGACGGAAAGGTGAAGCAAACCCGGCTTTCGGCACTCAAGGGCACCTTCCGCTTTCCCCTGGGCCAGGCTGAGAAGCTGCTCTACGAAGATTCGGTCCGGCTTCGCTGGTTTACCGGCAACCCACAGACGACCCGCGTCCTGTGGGTATTCCTCGGCATCTTCGTGGTGCTGATCGGGTTTGGGGTCGCCCTGGGCCTGGGCGCGCTCGCCGGCTGGGGGTTGCTGGGTGTCGCGGTCATCCTGGTTGGGTCTCTGATCATCGCGACCAACTCCTGGATGCCGCGCCGCACGGCGCTGGGCACGGATCTGTTCAGGAAGACGCTGGGATTCCGCGTCTACATGAACGCGGCCGAGAAAGACCGGCAGGCGTTCGCCGAGAAAGCGGAAATCTTCACCCAGTATCTGCCCTACGCGATTGTCTTCGGCTGCGTGCACCGCTGGGCGAAGGCGTTCGAAGGCATCGATACCAGCGCCGCGGTGTCGAGCTGGTACCAGGGGCACGGCGCGTTCACGGCGGTCGTGTTTGCCAGCAGCCTGGAGGGTTTTTCGAGCAACCTCAGCACGGCCGTGGCGGAAACCCCGGGCGGGAGTGGAGGGAGCGGCGGCGGTGGTGGCGGCTTCTCCGGCGGAGGCGGCGGTGGTGGCGGTGGTGGAGCCTGGTAAGGAGAGGATCGATGCGATCGGGAGGTGCCGGAGGTCAAGGTGACGCCACCCTGACCCCCGGCGAATCGTTAGCTCGAGCGGCCGGCCAGGACCGGTTCGGAAGCCGGGGCCAGGCCGAGTTGCCGAAGCATCCCCAACTGGTCCACGACGCCCCAGTGCTCCGTAATCTTGCCGTTGGCCAGCTTGACGATATGTGTCTCCGCCCACTCCGCGTGTTTTCCGGTGGCGGGCATTCCAAACACCTCGCCCTTGTGGGTCCCGCTGACGGTCACATAGGCAGCCACGAAGTCCCCCTCGGCGATCTGAAGATCGACTCGGTAGGTGATGTCCGGAAATCCCTTGCGTAGCGCCGATGCGACAGCCTTGACACCCTCGCGACCGCCAGGTACGCCCGGGGGAAGCGCGATGTGCTCGGTAAAGTCCGGCGCCAGGATCTCGTCGACGACCTCAAGGCGTCCTTGCGAGAAAACCTCGACCGGGATACGCCGCGCGATCGCCTTGTTCTGCTCTGATGACATTCGGTTCTCCTTCCGGCTCCCTATCGGAAGCCACTGGTTGCGCGATCGACCTTTAGGGCCAGGCTCAGCAACCTGAGAATGGAGGGACGTCAAAGCGTCCCGACGTGCCTGCCATATAGATACCCACCCGCAGCGGGATTCACCCGCTGTGGTCTTCTGGCTACATCGCTTCGAGTCGCTTGATCCGCTCCTCGATCGGCGGGTGGGTGTCGAAGAGCCCGTCGAGGAAGCGCGGGGCATCCTTGAGCGGGTTTGCGATGTAAAGCGGAGCGGTCGCCTTATTGGCGACCTCGAGCGCCTCCTTGTCGGCGGCGATTTTCCTGAGCGCACTGGCCAGGCCCGCGGGATAACGCGTCAGCAGGGCACCCGAGGCGTCGGCGAGGTACTCGCGCCGGCGTGAGACGGCGAGCTGGATCAGCTGGGCGATGATCGGCGTGAGGATGGCGAGCACCAGGCCGATGATGAGGAGGATCGCGTTGCCGCCGCGATCGCGGTCACGTCC
Organism: Chloroflexota bacterium; assembly: GCA_005881235.1. Taxonomy (GTDB): domain Bacteria; phylum Chloroflexota; class Dormibacteria; order CF-121; family CF-121; genus CF-13. The sequence continues at coordinate 3,447 of VBEQ01000035.1, read as the reverse complement.
CCGACCGCCGCCCCAGAACATGCTGCGGAAGATCCAATCGGAGAGGAGGGCCGCCATCCCGAGCAGGACGGCGACGATCAGCATCACGCGGATGTCGAAGTTGCGGACATGGGAGAGCTCGTGGGCGAGCACTCCCTGCAGCTCATTGCGGTCCAGCTTGTCCAGCAGGCCGCGGGTTACGACCACCGAGGAGTGCGCCGGGTCGCGACCGGTCGCAAACGCGTTCGGCGCGCTGTCTTCGATGACGTAGACCTTCGGCTTGGGGATGCCGGCGCCGATCGCCAGCTCCTCGATGACGTGGTGCAGCTGGGGCTCCTGCTGGGCGGAGACTTCGTGTGCCTGGGACATCCCGAGCACGATCTTGTCACCGGCGAAGTAGGACACCAGCGCCGAACCGCCGGAGATCGCCAGCGCAAAGGGCAGGATGAAGAAGCCGGTATTGCCGCCCACCGCGACCGCGCCCAGGACGTAGGCGAGGAGCGCCACCAGCCCGACGAACAGCCCGATCAGCAACCACGTGCGCCAGCGGTTGCCGGCGATCTCGTCGTAGACGTTGACGTGCGCCGCCGGCGTTGGTCCGCCTGCGACGCCGGGCTGGTCCACGCTGTGCTACGCGGAGGGCGTGAAGCTGACCTTCGGGACCTCGCGGTCCGAGGGCGCCTCGACTTCGAAGTATTCGGACGACGTGAAGCCCATTGCGCCTGCCAGGACGACGGTGGGGAAGGTCTGCAAAGCCGTGTTGTAGTCGCGCACCTGGCCGTTATAGAAGCGTCGCGCGAACTGAATCTTGTCCTCGGTGTCGCGCAGGTTCTCCGACAGGTCCTTGTACTCCTGCACGGCCTGCAACTGCGGGTACGCCTCGGCGACCGCGAACAGGGAGCGCAGTGCACCGGTCAGCATGTCTTCCGCCGCCGCTCGCTGCTGCGGGCCTTGCGCGCCGGCCGCGATCGCGCCGGCCCGCGCCTGGGTGACCTCGTCGAAGACGCCGCGCTCGTGGGCGGCGTACCCCTTGACGGTCTCGACCAGGTTGGGAATCAGGTCATGGCGGCGCTTGAGCTGGACGTCGATGTCCGAAAACGCCTCCTTGACCCGCTGCCGGAGTGTGACCAGCCGGTTGTAGGTGAGCGCGAGGAAGACCACGACGATGACGATGATCGCCAGCACGATGAGCCAGCCGAGTGACAATTGAACCCCTCCTACTTATCTATGCGTCGGATTGCGGTGCTCTTACTCTAGCCGCTCCAGCTAAGAGAAGCCTAAAGCGGGTTTCCCGCATGGCTTTCAGAGGCGGCGGAGCGCGGTCATGACGATCCACTCCGCGATTTCGATCCTGGAACCGCGAGGTCGCGCTCGCCAGAGGTCGAGCAGATGGGCTCGACGACCGGGGGGAAACCGCGGTCGCGGCGGGTTGATCAGCTCGAGATAGATGCGCAGCTGAGTGGGGTTGTCGAGGAGACTGCGGTAGCGACCGTTACGGATGCCGGCGAGCGCGAAGCGGCCCTCCGCAACGACGCGCTCCAGGGCGGCGTCCGCCGCCGACTGCCTATCGTCAAACCCCGGGGTGGGAAGTCGCGCGACGGGTATCCGTCGCGACGGCGTGATGATGGAGACGAGTGGGAGCTGGGTCTCGTGCGGCCGAATGCTGATGAGGCTGCCGCCTGATCGCAGCCGCTGCCCCGCTCGCTGGAGGGCATGGACCATGCCCCTGATCGCGATTCATCAAAGCGACCAGCTGAAGAGGGCGACGTCGAAGGGCGCGCCGCGAGCGGGCAGACGCTCGATGGAGCCAACGCGAAACGTGACATTTGGGATGCGAAGTGCGGCCTGCTCATCGAGCGCATCCTCGATGCTGAGTCGATCCGGGTCAATTGCTAACACCTGTCGCGCGGTCGGGGCGTATTGCATGGTGAGCCGCCCGTCGCCGCAGCCGACTTCGAGGATGCGCCGGCCTTTGAGCGTTGTGAACCGTTCGATCAGCCGGATTTCCATCCCATCAGGCGGATAGGCGGAGATGTCGAGTGGTGCAGCCAACGATCGGATGCTAGCGTAGCTCGTGCCCGCGAAAAGCCTGGTCGACCTGATGGCCCGCCGCAGCGGACATTTCCGTTTCGAGTCCGGCCATCACGGTGATCGCTGGCTGGAGCCCGATCTGCTGCTGCAGCGCCCCACGGTGCTCCGGCCGTTCGCCATCGCGCTCGCCCAGCGCCTGCAACGGGGACCGCGTTTCGAGGTTGTCGCCGGCCCGCTGACGGGCGGCGCCTTCCTGGCGCAGATGGTGGCGGAGCAGTGTGACGTTGCGTTCGCGTTTGCCGAACGCTTTGCTGGGCCGCCGTCGGATGCCTTGTACCAGGTGCGCTACCGGATCCCGAACGCGCTGCGCGATGGATTGCAAGGAGCGACGGTCGCGATCGTGAACGACGTCACGAACGCGGGATCGGCCGTGCGCGGAACCTATGAGGATCTCGTTGCCTGCGGCGCGCGGCCCGTTGCATTCGGGACGCTCATTGCGCTCGGACGGTGGTCGACGAGTTTCGCTGCTGAGCACGATCTCGCTCTGGAAGCGCTCGAGCGGCTGGGGAACAACCTCTGGGCTCCGGAAGAGTGTCCGCTGTGTGTCGCCGCGGAACCCTTGGAAGATCCTTCCGCATCGATCTAACCGAGCTCAGCGGTCGGCTACTGACCCTCGCCGAGCCCAGGGCGGACCATGTTCGATGTACTCCGCGTAGCAGGAAGGGCAGACCCAATCATTCTTGGCAGTGCCTGGCGTGCAAGCCTCCGTATCGTCGAGGTCTTTCCAGCAGAGCAGGCAGTGGTTGTGTCCCGTTGCCACTGCCTTCCGCCATTGGATGGACGCGCCGACGAGGACCGTCGCATCGGGAATCCACCACACGCCGAACACGAATTGTTCGCCCGCAAGAGGGGGGCCGTTCGACTTGCCGACCGTTTCAAACGTGAGGGTGTTTTCCCGTGCGTAACGGAGCTGATGAAGCTGTTGCACCTCGGCATGAGGATGTTGCGCAGCGTAAAGACTCGCCGGAGCGAGCTCGAGCGCCTCTTGTCGTGGTTGCCAACTGCCCCAGTCCACATCAAGTCGAATGACCGACGTCGCGGCGTCGCTGAGAACTGCAGTGACCACCGCGCGGGGCTGTTGATAGTTCGATTCGGGAAGCCTCTGGCAGTACACGCAGCCCGCCGTGGTCATCGCGTTATCTAAGCGTCTCTGGAAACCGGCTTGCCGCTTCGGTACGCGCCAATCGCAGTCTCAAGGATCGCCCCGAGAGGGTCGCTCGCGGCCCAACCAGCCTCTCGTAGTCGCTCCAGGGCCGGGATCAAGCGCGGGTCGGCCAGCTCGCCAGCCGCTTCCACCATCAGGTTGCCTATCTTTGGATTCGCGAGTAAGGCGTTGACGCGGTCAACAATTCCGAGGTCGCCACGTCTCGCCAGTCC
>VBEQ01000034.1 GCA_005881235.1 Chloroflexota bacterium | reverse complement strand
AGGTCGAGTTCCATCAGCGCTCGACCGCGGCCTCGCGCGAGCGGGCCGTCGGCGGCGTGACCTCCGGCCTGCTCGGGCCGGGTGACGAGGTGACGTGGGAGGCGACGCACTTCGGCGTCAGGCAGCGCCTGACATCACGCATTACAGAATTCGAGCCACCGCGCCGCTTCGTCGATGAGATGGTCCGTGGTGCCTTTCGGCGCTTTCGCCACGAGCACCACTTCCTGGCAGTGGAGGGTGGAACCGAGATGCTCGACACCTTTGACTACACCTCGCCCCTGGGGCTACTCGGCCGGTTGGCGGATGTCCTCTTTCTTCGTCAGTACATGAGCCGGCTCTTGCGTCAGCGAAACGCGTATCTGAAACGCGAAGCGGAGTCAGCGGCGCCCCGGAGCTGAGCCGTATGCCGACAGGACTTCGGCGCGCTGCGCTCCAGAGAGATATTTCACGGCCTCGCGGACGGTGACGCCCGAGGCCCGCGCCGCGCGCGGCAGCAGCCAGGCGTAGACCACGTCGGGCTGGCGCTTGCCGGTCTCGCGGAGGATCCATCCGATCGACTTGCGGATGAAGAATTCGCGGTCCTCGAGCATTCGGTCCGCGTAACGCGCGAAGCGGAGAAAGTCGCCACGACCCCATCGCAAGGGCCGCAGCAACGCCAGCATGGCGGAGCGGCGCACCCAGAAGTCGCTGTCTTGTGCCCAGCGATCGAGGACGCGGAGCAGGCCCGGCGAACGCTCCACCAGCGGACCGACAATGACGATCGCCAGTTCGTCGACGAACGCCCAGGTCTTCGACTGCCGGATCAGCCGCTCCAGCAGCGCGATATCGACCGGCTGCAGAAGCGGCTCGAACGCTTCCAGGAGCAGGACAGCCATCATGCGCCGCTCGAAGACCGGGGTTCTCCAAAGGATGCTGGCGAGCGACACGAGCTGCCGGCGGTCGAGCCTATCATCTGCTCGCTTGACCCCCCGGACAATTTGCCGCATTTGCGGGAGTCCGACGCCGAGGAAATCGAGATCGCTCTTCAGGTAGGCCTTCTCCGCGGGGGCTCGAGCCGGATTGCGATTACGCCGCAGCTCGACATCGATCGCCGCGGCGATGGCGGTTGGGTGAGCCGCCCGCACCTTAGTGGAGTTTGGGGAGGACCTGCTTGCCGAAGACGTCAATCCATTCGCGCTGGTTGCGGCCGACGTTGTGCAGGTAGACGCGATCGAAGCCCAGGTCGGGACGAGATCAGCATCCGGCCTTTGAAGTCTTCGGGTCGAACAATTTTGGCCATTTGCTCGAAATCGAACGGTGGGCGGATATCGGCCTTTGGGAATTTCATCCCGCCGTTCGGCCACTCGGTCATGGCGTTGCGCATCGCTTCCTCGTCAGTTGGTGCCCAGGACAGGTGGAGTTGCAGGATCTTGTGCAGCTTGGACGGATCGCGGCCGGACTCGCGCGCGCCCTTCTCAAAGCGCTCGAAGACGGTGCCGATCTTCTCCTCGGGCGCGCCCACGGTGATGATGCCATCGCACACCCGCCCGGTCTTCTCCGCGGTGACCGGCCCGGCGGTCGCGACATAGATGGGCGGAGGCTGCTCCGGCATGGTCCAGAGCCGCATCGTCTCCATCTTGTAGTACTCGCCGCTGTGCTTCACGTCCTTTCCGGTGAAGAGCTTGCGGATGATCTCGATCGATTCGAACATGCGGTTGATGCGCTCGGCGACCTCCGGCCAGTAGCTGGCGACGACGTGCTCGTTCAGGGCTTCACCGGATCCCAGCCCGAGCCAGAAACGGCCCGAGTACATGGCGGTCATCGTCGCTGCGGCCTGGGCGATGATGGCCGGATGCGATCGAAACGAGGGACAGGTAACTCCCGGACCGATGTCGCCACGCGTATGCTCGGCGGCCGCCGCCATGAACGACCAAACGAATCCGGCGTTGCCCTGCTGCGGGGTCCATGGTTGCACGTGATCGGCCGCCATCACCCCTGAGAATCCCGCGGCCTCCGCCTTCTCGCAAAAATCAACCAGCTCGCGCGGATGGAACTGCTCGAGCATGGCCGCATAGCCGATCTGCGCCATGCGCTAATTGTCCGCCTTAGCCGTTAAAGCTGGTCCGATCGGACATCGCCGATCCGCGCGGACGGGCGAAGGAGGCGAGCACCGCGCCGGCCGCCGCGACGACCAGCGCCAAAATGAAGTGCTTGAGCCGGAAATGCTGTCCCGGCAGGATCGTGGTCTCGGTGGCGGTCCGCACGATGAGGTAGAAGAGCGCTACCAGGAGGCCGGCAAAGAAGAGCACGAGGCCCGCGAAAAAGGCAAGCGGATTGTTCTGCAGCGCGTTATCTTGCATGGGTCCTCCTGAAGGTCAGCGGCTGAGCAGGATCAGGGAAACGACCCCGAACGCCGCGCAATAGTAGGCAAATGGATCAAGCCGTCCCACCCGAAAGTATCGCATGAGGTAGGCGACGCTCAGGAAGGCCGCCACGCCGGCCATCACGCCTCCAGCCAGGTAGACCGCGAGATGGGGAAACGCGACCGGGGTGAAGAGGTCCGGGATTTTGAGAACGCCGGCGCCAAGAATGATGGGCGTCGCCAGTAGGAACGCGAAGCGCGCGGCGGCCTCGTGCGTGAGGTTGGCAAGCAGGCCGGCCACCATCGTGGTCCCGGAGCGGGAGATGCCCGGCAGCAGCGCAAGGATCTGCGCCGAACCGATGCCAACCGCGGTTCGCACCGGGAGGGCGTCGAGCTTCGTCCGGCCATCGTCGACTGCCACGGCGCGGCGGCGAACCCGCTCCCCGACGAACATGATGACGCCGTTCGCGATCAGAAAAGCGGCCGCCGCACGGGGGTTGCCAAATAAGCTCTGCACCTGTTTCTGGAACAGGACGCCCACGAGGCCGGCGGGGACGGTCCCCGCGATCAGCCGCCAGCCGAGGCGTTCCTCTGCCGTGCCGTGCATCCGGCCGTCGACCATGCTGCGGAATACCGCCCGGACGATGGCCAGCCAGTCGCGCCAGAAATAGATCGCCAGGGCGATGGCCGTTCCGACGTGGAGCAGGACCACGAAGGCGAGGAAGGTCGGATCGGCCTGATTGATATTCCAGCCCAGCAGCTTGGGCAGGATGACGGTATGTCCGAGGCTGCTCACCGGGAAGAGCTCGGTGACGCCCTGAAGTAAGGCCAATACGAGGGCCTGGAAGAGTGACATTGTTTCCTATGATGCTCGAATGAGTGCGTGGCCTGTCGCCGTCCTTGCGGGCGGCGTGGGTGCAGCGCGATTTCTCCGGGGGCTGGTGCGCGTGGTGCCGCCCGAAGAAATCACTGTGATCGGCAATACCGGCGACGACATGTGGTGGCACGGCCTCTATATCGCCCCCGATCTCGATACGGTCACCTACTGGCTGGCCGGCGTAGCGGATGAGTCGCGTGGCTGGGGGATCCGCGGCGACACGTTCACCACTCAGGCGGCCTTCGGCCATCTGACGGACCGATCCTGGTTCCAGCTGGGTGACCGTGATCTCGCGACGCACTTGTATCGGACTGGACGGCTCGCCGCCGGTGCGCCCCTCCATCGGGTAACCGCGGAGCTCGCGGAGCGCTTGGGCGTCCGCAGCCGGATCCTTCCCATGAGCGACGCTCGGATCGAGACCCGGCTCAAAACCGACGCGGGCGATCTGCATTTTCAGGAGTACTTCGTCCGCGAACGCTGGCGGCCGGCGGTCCGCGAGATTTACTGGACCGGGCTCGACGAGGCCAGCCCGGCGCCGGGGATTGCGGAGGCGCTCGCGGCGGCTCGCTTGGTGCTGATCGCACCGAGCAACCCGAGCATCAGCATCGGACCGATTCTGCGCGTGCCCGGCATGCGGTCGCTGCTGCGCGCCGCCCGCGAGAAAACTGTGGCCGTCTCGCCGCTCATCGGCGGTCGCGCCGTCAAAGGACCGACCGTCGAGCTCCTGCGCGCGGAGGGCGCACGGCCGGATGCGCTCGGGGTCGCGGAGCGATACCAGGATCTCGCCAGCGGCTTCGTTCTCGACACCGAAGATGCGGCGCTTGCGCCGGCGATCGCGGCCCTCGGCTACCGGATCGCATTGCGGCCGACGATGCTGGATGATGTCGATTCGGCTCGCGACGTCGCCTCAACCGCGGTGGACCTGCTGCGGGAACCGGCGGCCGCGTGACCCTCGCCATCGTCGTCCCGGTCAAGTCACCGCGCCGCGCCAAACATCGGCTCGAGCCGGTCTTGAGCGAGCCCGAGCGCGAACAGCTGGCCGGCGTGATGGCCCGCGAGGTCTTTGCGGCGGTGACGACGCTGACGATGTACGGGCGCTTCGTCATTTCGGACGACCCGGACATCCTCGAAGAAGGGCGTCGCTTCGGCCTCGAGCCGCTGGTCGACCGCATTGGCCAGGGTCAGAGCGCGGCGGTGCGACAGGGGTTCGCCGCGGCCTGGGAGCGAGGCTTCACGGCCGCGCTCACGATTCCAGGCGATGTTCCCGCGGTGACGCCGCGAGAGCTGTCCGATCTATGTACGTACCGGCCGGAAATCGAGGTGGTGCTCGCACCAGATCGCGAGCGCCTCGGCACCAACGGGCTGCGGCTCGTGCCGCCGCACGCGATCACGCTGCGCTTCGGCGAGGACAGCTTCAGCCTGCACCAGGCGGAGGCGCGGCGCGCCAACCGCAGTTTGGCGGTCAGGGACGTTGAGGGCCTCCGATACGACCTCGACCGGCCCGAGGACGTCATTGCCTTCATGCAGCTACCCCGTGACACCGCGACGCGTCGCCTGCTGCAGGAACTCGGCGTCGCCGATCGGGCGCTTGCGAGCACGCCGCCGTACGCTTGAGTGCGGTCTCGATCTATCCCGTCGCCGGCCTCCCTGAGATCGTCAAGGGCGCGTCGCTGCCTGACCTCATCGGCGACGCGCTTGCGCGGCTTGGCATGTCTCTCGAGGAAGGCGATGTTGTCGTCATCACCCAGAAGGTGGTGTCGAAAGCCGAAGGCCGGGTGGTGTCACTCGACCGGGTGCATCCATCCGTGCGGGCAACCGAGATCGGCCAGCGAATCGGCTTCGACCCGCGCCACGTTGAGGTCATACTGTCTGAGTCGGTGCGGATCGTCCGTGAGGCTCCGCGCGTCCTGATCACGGAAACGCGACATGGTTTCATCTGTGCCAACAGCGGCGTCGATCGATCGAATACGGGGGGCAAGGAGATGGTCGTCTTGCTCCCCGAGCACCCCGACGAATCGGCCCGGCGGCTGCGGGCAGGTCTCCAGGGATTGTCGGGTGTCGAGGTCGGCATCGTGATTTCCGACAGCTTCGGCCGGCCGTGGCGCGAAGGGCAGGTCAACGTCGCCATCGGCGCGGCCGGCGTCATGGCGATGCGTGACTACCGGGGCCAGGAGGACCCAGGCGGCTATGAGTTACAGGGCACCGAGCTGGCGATCGTCGATGAGCTCGCTTCCGCGGCGGAGCTGGTGATGGGTAAACTGGACCGGGTCCCGGTCGCCCTGATCCGTGGAGCCTCCGCGGCCGGCGACGGCCGCGTGCAGACGCTTTTGCGGGATCCGGCGACCGACCTGTTTCGATGAAGATCGGACTGCTTGCCGACACGCAGGGGAGCTTCGACATCGAGGCGCTTCTGGCTTACGTGGCGAAGGAATTCGCGGGTGTGGATGAGATCTGGCACGCGGGCGACTGGGGCAGCGCCGATGTCCTCGAGGGACTGCGCCGCCTTGGACGGCTGGTGGTGGTCAACGGCAATGCGCCCAGCGACTCGCGCTACCCGACGACGATCGAGGGCACGATCGGACGCTGGCGTCTCGGCATGGTCCACGACCTCGACAAACAGCGGGCGCGCTGGGCGGCCGGGTTCGACGTCGTGATCCACGGCCACACCCACCGTTTTCGCGACGAGGTGATCGGGCGAACCCGCTTCATCAACCCGGGGACGGCGACGCGTCCGCAGTTCGGCGGCACAGAGCGGTCGATGGCCCGGCTGGCATTCGAGGGAGAGCTGCGGGTGGAGAAGATATTGGTTCCCAAATTCCCCAAACGAGCGGCCGTATCATGACGCCATGAAGGTACGCGTGGTGCTCTTTGCCAAGCCCCGCGAGCTGGTCGGGCAGCCCAATATTGACCTGGCGCTGCCGGCCGGGGCGACCGCCGCGGACGCCTGGAGTCAGCTGAGCACGCAATTTGACCTTGGGCCGCTTCCGCGCTCCTTCCGATGTGCGGTGAACTCGGAGTACGCGGGATGGGATGACCCCCTGAAAGAGGGTGACGAGCTGGCCGTGATTCCGCCCGTGAGTGGAGGCGCCATCGGCGAGCGGCGTGGTGTGGTGGACTTGCGCGAGGAGTCCCTCGACCCGATGGCCATTGCGCAGGGGATCCGCAGCGACGCGGATGGGGCACTGGTGCTGTTCCAGGGCATCGTCCGCGAGCATTCGCGCGGCAAACAGGTTCGGGCGCTGGTCTACGAGGCCTATGGGTCGATGGCGGGCAAGCAGATGGAGGACCTCGCGGAGGAGGCGCGCCGTCGCTGGCCGATTTCAGGCGTCGCGGTGGTCCACCGGATTGGGACCCTGGCGGTGGGGGAGGTCAGCGTGGTGATCGCCGTGGCGGCGTCGCATCGCGGCGAGGCGTTCGACGCCTGCGAGTGGCTCATCGACGAGCTGAAGCACACGGTGCCGATCTGGAAGAAAGAGGTCTACACCGAAGGCGAGGCCTGGATCGACGACCGCCCGTAAGGTCGCTACCGCCGCCCGCGCGATAAAATACGGCCGCGACGCGGGAGTAGCTCAGTTGGTAGAGCCCCTGTTTTCCAAATAGGTGGTCGCGAGTTCGAATCTCGTCTCCCGCTCCCGACCAGCCGGGATGGCCGAACGTTCCCGCCGGGCTGAGCCTCGGCCACCTCTTCCAGGGACGCGATCATGGTCGCATGCTGGATCGTGCTTGGCCGGTGCGCGATGGTGATGGAGGTGCGGCCCTGCATCAGCCGCTGCAGACCACGCACCACCAGTGCCTCGGTTTCCTGGTCGAGGTTGCTCGTCGGCTCGTCCATGATCACGATGGGCGTGTCGCGCAGGAGAGCCCGGGCAATGGCGATGCATTGTTTCTGCCCGCCGGAGAGCGTCGTGCCGCGCTCGCTCACCATCGTGTCGAAGCCTTCGTCGAGGTTATCGATGAAGCTGGTCACGCCGGCCGCGTCGGCGGCCGCCATGATCTGGCGGCGGGTCGCATTGGAGCGTCCATAGGCGATGTTGTTCCAGATCGTGTCGCGCAGCAACAGGCTTTCCTGCAATACGAGCGTGACATGCGCACGGAGGTCGGCCAGCGCGAGGTCGCGCACATCGATGCCGCCGACCAGCACGCGCCCGGCCGACACGTCATAAAAGCGCGGGACGAGCGAGAGTAACGTGGTTTTGCCCGCCCCGGTCGGTCCGACGAGGGCCGCGCATGCGCCCGCGGGAATCGTCCATGACAGGTCGATGAGGATCGGGTTGTCGGGCCGGTAGCCAAACGTCACGCGCTCGAAGACGATGGCGAGAGGTCCGTCCGGCAATCGCTGCGGTCGCGCCGGGTCGTTGATCACCGGCGCCCTGTCGAGGATCTCATTCAGCCGCTCTGCTCCGACAGCGGCCTTCTGGGTCTGCGTGGAAAGCTTCGCCAGCTGCCGCAGTGCCCCCAGCGTGCCGCGCGTGTAGGCGATGGCGAGTGTCAGCTGGCCGACGGTGATCACGCGCTGGATAGCGAGGGTCGCCGCCAGGACGAGCACCAATCCGGTCAGCAACGCCGAGGCCAGTTCCACCATCGGCTGGACCCGGGCTTGGAGCTCGCCGGCGTCAAGCGCGGCCTGCAGCCCCGCTTCACTCTCGCGATGCATCCGGTGACTGGCCTCAGCCTCGCGCCCGTATGCCTGTACCAGTCGCGCGGCGCCCAGGGTCTCATTGATGATGGCGCTCACCCTCCCTTCGCGTTTGCGCGCCTCGCGACTCACCTGCTTGATCCGGATGCGATAGTGACCGGCCAACAGCAACACCGGCAGCGCGCCCAGCAGCACGACCAGGCCGATCGGCCGCGCCACCTGAAAGAGCAAGGCAATCATCACGATGGCGGCGCCGGTATTGGTGATGAAGCTGCTCAGGGTCGTCGCCACCAGGTCCTGCAGGGCCTGCACGTCGGTTCCGAGACGGACCTGCAGATCGCCAAGCCTGGTCTCGGCATCGTGATGGAAGGCGAGCGAAAGGCGCTGCACGTGGGCGAAGAGCGCGCGGCGTAGGTCGGTGACCGCCTGCTGCGCGCTGCGCGTTGTGTGGCGAAGATCGAGATAGGTAAAGCCCGCGTCGAGCAACGCGATCACGACGACGAGCAGCGCAAGACCGGCCAGCATCAGCACCTCGTGGTTGCCGACGTGCTGGCGACTGGCGAGGATGGGCCGGATGACCTGGTCGATGGCCCGCTGGATCGGGATGGGCGCCAGCACCGCGGTGAGAATCTCGCCACCCATCGCCATGAGTGCGAGCAAGAGGCTGCGCCAGTAACGGGCGGCGAAGGGAAGGAGGAGCCGGACGGCCGCGATCACGCCGTTTCCCGGTTGAAAGCGGCGGATCTGCTCCTGGCCACAGCTGAGATCAGCGCGGTCTCGACCTGCGCGGCGGCCGCGTCCCAGGACATGCCTGCGGCGTGCCGGCGTGCCGCGAAGTGCATGGCGCGGCGAAGCTCAGGATCACCGAGGACCTTGTCGAGCGCGTCGGCCAGCTCGACAGCATCATCCGGACTCACCATCAGACCGGCCTTGCCGACCAGATGAGCAAGATCGCCCTGCTCGCTGGCCACAACCGGGAGTCCCGCGGCGAGATACTCGACGATCTTGAGCGGAGAGAAATAGAAGTCCGTCTGGCGCAGGTAGGGCGCCGCCGCCACGGTCATCGCGGCCAGGTGCTCCGGGATCGCGTGATGCGGAACGGCCCCGGCGAAGACGACGCGATCGGCGATGCGCAGTTCGCTGGCCAGCGCCTCCAGCTTGCCCCGCTCGGGCCCGTCGCCCACGATCAGAACTCGGACGTCCGTATGGAGTCGGACCGCCGCGCGAAGCAGGATGTCGACGCCATGCCAGGCCTTCAGGCTGCCCGCGAAGCCCACGACGCGGGCATTCCCAAGCCGATACCGCTGTCGCACGGGCTCTCCATTCAGCGACTCGAACCGTTCGAGGTCAACGCCGTTGTGCACGACCATCGCGTGATCGGGCGCCACGCCGCAGCGGATCGCATGTGCGCGAATGGCGGGCGAGACGGCCACCACGGCATCCGCGGCGCGGAGGACGCTGCCCTCGCGCGCACGCCAGACGGCAAGGTCTTGCAGCCCGCGATATCGGGCCGCCTCATCGACGAGTGGCGCGTTGACCTCGAGGATGTGCGCGATGCCGAGCGTGCGGCAGCTTTCCTGGACCTTCTGTTCGGTCAGCGAATATGGGTCAGTGACCCGTCAGTAAGCTGGGTAAGAGTCACATCGGGCGGCGGCGGATTCGCGCCGTCCAACCGCGTGCTGAGCAATGTCACGGCGTGGCCGCGCCGCGCCAGGGCCCCGGCGAGCGAGCGCAGGTGAACGGACGCTCCCTTGTCGCCCAGGGCCGAGATGCCGGGATCGGCGCAAACGTAGGCAATCCTCACGCCGCCGTCTCCAGAAGGCGATCTTCCAGCGGGATTCCCACAAACAGGGCACGAAGACGCCGGGTGTTCGCGACCAGGTCGAAGTCCCGCTCCACGCGAACCCGCCCCGCCCGGCCCAACCGAGCGGCGAGCCCTGGGTCGCGCAGCAGCCGTTCGATGGCGCCGGCGAGCGCCGCGGGATCATGTTCCCTTACCAGCAGACCGTCGATGCCATCGGTGATCAGCTCAGGGATGCCCGAGATCCGCGTCGCCACGACAGGAACGCCCGAGGCCATCGCCTCGACCAGGACGTTAGGGATGCCATCCCGGTCCCCGTCACCCGTGACGACCGGCGCCAGCACGAAGACCGCCGCGCGCCGGTAGGCGGCGATGATCTCGTCCTGCAGCCGCGCCCCATGGAAGATCAGTCGTCCCTCGAGGCCTGAGCGGTTTGCCCTCACTTCCAGCTCGTCTCGAAGCGGGCCGCCTCCATAGACATCGGCTCGGACTCGAAGGCCTTTCGTATCAATGAGCGCGAGGGCATCAACCAGGTCCTCGAAGCCTTTCTTGGAGACGAGACGGCCGACGGAGAGAATCCGATCCGCTTCAACGCCCGAGCGGTCCGGGCGGAACCGCTTCAGGTCCGTGCCGTGATAGAGGACGTGGATTCCATTCCCTTTGGGGGGAGCACCGGGAAGGGATTGCGACAGGAGGCCTTCGAGGTGCGCCGCGTTAAAGCGTGTGCAGGTGATGACAAACCGGGCGGCGCGCGCCCGGATCCGCAAATTGCGTGGTAGCGTCGTGTAGAGGTCCTTCGCGTGCGCCGTCACGCTGAATGGGGGACCGGCGGCCAGGGACGCGAGGTACGCCACCGCGGCCGGACTGTGGATGAAGTGGGCGTGCAGGTGATCGACGCCATTCCGGCGCAGGTCGCGGGCCAGCCAGAGGCCCTCGATCGCGTGACGGAGCGACGGAAGCGAGCGATGCACCGAGCAGAGCGCCCACACGACACGCAATGCCCCGAGGGGATGGGACACCCCCTGGAGAAAGGCGCCGCCGAGCAGTCGCGACCACGAACGAAGCCGTCGGCGCGGGTCATGCAGATAGACGATGTGGGCGCGAAGCCGGGCCGCCTCGGGATGGGCCTGCTTTTCGAGCGGATCCATCAGGGCGTAGATCCGCAGCTCAACCCCTTGCCGTTGCAACTCGAGCATCTCATTCAGAACGAAGGTCTCGGACAGACGCGGGAACCGCTTCAGGAGGTAGGCGAAGCGCGTCGCCATCAGGCGGCCACCTGCACAGAAACGGGCTCGGTCATTTCGAGCAAGAGGTCGGCGACCCGCTCGGTTCCCCGAAGATCGATCGCTCGCCAGGCGCGCTCCGGCGGTGGGCCGGCCTTGAGCGCCGCCACCATCGCGTCGGCGATGCGCGCGGCCGCATCACCTTCACCGTCGAGTCTGGCTACCTGGGCGAGGCCCAGGCGCGCCATGATTTCCGCTCGCATCAACTGCTCGCGACGGGGCGCCGTGCGAGGGCAGATGACCAGCGGCTTGCGGGCCGCCACCGCCTCGACCACGCTGTTGTAGCCACCCATCGAGACGACCAGGTCGGCGGCAGCGACCAGGCTGAGCATCGTCGTGGACGAATGGATGACCTGGATACCGGCAACCTGACGGGCCCGCCGCTCGACCTCCCTCCGGTCAGCGGGAGCCATCAGCGGGCCAACGACGATCACGGCTTCGCCGTTGAGCAGGTATCGGAGGCTCTCCCAGGCTTCAATGGCGGCGAGCAGCATTGGTGCCGCATCGCCGCCACCGCCGCCCATCACCAGGACTCGCCGATCGCCGGCGCGACGGGCTTGCGTCCAGGTCTTTCGGCCGTTGACGCTCTGTTCGAGCCCGCGGTCCTTGGCGATATAGCCGCTGAACTGGACGCGTCGCCTGACCGCCTCCGGAATGTCATATTCGCTCGCCGCGTCGAAGAGCTCGCGGCTGCCATAAACGATGATCTGGTGGTAGGCCGTTTCCATGGCCTGATACACGCCCTGCGTGCTCCAGGTTGCCCGCACGACCTCGGGCTCGTCCACGATGTCCCGCAAGCCCAACACCACCCGGGTGCCGGGGAGTTCCTCGCGGGCCATCTCAAGGGCGAGGCGCAGCTCACCCTTCATGCCGAGCGGCGCGTGGTCAACCAGGAAGACGTCTGGGCGCAAGCGCAGTAGCGTTGAGGCGATCATGCCGGCTCGTTCAGCGCGCACGGCCGACATCGAGCGAGCCGCGACCGGCTGATACTCTTCCGGCCCGACCTTGGTGACGGGCGGAAGTCGGACGATCGACACGCCATCCGGGAACGGCCACTGCTCGGCCACCGGGGACCCGGTGAGAAGCGTGACCTCCAAATCGGGCGTTCGCTGCAGGAGGCCGTGGGCGATGGTCGTGTTCCGGCGGAGATGGCCGAGACCGTAGGTGTCGTGGGAATAGAGAAGGATGCGCGGCGCCGAGCCCCGTCCGGCGCGGTGCGTCGCCTCGCCGCCCACGACGATGGCGCTCGAGAGCAGCCGGGGCATGGAGCGGAGCTGCCAGTCCACCTGCTGTGCCAGGCCGTCCTCGATGCCGACCCTGGGGATCGCCCCCAGCGCGTGCAGCCGATCGGTGGCAGCCTGCGTGTCGCGGGCGTCACCCGGTGGCGCGGGACGCCGTTCGATGAGAGCCTTCCGCCCGACCAGTCGCTCGATGATCGCGATGGACTGCGCGACCGTTACGGTGGAACCGCCACCAACGTTGATAGGCTGTCCCGGCTCGCCGTCCGCCGCGGCGGCCAGCAGCGCGGTGACGACATCGCCGACGTAGGTGAAGTCACGTCGCTGGCTTCCGTCGCCGAAGACGACGATCGGCGTTCCCTGCGCGATGGCATCGATGAACCGGTTGAATGCCATATCCGGTCGCTGACGCGGGCCGTAGACGGTGAAAAAGCGGAGCGGCACGACCGGCAATGCGAACGCCTTCCAGTAGACGAGCCCGAGTAGCTCCGCCGTCAACTTCGTCACACCGTACGGCGAAACTGGATGAAGCGGTCCGTCCTCGCGCATCGGCAGCGGCGCCTCGCCGTAGACCGACGATGACGAGGCGAAGACGATGCGTGCTGCCTGGCGCGCTCTCGCCGCTTCGAGCACCCGCTGGGTGGCATCGACATTGGCGCGCGTGTAGTCGGCGAAATCCTTGCCCCAGCTGGCTCGAACGCCCGGCTGGCCCCCCAGGTGAAAGATGACGTCGCCCGGGCGAAGCACCTCCTCCAGGTCGAGTTCATTGAGATCGGCCGGCAGGAGATCGAAGCATGGATGCGCGCTCGCCGCCGCGATGTTCGAGCGCTTGAGTGCCGCTGGATATGACGAGGTGAAGGCATCGATGCCGACCACTTCGTGGCCATGCTCGAGCAGTGCTTCAACGAGGTGCGACCCGATGAAGCCGGCCGCGCCCGTTACGACCGCGCGGTACCGGCGCGGGTCGATCCCCTCGCTTTCGCTCATGCCTTGTCTAACCTCGGGTCCCACAGTCGATCCCCACAAGCAGGTGGGCGCCCAGGCTCAGATTACGAAGCGAGCACTGACAGGTGGGCGACACGTCGTAACGGATTACGTAAGGCGACGTAGCGGAGGCGGCCCAAAGTACCGCAGACGACGTACCGAGCGCGTGACGTCGCTAGCGAGTGGCGGAGTACGGATGGAGCATGGAGGCAGATCTTATCGGGGAGGTGTGCTTAATTGAGCGCATGGTTCGATCTTCCGACACGACCTCGCATCGTACCGATCCTCGTCATCATCCTCGGCGTAGCTTTATTCGGCCTCATCGCCTTGACTGCGGCTCCGGCGACTTTAGCGATGGTATTCCAAGCGCATAAGGCGACGGCGACTCTCGCGTCCACGACGACGACTCAAGCGATCAGTCAGAAAGCCACAACGGGCAACGGGGCGCCCAGCGGCCCGCATTACGACCTCAACATCCATGGTGTCGTCAAGGGCGGCTCGGCATCCACGGGCTCGAACGGTCACGACATCTTCGTGCCGCTTCAGGGGAAGTGCAACATCAGTCTGTCGCCAGGCAGTTACCAGGTTCTCGACCCCAACTGCCTTGATGGAAGTGCTGCCTTTCAGCTTCCCAATCCGGTTGCCAGCACAACGGCGACGACCATTACGACCACCTACTCTGTCTGGGCGCGAGCCCTGGCCAAGCCAGGTGGCAGCTCATCGACCACGACCTGCGCGACCGACTTGACCGGTGTGCTCGTTTGCTCGACCTCGCAATACATCACGGTCGAGACACGGAGCAACGGCAAGAGTGTCTTCGGCAACGTGAGTGGGAGTCTGCTCTTTGTCAGCCAGTGCATCGACGGCCACTTGACGCGGACCCCTCTTTTCGATTCATCACTTCAGAACTACTTCTGGAGCTATGACAACAACGGCCTGAAGTTGCTTCAGCTGCGCTTCTACCAGCTGCCGACCACCGTAGCGGCAAGCGGCACAGTCTGCTAGGCAAACGGACGAGGGACGGCGCAGCGCGAAAGAGTGCCGTCCCTCTCATATCGTCCGGCCGTTGATCGTGCCCTCAGAAGGATCTCGACGGATTGCCCGGCTGAGGCAGAAGCGCCGCGATCATGCCCTCGCCGACGAACCGGCCGTATTGCTCCAACGACCATCTCTGGCGAAGCACCAGAATCTCGTACAGCTCGGGTGAGCTGTAGGCGAACATGACATCTCGGGCCTGTTCGATCGTCACGCCCTCGCGGAGCTCGCCACGGCTCAGGAGCTGCCGAGCGTTATGTGCCATGCGGGCGAGGCGGGCCTGGTTTGTCTCTTCGAGGAGCGCCGCCATCTCTGGGTCGGTGGCCGCGGCCGTGCGGACCAGCAGAAGGATGGGTACCGCTCGCGGCGCAACTTCGGTGCTGAGAACGCCCCAGTTCCAGATCACCTTGCGTGGATCCGGCTCGACCGAGCTCATATCGTCCGAGCGTTGCCAGGCCGGAATAGGCCCCGAGCCAGCCAGGCCTCTATCCCAGATCGCGCGAACCAAACCGGCCTTGCCACTGAAAGCCTTATAGACGGTCTCCACCGATACATGGGCGGCCTTCGCGATGGACGCGATGGTGGTCCGGGCATACCCTCGGCCCAGGAATAGCTGTTCCGCGGCGTCGACCATGGACGCGCGAGTCCGCATGGCCTCTTGTCGGCGCCGTTCGGAATCGTAGCGACGACGGGACTTGACGGCGGGCAAAGTTCGATCCATAATGCTGTATCGGTTACAGTAGACTGTAGCAGAATTTGGAGAGGAGGGATTGCCTTGCGGACTCAAGACGCGGAATCCGGGCCGGGCGCGCTGGTGGAGCGGCTCCGCCAGGCGACCAACAATCACGACCTCGAGAGCCTGACGCGCTGCTTCGCGCTCGACTACCGGAACGAGACGCCAGCCCACCCG
>VBEQ01000033.1 GCA_005881235.1 Chloroflexota bacterium | reverse complement strand
ACAAGGCGGTTAAGACTACAGGCTCGACAACTTGTCAGCGCATGATGGCCGCGTGGCCTCGCTGCGAACCCGGTCGATATTGATCGTGGCCGGCGTGGGCGCCATCGTTACGCTTGGCCTCCTGCTGCTCACGGTGAACGCCGCTTGCCCGAGTCAGGAACGCGACCCGGCATGCACCCGCGTTCTCTTCATCGGCAACAGCTACACCACGGTCAACGACCTACCAGGCGTCTTCGCCAGCCTCGCCCGATCCGGCGGACATCGCGTCGAGACAAAAAGCGCTGCCGTGGACGGCTGGACGCTCGTCAACCATGCGGACTCACCGGCCACAGCGACCGCGCTCACCGCCAGCCCCTGGGACATCGTCGTGCTCCAGGAACAGAGTCAGATTCCAGCGGTCGAGGAGTTCCGCCAGGCGCAGATGTACCCGGCCGCCCGTCGGCTCATCAGCTCGATCCGCAACCGGGGCGCCCGACCGCTCCTTTACCTCACCTGGGGACGGCGCGACGGCTGGCCGGAGACCGGAATGCCCACCTACGCGAGCATGCAATCCGCGATCGACGATGGATACCTGGCGATCGCCGCCGATCAGCGGGTGGCGGTCGCGCCCGTCGGCGTCGCCTGGGCTAGCCTCGTCACCCGCGGAGCGGGGGCGCCGCTCTGGCAACAAGACGGCAGCCATCCGACCGAAGCCGGAACCTATCTCGCCGCCTGTGTCTTCTACGCGACCATCTTCCAGGAGAGCCCAAAGGGGCTCGGGTATCACTCGAGCCTCTCGGCGGAGGCAGCCGCCATGATCCAATCCGTGGCAGCCGAGACCGCGCTCGGGGATCCGGCGAAGTGGCCGCCGCCGTCAGAATAGATCGCTACGGAATCGTGATGTCCTGAAGCGTGACCGGATTATGGACCGTGTAGTCGAGCTCGTCTGACTGCGCGACCAATGCCGGTGTCAGCACATCCATTGCTTTCGGAACGCGGTTGGGATCGAAGGTGCAGTGGGCGTCTGGGCTCGCGGTCGCGCAGACGCCGAACTGGTATGGCTGCGGCGTGGGCGCGAAGCTCCGCGCCTGATCCGGACTGAAGCCATCTTGACCGGTGAGGACCACGGTGAAGCCCCAACCCGATGCCGGCGTTCCGCCAAGGCTGGCGGTTGGGACGCTGAACGTGATGAATCGCGAGATGGCATTGGCGCTGATATTCACGGTCCCCAGGGTGGTGCCGTGCGCATCGATGTAGCGCTGGCCGAAGCCCTGCACCTCGACCAGGCGGCTCCACGCCGACGCCGGATCGATCACATAGTTTCGTTGCGTGAACGACGCGGCGGTTGAGGTGTTGGCCGCGGCGGCGGCCGGATCGTGCACGTAGACGTCGACCAGCTGCGCTCCGAGCGGACTGCCGAACGTGGGGGACAGATCGCGCACCTTCAACTTGAAGGTGGTTGTCGCGCCGTCCGGACTCTCGATGACACGGAACGCCTCGATGTCGAAGGCCCCGGCGTGGAAGTTGTCGGACGTCGGATAGGCGTAGTTCCCGGGCCCGTTGTCATCGCCGTTGGGGTCGCTGACGTCCATTAGCACCGTCCCCGGCGTGAAGTCGAAGATGATGGTGCGCTGCACGTGCGCGGTCGCACCGGAGGGACTGATGGCGACGACGTTGAGTACGGTCGTCCCGCCGGTGATCGGAACGTTCAGGCTGAAACTGCCGTCCGCCTCCACCGATCCGCTGACGGTGCTCGTCTGGCTGTTGTTGTCGGTGTTCGTGGCGGCGATGTTGATGGTGTTTCCCGGCGCGGATGTTCCCGTTACCGTCACGGGAGAACCCGACACCGCCGAGTTGTTGGCGGGCGCGGTGACGGTCAGGCTCGAGGTTCCGAGAGGACTGGTCACATAGCGCGCGAACACCTGCGCCGGCCGCTCGAGAATCGTTCCCGCCAGCATGTCGCGCATCAGTCGCACGTACTGCGCCGCCGACCAGGTCAGCGGGGACGCGCTTCCCGCTGCGGCGCCGTTGCGGAACCCGATCGACGCGGTCGTGGGGTCGGTGCCGAAGGGCGAGGCGCCGAGGACCGTACCCTCCCAGTCCTGTTCGGGGATGAGACCGACCCCCGATGCACCGGCACGCATCGCATCGAGCCGCGCCAGTGCTGAGCCTGCCGACCCACTCGCGATCTCGAACTCGGCGCGCTCACCCGCGAGAACCGGCCAGAGATGTCCGGTCCCCTGCCCGGTCGGCGCCCACGGCCGTCCGTCGCTCGTGCGATCGCCATAGCCGTCCCCGTTGTACCGGTGGAACCCGGCACCGGTCGAGGTGTCGCTCCTGATGGTGGCGTCCACGACCGTCACCGACTGATTGATGATCGGATCAGACGCTGGCATCAGGCCCAGGCGCACCATCTCAAGAAACCCTTGGTCGATGATCGCGCGCTGGTCCAGCGTCGGACCACCATTGCCCACGTTGTACGAGATCGCCGCGTTGGGATCGCCGGTTTTGGAAAGACGGATGTAGTACGGATGGGTCGCGAGCGGCCCGTTGCTCGTGACCGACCAGCCTGGCAGGCTCCGCTGCCAGTCGTCGGCGACACCGCGCGCGATCGCCGCCGTCCGCGAGTCCCCATTGGCATCCGCGAGTCTCGCGCCCGCGATCAGGCCCGCCACCTCGGCGGCGATGGTCGAGGGCGAAAAGCCGCTCTGTTCCTCCCACCGCTCCACGCCAAACGCTGGGCCGTGCGCGATCACGAAGTCGATCGCCGGCCGCACGTGGTTCTGGTAGAGGGCAGAGTCGGCCATGCCGAGTTGCTCGGCCATGATGAGCGGGTAGGCCGCCTCGTCGAGCTGACTCCCGAACGAGTCGGGGGCGACCCGCCCATTGAGGAGGCTGTTACGTGGCATCGACCCGTCGGCCTGCTGCTGCCGGTCGAGAAGGAAGGTGACCGCATCCCGCGCGGTCTGCAGGTCGCCATCCGACATCAAGCCGGTCCACGCCTCGTAGAGGTCGCGCGCGAAGACCTCGCGGTACGAGCCGAAGAAGAGATTGTTCGGGTCGCCGGCGGACACCGCCTGGCCCCAGGGTGAGGCAAGGCTGGCCACGATCGCACCTGGGAAGGTCTTGTCCTCGCTGGCTTTCACGACGTTGGCGCTCATGTAGTACTCGTTCACGAGCTGTCGCCACTGAGAACTGGTCGTGCCCGACGTCTGCGAGGGTGGCCTGAACAACGAGGCATCGTAGCCGTGCCAGCCGGCGTCGAAGGATTCCCGCACGCCGTCGAAGTCAGCGTGCAGCGAGCCGGCGGCCGCGGAGACGGCCTCCGTTTGGGTCGTGCCGAAGCCGAGCGCGACCGTAATGCCGGCTTCCTCCCCAAGGTCGAGCTGCGCCGTTTGAACCAGGTTGCCGTTGCTGGCGGTGTCGTTGGGCGCGCCGAGCGCGTGCGTCGCGTCGAGCTGCGACAGCCCGTCGCTCGCGGCGCCTGCGAAGCCGTTGCTTATCTGACGGAATGGGCGCGAGGCGTCGAGCGCTGAGAAGGCGGGGACCGCATACGTGCGGTTGACGGCCTGACTGGCGGTCCGCGTGTCGTAGGCCACCGGTATGGCGTGGCCGGTCGAAGTGTCGATGAGGCCCGAGTCACCGCCGCCATTACCGGATCCACCCCCGCCATTGCCGTTGATGCTCGGGTCATAGCGTAGGTACAGGTGGTAGTCGACGTTGTCGTCCTGCTGTGGATGGAACTTGATACGCATGAGCACGGTGTTTCGTGCGGGATCGGTGAGGTAATCGGTCGTGATCCGATAGCGACCGCTCTTTGCCGTGCTGACGACCCGGCAGTCGAGCGACCGCGAATCGGGTGCCTCGACCGTGTAGGTCATGTCGCGCGCCTGGAGGTCGGTGAAGTTGTGCCCGTCCGTCACGACGAGCTGCAGGGTTTCGACATTGGTGTTATCCGCGGTCGGGTAATAGACGTCGCTCAGCACCCCATTCGCGACCGTGAACCAGACCTTTGACGTCGTGTTCCGAGCAGTGCCAAGGCAATCCTTGCGCGCCAGGTCGAAATGCGACAGGGTTCCCGGTCCGTCCGTTGCCGCGCGCGACGCCCACCCGGCGAGTGGAGAAAGCCCGGCCGGCACAATGGCCAGCGCCAGACCGACCGCGATACCGATGCTACGAAGCCGGTCGCGCCCTGAAATCACAGTCCATCCCCTCCCTGTGGCTCCCGGAAACCCGCATAGACTAGCAGGGCGAACCGGCCGGCATCAATGGGCCGACGTCTCGAGCACCCGCCTGACCTGCGCCTTCTAACAAGGATCAAAATGAATCGCACCATGCCGCTGACAACCGTCAAGAGTGCCCACAGCGTGCCGAAAACGGTCGATCGCGTGATCGCTGCGCTCAGCCTGCGCGGGATCCGCGTGTTCGCTCGCATCGACCACGCTGCTGGCGCTCGCCAGGCCGGACTGGCGCTCGCTGACGAGGAGTTGGTGATCTTTGGTGACCCGCGGGTGGGCACACTGTTGATGCAAGCGGATGCCGCTGTCGGTTACGATCTGCCACTGCGACTTCTCATCTGGGACGCCAGCGGTCAGACCATGATCGGCTACCGGCGGCCAACGGAGCTCCCAAATGATTTCGCTCTCAGTGGTCAGCTCGAGACCCTTCGGCGAATGGAGACTCTGTTAGAGCAGCTCGTCGCCGAGGCTTCGGGTTCAGGCGACCGCTAACGATCGGCATTGCTTAGATCGGTATTTGAGATTCGCGCCGCCAGCTGGTATGCCTTGGACGTGATGCGGACGGCAATTCGACCTCGAACGGCCCACCCGGCGCGCGACCTCTGCCTCGCGCCGGGGCGCACGGTCGATGCTCCGGTCACCGAGGGAGGGCGCTACGGGCGCATGTTCCCCGACCTGCCGGCGGCGACCTTCGATGACGATCGGTTGCTCGCCCTCGGGATTGAAGGCAGCATCTGCGACGGCGGGGCATGTGAGGAGAACAGCCATGTGGAGGCAGGTCAGCCTTTCTTCGGCCAGTACCTGGCACACGACCTCACCGCCGACCGGTCTCCGTTACGAGCGCATGCCGACATCGATGCCTTGCGCAACATCCGCTCGCCTCGCGCGAATCTCGAGGCGCTCTACGGCGGCGGCCCGGTCGGCTCGCCCTATCTCTACGATCTGGCGGATCCGGCGAAACTGCTCCTCGGCATCGATGGCCGCGACCTTCCCCGCAACCAGCAGGGTATCGCGCTGATCGGCGATCCCCGCAACGATGTCCACGCCTTCATGACCGGGCTGCAGGTTGCCTTCATCCACGCGCATAACCGCCTTGTCGATCGGCTACGTGCGGACGGCGTGCCGGAGTTGGAGCTATTTGAGGACGCCCGCCGGGCGCTCACCTGGCACTTCCAGTGGGTCATCCTCAACGACTTTCTACCAAGCCTCGTCGGTCCCGCGATGGCCACGACCGTCATGCGCAACGACGCGCGCTTCTATCGCCCTACGAGCGTAGCCTTCATCCCAGTCGAATTTGCCGACGCCGCCTTTCGCTACGGCCACTCGCAGATCAAAGGCGACTACCAGCTCCGACGCGGCGGCCAACGGTTTCCCGTCTTTCCCGACCTGGCGGGCTTCCGACCCCTCACGCCGGAACGCGTCATCGACTGGGCGCTGCTCTTTGATGTCCCGGGCCACCCGCCGGCGCAGCGCGCGAAGCCGATCGATGGGCAGCTGCCCATCTCACTCATCCGGCTTCCCGAGTCCATCACCGGCACGGTCGAGGTCAGCGCCTACCGATCGCTCGCCTCGC
>VBEQ01000032.1 GCA_005881235.1 Chloroflexota bacterium | reverse complement strand
CGGCTTGGGGAGCTGTAGCACGGTATAGACGCGCGCGGCAGCGCCGATCCCAAGGATGAGGAAGATCGCGGCCAGGACGAAGAGCGCGATGAACGCCAGGCGGTTCGCCGCGTACACCGTCAGGTAGAGGACCGCCGCCACCGCCCAGAAGGCAGCCACCGCAGCGGCGAGCCGCGCCCAGACCGGCACCGATGTCTTAAAGCGCTCATCCGTGCCGAGATTGAGCGGAATGCGCGACGCCCACGACGGCTTGACGGCCCAGACCCAGGCGAGGAGCGCCCAGAAGACGACATTGAGAATGGCGAAGATGCTCAGCACAACACGAAGGAAGGTCATGGCATTGAAACGTTACGATCGAGCTAAAACCTGCGGACCTGATCCGGTCGAGGAGGGAAGCCATGAAGGATGCGGCGAGCACAGCGGTTCGAACTCGTTTTGCCGGGTGGCCAAAGCCCGCGTTACAGTTCTTTCAGGGCCTGAAGCGTGACAACAGCAAGGCCTACTTCGAGGCGCACCGGCAGGTCTACGAGGAGCAGGTGCGCCAGCCGATGGAGGCGCTGCTCACCGAGATCGAGCGCGACCTGGGGCCGGATATCGAGGTCAAGATCTTCCGCCTGAATCGCGATCTCCGCTTCACTCCCGACAAGCGCCCCTACAAGGAGCACCTGGGTGCCTACCTTTCCACCGCCGGAGCCGGCGGCCTCTACCTGCAAATCTCCGACGACGGCCTCTACCTCGCCGTCGGCTCGCACGAGATGGCGTCCGATCAGCTCAGCCGCTATCGCGATGCGGTCGCCGGAAAGGACGGCGAAAAGCTGGCTCGGATCGTCGGCGCCCTCGTCAAGGAGGGCTACCAGGTGACGGAACCGAGCTTCAAGCGCGTCCCCTCGGGATACGCGGCCGACCACCCACGCGGCGACCTGCTGCGCTGCAAGGGGCTGATGGCCAGTCGCAACTGGAAGCCCGGCGCCTGGCTGCAGACGGTCGAGGCGAAGGAACGTGTGCGGCAGGCGATCAAGGACAGCAAGCCGCTCACCAGCTGGCTGGACACGCAGGTCGGGCCCAGCCGCGAGCCCGCCCGGCCGGTGCGCTGAACCGAGCCGGACTCACGCCGCCCGAGCGGGCGAGTCGCTGAGTGGAGACGACCGCGCCCGCCATCTTCGAAATCGGCTTTGTCCTCCTGGTGGCGGCGATTGCCGGTTGGCTCGCTCGACGGGCCGGCCTTCCCGCTGTGCTCGGCTATCTGGCGACCGGCCTGCTCGTGTCTCCCTTTACCCCCGGCTACGTCGCCGACCGTCATCAGCTGCAGGTGTTTGCCGATGTCGGCGTCGTGCTTCTCCTCTTCGAAGTCGGCATCGAGCTCGACGTCGCTGAGCTGGGCAGGGAGCGCGGAAGCCTCTTCTGGACGGCACCGCTCCAGACCGTCCTGACGGCACTGGCGGGGGCGGCGGCGGGGCTTCTCCTCAAGCTTTCCCTGGCCGGCGCCGTCCTGCTCGGCCTCTGCCTCGCGTTCTCCTCCAGCGTCGTCGCGGTGAACATCACCCGCAGCCGGCGGCGCACGACGGATGCGGCCACCGACCACGTACTGCTGGGCTGGAGCGTCTTGCAGGACGTGGCCGGGGTGACGCTGTCGATCATTGCCCTGATCGCGTTGCAGCTGCAGCCCACATCAGGCGTCGTCGCCGTCGAGCTGCTGTTGGTCTACGCGATCATCGTCGTGATCGCGACCGGACTCCTTCCGCGACTGCTGCGGCAGCTTCGCCAGGAACACGATCTCTTCCTCATCGTCTCCGTCGCGAGCGCCCTCGCCCTGGCCGGGCTGGGCGCGCGCTTCTTCGGCATGCCGCTTGCCCTGGCCGCCTTCGTCTCGGGGCTGGCCATCAGCGAGAGCCGCGAATCGACGGAGGCGCGCGAGCGGCTTCTCCCATTTCGCGATGTCTTCGCGGTCCTCTTCTTCGTGGCAATCGGTGCGCTGATCGATCCGGGCGCGCTGCTCAAGGGACTGGGGTGGCTTGCCCTCCTGCTCGCGCTGCTGGTGGTGGCGAAGGTTGCTCCGATCTATCTCCTGGCCAGGTTCGGGCGCCTTCCGGGCCGCCCGCGCCAGATCGCGACCGGCCTGGGTCAGATCGGTGAATTCAGCTTTGTCCTGGCCACCATCGGTCTCAGCCGCCAGGTGATCCCCAGCGAGCTCTACGCGGCGATCCTGGCGGCGGTCGTCGTCACGATCGCGGCCTCGACGTTGCTCGTCCGGCTCGGCTACTCGCGGCCGCCGGCCGCCTGAACGGCGATCTAGTACTTCGCGAAGAACTCGACGACGCGCTTCTCGTCGGCCGGCACGTCGATCTCGCTCCGTTGCGGCCGATGAGCCACTTTCCCGGTCAGCGCTTGCCGATCGGCGGCAAGCCATTGCGGAACACGGAAACCAAGGCTGATCGCATCGCGGACGAGCGGCTCGATGGCGCTCTCGGGTTTGATCGAGATCGTCTCGCCGGGCCGGACTTCATACGAGGAGCGGTTGACGCGCTTGCCGCTGACGAGGACGTGGCCATGGCTCACGAATTGTCGAGCTTGGGCGCGCGTGCCGGCGAATCCCAGACGGTAGACGACGTTGTCGAGGCGCTGCTCGAGCTGGCGGAGTAGTTCCTCACCTGTGGCCTCCGGCCGGCGACGGCTGGCATCGAAGTAACGCGCCAGTTGCCCGGCGGCGACGCCGTAGAACCACTGCACTTTCTGCTTCTCTCGCAGCTGGAGAAGGTAGTCGGAATCCCGCTTGCGACGGCGGCCCTGTTGCCCGCCGCGGCCCTGCTGACCAGGCGGGTAGGGACGGCGGATACGGCCGCTCTTGCCCGCAACCTGGCGGGTTCCCTTGAGGCCGAGTTCGACGCCAGCTCGACGGGAGAGTTTTTCGACGGGACGACGGGGAGCCATGCGCAAGCTATACCTCGATATACCGCGCTCTCAAACCTCAGCGAGTTCGATCCTGACCTCTACCGTGGTCGCGACCGCGACCGCCTTGTAGAGCGGTCAACGGCGTTTGTAGTGGTCGACGAGATCGATCGCCTCCGCGTGGCTCGGACCCGCCAGGAGAAACCGAATCTCAATCCGCTGAAAGACCGAGGTGTCCGACCGCTGCCGGATGCCTTCGATGGTGGCCTCAACCCGATCGAGGCGAACGCGAGTGTCCCGCGCTCTCCCTTGCACCAGCAACACGCCGCAGGCCGAAACGCCTGCGAGGAATGCTTCCGCGGGAGTGATCTGCTCCCCAGGACCACCCAGGTGGGTGGGTTCGTCGATCACGAGCTGGTGGTCGCGCACGTGATTGATGGCGCGTCCGGGTGTGGTGGTGCTGGAGGACTGCACCCGGTTGACGACCAGATCCTCGCCGGCCATGGCGTCCTCTACCTTACAGGCGAGCCTAGACTGGAGTTCGTTGGCAAGGCCGGTGTTTGGCACGTCGGTGCGGCGCGTCGAAGATCCACGACTGATCAGCGGGAAAGGCCGCTACGTCGATGATCTGCAGCCCCCAGGCTGCTTGCACGCTGCCTTTCTGCGCAGCCATCTGGCGCATGCGATCATCGCCAGGCTCAACCTCGACCCGGCCAGAGGGGCTGCCGGAGTGGTGGCCGTTTGGTCGGCCGCGGACTTCGCGGACGTAAAGCCGCTCGAGATCGACGCACCCACGGACGAAGTCAACCTTCCCGAAGTGCGCGTCCTCGCGAGTGACCGGGTGCGGCATGTCGGGGAAGCGCTCGCGATGGTTGTCGCTGAGTCACGCGAGGTTGCGCGCGATGCGCTGGAGCTTATCGAACTCGAGCTCGATCCGCTTCCGGCGGTGACCGATCTGGAGCGGGCGGTGCAGGAGGACGCACCACTCCTTTATCCGGAGTTCGATACCAACGTCGCTTTCCGCAAGCAGACGAAACACGGACCGATCAAGAACGCATTTGATCGCGCCGCGGTCATCGTCAGGGAACGGCTGGTGAATCAGCGGCTCATCCCCAGCGCGCTCGAGACCCGGGGGGCGCTGGCCTGGCTCGACGGCGGACGCCTGACGGTTGAGCTCTCCTCCCAGGCGGCTTATGGCGCTCGGGAATCGATCGCCAGCAGCCTCGGCCTGGATGAGGACGATGTCCGGGTCATCGTCGAAGACGTCGGTGGCGGTTTTGGCAGCAAAGGGGCGTGCGTCGGCGAAGAGATTGCCGTCGCCGCCGCGGCCAGGTGGCTTGGTCGCCCGATCAAGTGGATCGAAGATCGCTCCGAAAATTGTGCCGCGACTCGGCATGGTCGGGGCCAGCTGCAGGAGGTCGAACTGGCAGCGCAGCGAGACGGCGTGGTGCTCGGAATTCGATCGCGAGTGCTTGGCGACCTCGGCGCCTACCCCGCGCCTTACGGGATGTTCGTGCCAACCACCGTCGCCGAGCTGCAAACCGGTTGCTACCGAATCCCGGCGTCGCAGAACACCCTGCTTGCGGTCTACACCAATGCCACACCAACCGGCCCCTACCGGGGTGCAGGCCGTCCCGAAGCCGGTTTCCTGATCGAGCGGATGATGGATCGGCTCGCCGACGAACTCGAGCTCGACCCGGCGGAAGTCCGACGGCGCAATTTTGTGGCAAAGTCGGAATTCCCGTACAGCAACGCGGCGGGGACGACCTATGACAGTGGCGACTACCAGGCAAGCCTGGATCGCCTGCTCGAGATGGCCGACTATTCGCAGCTCCGCCAGGCGCAGGCGAAGGCGCGCCGAGAAGGACGCTTGCAGGGAATCGGACTCGCGACATACATCGAGGAAGCCGGTGGGTTCGGAAAGGACGAAGTCAGCGCCCGGCTGGAGATCGATGGCACGGTTACGCTCATTACCGGCTCAACGCCGCACGGACAGGGTCACCAAACCACCTGGGCTCAGATTGCGGCGGATGCTTTTGGGATCTCCCTGGATCAGGTCCGCGTGCTCTACGGGGACACCGACCAGCCGGCCTACGCCGTGGGCACCTACGGCAGCCGAAGCGCCTCGATTTCGGGGGTCGCGGCGCAGCGCGGCGCCCGCCGGCTGAAGAAGCGGGTGCGGGAGCTGGCAGCTGCCGCGCTCGAGGCCGCGCCGGCCGACGTCGTGGCATCCGACGGTCGACTACAGGTGCGCGGCGTCCCATCGCGATCGATGACGCTCAAGGACGTCGCCGCCTGGGCAACCGCTGCACATCGAGCCGACCAGCTCAGCGTGCGGGCCAGTTTTGACCCCACGGGTCCGACCTATACCTTTGGCGCTCACCTGGCGCATGTCGAGGTCGATGGCGAAACCGGCGCCGTGAATGTGATGCGCTACCTCGCCGTGGACGACTGCGGAACCGTGATCAACCCGATGATCGTCGAAGGCCAGCTGCACGGAGCCATCGCCCAGGGCCTGGCGCAGGCCCTGTACGAAGGGGTGGTTTACGACGACAACGATGGCCAGTTGCTGACCGGCAATCTGGCCACATACCTGCTCCCGACCGCGGCCGATCTTCCGGTCTTCGAGACTGCCCGGACGGTCACGCCGTCCCCAAACAATCCGATGGGTGTCAAAGGCATGGGGGAAGGCGGCACTATAGCGTCGACCCCGGCGGTAGTGAACGCCGTCA
>VBEQ01000031.1 GCA_005881235.1 Chloroflexota bacterium | reverse complement strand
CTGGCGGACCTTGAGGGGCGTGCCGTGGTGGGCGAGCGTTTGCTGCCGGTGCTTGTCGGTCACGCCCGGGATCACGTGGCTCGCCAGCAGACGAAAACTGACGTCCTCCAGCGAGATCGAGCTCTCGACCAACTCGCCAAGCGTCTTGACGATCGCGTCGAGGCCCTGCCCGTCCAGGGCGAGGTGGGTGAATTGCCGGTGGATCTCGATGGAGCGCCGCAGCTGCGCGTTCTGAGCGTTGATGATCCGCTCCAGGATCGGGTTCATGATCTCCAGGTAGGAGACATCCGGCGGGATGCGGATCAGGGGGATTTTGAACTCGTCCGCCTGCCCGATCATGTCGTCTGGGATCTGCGGCAGGTAGCGTTCCGGCTTGATCACCAGCCCGGCCGAGCCGACCGCGGCCAGGTTGCGCATCAGGTCCTTCTGGGCCGCCTGATCGTCCTTGATGGCGAAGGCCACCGTCAGCAGGAGCTCGCCCTCGGCGAGCCAGCTGATCGTCTCTGGGGATTCGAGCACCTTCACCCAGGTAATGGTGCGGTCGAGGCCGCCGGCCCCGGCCAGCACCTCGCCCCTCCTCAATCCCCCCAGCGCCATCGCTTCCCGGACAGTCAGCGCCATGGGAGTGACTAGTATGCCTGAAGCCAACGCTGGCGTGAAGGACCAAAGGAACCAAGGACTTTTAGTTGGTTTGCACAATGGACGCGCATGGCCCGGGCTGCTAGCGTTTCCGGCTGAGTCAACCGGCGTTGATGGGGCTTACTCACCCCCGGAGCTGGGCGCCTCGACAAGAGCGGCGGCCGTGGCCGCAAGCAGGGTGGTACCGCGGGAGGGGATCCTCTCGTCCTTGCAGCAGAGGATGTCGTTCGACCAAGCCAGCTGCAACGAGGAGGAGGTACCGATGGCCAGCTACACAATCGAGATTCCTGACGGGCTGCATCACGAGATCCAGGAGCGCCGGCACCGGATCGACGTGGCGGACATCTGCACACAGGCGTTGACGGCGGCCGTCGCCGGGCGGCACGCCGAAGCCCATCCGTTCGGTCGCGGACACGAGGTGACGGAAGCGATCAACCGCATGTTCAGTGGTTGAGGGGCGTCAGGTCCCATGAGCACTGAAATGATCGACCGCGTCGAGCTGACTCCCTTCGGGCCGGCGCCGCTGGAGCGCTCCAGCGGCAACTTCTGGCTGATCGAGACGCTGCGCCGCTGGGGCATCACCGCCTACGCCGGCGTCAACGGCGGAGGCCTGATCCACGTGGCCAAGCACCTCGAACCTCTCTCGGACCTGTCGCAAGCGACCGACGGAGCGCCGCGAATGCTGACCATGGGCGAGTACGTCGCCGGCTTCGTGCCGCTCGGGTATTACCTCGCCTCGGGACGGATCGCCGGCTGCATCACCACCACCGGCGCCGCCACCAAGCTCGGTGGGAGCGGCATGACCGACGCCAAGCTGCACAACATCCCGGCCGTGTATCTGATCGCGCTCAACTCGACGATGTCGATCGGGCAGGCCCCGCTCCAGGACGTGTCCGTCCACGGGATGAACATCGTGCCGCAGCTGCAGGCTGAGCTGGGCGATGGCTGTGTCGTGATCGACGACAGCGACACGATGGAAGAACAGCTCGAGCGCGCTCAATCGATCCTGATGGAATCCAAGCCGGTCGCCATCGCGTTCTACCCCGACATCCTCTCCAAGGGCGTCGAGATCGACGTGCCATCACGTCCCCGACCTCGTGGCTTCCGCGCACAGGACGTTCAGCGCTTCGTCGAGGATTTTCCGCAGATCGCCGACGGGCGCCGCGTCGTGATCTACGTTGGCAGCGAAGCAGCGCGATGGCCGGGCATGCCGGCGCTCACCACCCAACTGTCGGAGCTGCTGCAGGCGCCTACCGTGTGGTCGGTCAATGGGGCCAACGCCGTTTCGCCCGACAACCGTTACGGCTTCGGCTACATCTCCTTCGGCGGCAACGATGAGGCGATGAAGCTCTGGCGCGGCCTCGGTCCGGACGACTGCGTCATCACGCTCGGCTTCGACCCGGGCGAGTACTCACTCAACCTGGCGACGATTCCCGCCGGACAGGTCTGGAGCTTCACCGGGTGGACGGAACAGTACGGCCACATCGCGGGTGAGTTCCGCCATCGCGTTCGCGGCAATTACGACGTCGTGCGCGGAGATCTTGACGCTACCCTCCGAGAGGTCATCCCGCAACTCGCCCGTCGCGGCGTTGGCCGGCGGCCGGCGGTCGATGTGCCGCAGCGCCTCAACACCCGTCAGATCTCCCGCGATGTGCGCGAAGGCAGCGTCGATTTCATCGCCTTTTACGAGCAGCTGCACCAATCGTGGCGGCCGAACAGCATCGGCTTCGACGACGTCTGCATCGCCTACAAGGACCGCCAGTACGTCACGCAGCGACCCCACCCCTCGATTCCCTTCCATACCACCCACGACGGGTCGGCGATGGGCGGCGGCTTCGGGCTGGGCGTCGGGGCGAAGCTGGCCGACCCCAGCCTCCACACCTTCGTCTTCTCGGGCGACGGTTGCTGGCGCCTCTTTGGAGGGGCGCTGGCCGACGCCGCCAATCTCGACCTTCGCCTCTTCATCATCAACAACGGCGTTTACGGAATCGTCGACAAGGGGCTGGAGGTCGTCATCCCCGACGTCGAGAAACGGCGCTACCATTCCTCGCTGCCGTCGATCGACTTCGTCGCTGCGGCGAGGGCGCACGGCTGGGACGGCTACCGCGTGAAGCCGGATCTCAGCAACCTCAAGGAGATCATGGACGCCTGCTACGAGGTGAGGGGCCAGTCGATCGTGATCGACGTCCCGGTCGATGCCGACCAGGTAATCGGACTCAACCCGCGGTTGAACAACCTGACGACCAAGACGTACCTCTGATGGCTAAGGTCTACCACGACGACGACGCCGACATGGCGGCGCTCGCCGGCCAGCGGGTCGCCGTCATCGGCTACGGCAGCCAGGGGCATGCCCACGCCCTCAACTTGCAGGACAGCGGCGTCGATGTCGTGGTCGGCCTCTACAAAGGCAGCAAGTCGTGGGAAGCGGCCGAGCAGGAGGACCTTCGCGTCGAAACGGTCGAAAAAGCCGTCGAGCTGGGCAACCTCGTGATGATGCTCGTGCCCGACCAGACACAGAAGCGGCTCTACGACGAGGCGGTCAAGCCCAACCTGAGGCCAGGCAGCGCGCTGATGTTCGCCCACGGCTTCAACATCCACTTCAGCCAGATCGTGCCGGCGGCCGACATCGACGTCACCATGGTCGCGCCCAAAGGCCCCGGCCACATCGTGCGCCGGCTCTTCAAAGAGCGGGTTGGCGTGCCCGCGCTCTTCGCCGTTCACCAGGACACGACCGGCAAGGCGCGCGCCCGCACGCTCGCTTACGCGCGCGGCATCGGCTCGACGATGGCCGGTGTGCTGGAGACGACCTTCAAAGAGGAGACCGAGACCGACCTCTTCGGTGAGCAGGCTGTCCTCTGCGGCGGGCTCACCTCGCTGGTCAAGACCGGCTTCGACACCCTGGTAGAAGCCGGCTACCAGCCTGAGCTGGCCTATTTCGAGTGCCTGCACGAGATGAAGCTGATCGTCGACCTGATGTACCAGGGAGGGATGAGCTACATGCGCTACAGCATCAGCGACACCGCGGAGTTCGGCGACTACGTCAGCGGCCCGCGGGTGATCAGCCCGGCGGTCCGCGACGAGATGCGCCAGATCCTGCGTGAGATCCAGGACGGCACCTTCGCCCGCACCTGGATCCTCGAGAACCAGGCGGGCCGGCCCGCCTTCAACGCCTACCGGCAGGGCGCCAAAGCCGAGCTGATCGAGAAGGTCGGCTCGGAACTGCGCGCCATGATGCCCTGGCTGAAAGCCGACAAGAAGGCGAGCAACTGATGGAGCCCGCCGTACCGCATCCCGCGGGCGACCGCGTTTTCATCTTCGATACGACCCTGCGTGACGGCGAGCAGTCGCCCGGCGCATCGCTGACGCCGGATCAGAAGGTGGCGATCGCCTGGCAGCTCGCCCGACTGGGTGTCGATGTGATCGAGGCCGGTTTCCCCCTCTCCTCCCCCGGCGATTTCGAGGCGGTGCAACGGATCGCCCGCCAGATCCGGGGCCCGATGATCACCGCCCTGGCCCGCGCGGCTCGCCCCGACATCGACGCCGTCTGGCAGGCGGTTCAGGACGCCGAGCGCAAGCAGATCCACATGGTGCTCTCGGTCTCCGACATCCATATCGAGCGAAAGCTGCGCTCGAACCGGCGCGATGTGCTGCGCCGTGGCGTGGAAGCGGTCGCCTACGCGCGCTCGCTCTGCGACGATGTCGAATACTCACCGGAGGACGCGGGCCGCGCCGACCTCGAGTACCTCTTCGAAACGCTCGAGGCGGTAATCGACGCTGGCGCCAGCGTGGTCAACATCCCCGACACGACGGGCTACACGCTCCCCAACGAGTTCGGCGCGCTGATCGCGTCGATCCGCGAGAACGTTCGCAACATCGAGCGCGCCTTGATCAGTGTGCACTGTCATAACGACCTCGGCCTCTCGACGGCGAACAGCGTCGCGGCCGTCTTGAACGGCGCCCGCCGCGTCGAATGCACCATCAACGGCATTGGCGAGCGGGCCGGCAACGCCTCCCTGGAAGAGGTCGTGATGATCCTGCGCACGCGCGAGAAGTCGCTCGGGCTGCGAACCGGCATCGATACCACGCACCTGGCGGAGGTCAGCGCGCTGGTGTCGCGACACACCGGCATTCCAGTCCAACCCAACAAAGCAGTGGTTGGCGGGAACGCCTTCGCCCACGCCTCCGGCATTCACCAGGACGGCGTCCTCAAAGACAAGCTGAACTACGAGATCATGCGGCCCGAAGAGGTGGGGATGGGAGAGAGCCGGATCGTGCTCTCTCCCCGTTCGGGACGGCACGCCTTTCAGTTCCGCCTCGGCGAGCTCGGCTACCACCTCTCCGAGGCGGACTTTGGCCGAGCCTGGGAGCAGTTCCTGGCACTGGCCGACCGCAAGAAAGACATCCTCGATCGGGACCTGGAGGATATCGTGCGCAGTACCCACAGCCTCGCTGCTTCCCCTCCCCCGCTGGATGAGGGCCGGGTGGGGGTGGTCGCCTGATGGCGGTCGAGCCACAGCCGTCGGAGTTGGATGCCACCACAACCGCCTCAAACGCTCGTATCGCACTGAAGCGCGACTCACGTGGGCCGGCGGGGCCCGCGACCGCGGTCGACGGCGGCTTCGCCTACTTCAAGGGGGCGATCGTTCCCTTCGGCGAGGCAAACGTCAGCATCGGAACGCAGGCGCTGAACTACGGAACCGCCTGCTTCGAGGGGATCCGTGGCTACTGGAACCCCGAGCACCAGGAGATCTATCTGCTCAAGCTGGCGGAGCATTACCAGCGGTTTCTCAAATCGACGGCGCTCCTCAAGATCAAGCTCGAGGAGAATGTCGAGCGGCTCTGCGAGCTGACCCGCGAGATCGTCCGCCGCGACGGCTACCGTACCGACGTCTACGTGCGGCCGATCGCCTACAAGTCGTCGGCGATGATCAAGGTCGATCTGCACTCCTCCGAGAATGCCGTCGCCATCTTCGCCATGCCGATGGGGGCGTACTCGCCCATCGACGGCCTGCGGGTCACGATCTCATCCTGGCGGCGAATCAGTGACAACAGCATCCCGGCGCGAGCCAAGATCACCGGCGCCTACATCAACACGGCGCTCGCCACCGAGGACGCCAACGCCGCCGGGTACGACGATTGCCTGATGCTCACCGAGGACGGCCACATCGCCGAGGGGAGCGCGGCCAACTTCTTCATGGTCCAGG
>VBEQ01000030.1:1158-19894 GCA_005881235.1 Chloroflexota bacterium | reverse complement strand
GGGGTCGAGGCTCGGCATCGAGACCTGCAGCACCGGCACGTCGGCGTCGGGATACATCACGGTGAGCGGCACGTAAGCCCCGTGGTCGAGCCCGTGGTCGGGCTCCTCCGCCAACGGCTGATCGGAGAGCAGGCGCCGCACATCGGCGGCGAGCTCGGGCGCGCCCGGCGACGGATACTGCGTCCGGTAGTAGCGCTCGGGGAATCCGCCGAAGTCATAGATCAGTGGTGTGCCGGTGCGGGTGGCGCCGATCGTGAGCGGAGCATTTTCCCAGTGAGCGGAGACGATCAGCACGGCGCTCGGACGTGGCAACGCCTTCGCCCAGGCCGCCAGCTGGGCGACCCAGAGCGGATCGTCAACGAGTGGCGGCGCGCCGTGGCCGATATAGAGCGTTGGCATGCGACCTGAGGCGCTCGCGTGTCGAGCGCGATCCTCCACCGTGCTCGCCGCAACCTGGGCCGGCTCTTCGGGCGCGCTCGCGGGCTGCGGCTTCAATTCTTCATCCATCGCTGCCTCTTTACCATTCTCGCCCATGACCGCAAACCCTCGTTTGGATCGAACTCCGCTGGTCGCGGGCAGGTAACCTTTCTTGCGGAATGGCCACTGATTACGCGGTGCACGCCGAGGGCCTGGTCAAACATTACGGCCGCGTTCGCGCGCTCGACGGACTCGATCTCGAGGTCGCGGAAGGGAGCCTGCTGGCCCTGCTCGGACCCAATGGGGCGGGCAAAACGACGGCCGTCCGGATTTTCACGACGCTCCTCGCGCCCGATAGTGGGCGTGCCACGGTCGCGGGTTTCGATGTGGTCCGGGATGCGGATCGCATCAAGTCACAGATCGGCCTGGCCGGCCAGAACGTGGCGATCGACGAGTACCTGACGGGCCTGGAAAACCTCGAGATGATCGGGCGGCTGTATCACCTCGCCGGGCGGGATGCAAAGCGCCGCGCGACGGAACTCCTGATGCAGTTCGACCTGATCGACGCAGCGAACCGGATCGCGAAGACATACTCGGGAGGGATGCGTCGCCGGCTGGATCTGGCGGCGTCGCTCGTACTGCTGCCTCCTGTGCTGTTTCTCGATGAGCCGACCACGGGGCTCGACCCGCGCAGCCGCCGCCAGGTGTGGAGCATGATCAGCTCGCTCGTCAGCGAGGGTTCGACCATTCTGCTGACGACGCAATACCTCGAGGAAGCGGACGAGCTGGCGAACCGGATCGCGGTCGTCGACGCTGGCCGGGTGATTGCGGAAGGGACCTCCGACGAGCTCAAAGACCGGGTCGGCGGAAATCGAATCGAAATCGCCGTCGCCAAGGACGCCGACCTCGCCCGAGCCGCCGAGGTCGCCCGCCGTCACTTCTCCAGCGAGGTCAACGTCGATCCGACACAGCGACGGATCTCGGCGCCATCCAAGAATGGGACGAGCCAGCTGGCCGGCCTGGTGCGCGATTTCGACGGCGCCGGGGTCGACATCGTGGACCTGCAACTGCACCGTCCGAGCCTCGACGACGTCTTCCTCACCCTGACCGGTCACCAGGCGGAAGAGGAAAAAGCGGTGGCGCCCACCGGCCGCTGGCGACGGAGGCCGCGCTGATGGCCACCGCAGGTGCGCTGTCGACCGCCGGAACGCGCTACCAACCGATCACTGGCCGCCCGCGCATCGTGTGGGCCTTGCTCGACGCGCTGGTGCTGGCCAAGCGCAGCGTCCTGGAAACCGTGCGGGTGCCGGAACTGATCATGTTCGTCGCCATCCAGCCCATCATGTTCGTGCTCCTTTTTCGCTACGTGTTCGGTGGCGCGATCCAGGTCCCCGGAGGGCAATACGTCAACTTCCTCATGCCCGGGATCTTCGTGCAGACGGTGGCATTCGGCGGCGTCACCACCGCCATCGGGCTCGCCCAGGACATGCAGCGCGGCATCATCGATCGTTTCCGTTCCCTTCCTATGTCGTCATCCGCGGTCCTGACCGGCCGCACCATCGCCGATCTGGCCCGAAATCTCTTCACGGTGATCATCATGCTGACCGTCGGGTTCCTGGTGGGATTCCGGCCGGGCGGCACGCTCTTCGAGTTCCTGCTGGGCATCCTGCTGCTGCTAGGGGTCAGCTTCGCCTTCTCCTGGATCTCAGCCTTCATCGGCCTCCTCGTCCGCAGCGTGGAGGCGGCGCAATCGGGCGGGTTCATCTGGCTCTTTCCGCTGACCTTCGCCTCCAGCGCCTTCGTGCCGGTGGCGACGATGCCCGGCTGGTTGCAGGCTTTCGCGCGCCACAATCCGATCTCCGTCCTCGCCGACGCGCTGCGCGGGCTCTTCCACGTGAATCCCGCGCTGACCACGGGCGACATCCGCTGGGCATTGATCCAATCCGTCGCCTGGATCGCCGGCATCCTGATTGTCTTTGTACCTCTGTCGGTCATCCGCTACCGGCGAACGACCGCCCGCTAGCCC
Source organism: Chloroflexota bacterium (assembly GCA_005881235.1). GTDB lineage: Bacteria > Chloroflexota > Dormibacteria > CF-121 > CF-121 > CF-13. The sequence goes on along the minus strand of VBEQ01000030.1, from coordinate 17,451 downwards.
ACGACAGCGCAGCCATGACGTGCCCCGTGATCGCGACGGAGCGCCTCCGTCTTCGGGAATGGCGGGACCCGGACGTGGAGGCTTTTATCGTGATGAACGCCGATCCGGAGGTCATGCAGTTCTTTCCGGAGACCTATACCCCAGAGCGCACCCTCCGATTCGTCGCCCGGATCCGTGAGTGTTGGGCCGAGCGCGGCTATGGTCTCTGGGCGGTCGAGCGTGTAGACACGGCACGCTTCATCGGCTACGTCGGCCTCTGGCCGGCGACGTTTCCAGCCCACTTCACCCCAGCGGTGGAGGTCGGGTGGCGGCTCGCGGCGGACCAATGGGGCCACGGGTACGCCACCGAAGCGGCGCGCGCCGCGTTAGCCTACGGCTTCGACTCCCTCGGCCTCGAGGAAATTGTGTCCTTCACATCCAGCGTCAACGTGCGTTCCTGGCGGGTGATGGAGCGCCTCGGCATGCGACGCGACGCGAATGGGGACTTCGAGCACCCAAACGTGCCGGAGGGCCATCCCCTCCGGCCTCATATCCTCTATCGCATCAAACGGCAGGCTGACGCCTAAGCGGCCGCGACTGGAGCCCCTTCCTCGCGAGCCGACTGCCGTCCGCGCAGCGGCACGTCCTTGAGGAAGACCGAGGCGATCAGCGCCAGAATCAAGATCGCCGCTCCGTAGAGGAAGACCTCGTGCAAGGTCGCGGCCAGGCCGGCACGAATCGCGTGCAGCACCTGGTCGAAGATCGCGGCCCCCTGTTGTCCAAAGCCGCTGGCCTGCGCTCTGCGGGCCGCGATCTGCGCGGGATCGAACAGGGTCTGCGGGTTGCTGCCACCGCCGCTGACGAACCGCGACGCGAGCTGGGAGGGAAGATGGAGGCTGGCCACCTGCTCCTGGATATGAACCGGAAGGCGCTGGGCCAGGACGGAGCCGAGCACCGCGGTGCCAATCGTCCCGCCGATCTGCCGCCAGAACTGGATCTGGCTCGAGGCGACGCCGAGGAAGTTACGCGGCAACGCAGTCTGCACGGCCGTGAGGTAGAGGGGAAAAGTTGTTCCCAGCCCGGCACCGACGAGCACGATGTCGCGCACGACTTCGAGGCGAGAGGTGGTGACCGTGACCTGGGAGAGGAGCCACATGCCGAGCAGCATGACCACGATACCGGCCGTCCCCAGGAAACGGTAGTAGCGGATGCGCACCATGGCCTGGCCCACCAGTGTGCTCGCCACGATCAGGCCGAGCATCATCGGGGTCAGCAACTGGCCGGAGTTGGTGGCGCTGACACCGAGGACACCCTGGTAAATGAGCGGGACGAAGACGATCGTGCCGAACATGCCGAAGCCCGTCAGGAAGCCGACGATCATGGAGACGCTGAACGTTGAGTTCTTGAAGAGCGAGAAGGGCACGATCGGATGGTCGCTCCGCATCTCGATCAAGAAGAAGACGGCCAGGATGACCGCCGCAACGGCGAGCAGGCCCAGGACCTCGGGTGAGGTCCAGCCATGGTCGCGCGTGATCGAGAGCGCCACCATCAGTGGGACGAGGCCGCCGACCAGCGCCGCCGCGCCTGGAAAGTCGATGTCGCGGATGGAGGCGGAGGAGCGGACGTAGGGCATCGTGACGAGGACGAGGAGGACCGCGATCAGGCCCACCGGCAGGTTGACGTAGAAGACCCAGCGCCAGCCCCAGCTGTCGGTGATATATCCGCCGGCCGTGGGACCGACGATCGACGAGAGGCCGAAGACGGCGCCGAAGAGGCCGGCGAGACGCGCCCGCTGGCTCGGTGGGAAGAGGTCGCCGATGACCGCGAAGACGGTGGCGAAGAGCATGCCGCCGAAGATGCCCTGGATGGTCCGGAAGGTGACGAGCTCGAGCATGCCGTGGGACTGGCCGCACAAGGCCGAGGCGGCGACGAAGCCGATCATGCCGGCGAGCAGGAATGGCTTGCGCCCGAAGAGATCGCCGAGCTTGCCGGCGATCGGCACCATGATCGTCGATGCCACCAGGTAGGCCGTGATGACCCAGGAGTAATAGTTGAGACCGTTCAGCTCGGCCACGATTCGCGGCATCGCGGTCCCGACGATCGTCTGGTCGAGTGCGGCGAGCAGCAGCGCCAGCATGGTCCCGCCGACGACCCCGATCGTCCCCCAACGCGTCAGCCCCTCAGTGAGGTGACCGCTCTCCGGGTCCTCCGCCGGCCGCTGGATATCGTTTCTCATGCGCTCCTCCTCTGCGACGCCGTCGCGCCCGTCATGTTTTCGATCAGCCGCAAGCACGTGTGCCGAAACAGCTCCAGCTCCTCGGTGGAAAGGCCGGCCGCGATTTTGAGTTGCCATTCCAGTCCCTGGCCCCGCATGCCTTCGAGCCGCTTCCCACCGGCGACCGTCAGCCGGGCGTAGGTCTGCCGGCGGTCGTCTGGATCGTCGACACGTGTCACCAGGCCGTCCCGCTCGAGATGATCGATCAGCCCCGTGACGTTGCGCGGCGTGACGTCGAGCTGGTCGGCCAGCTCGCCGAGTGGCAGCTGGTGGTCGTGTGCGGACGCCAGCGTAAACAGGACATGGAGGCGACCCTCGCTCAACCCGTGCTTCTCGGCCCAGCGGTCCATGAGGTGACGAGTGAGCCGAGCGGTGTGGCGAAGCGCCGTCATGGCCTCCACCGTACGCATCTCTTTTTCCGACAGCGGCCGGCGCCCTGCGAGAAGCGCCTGGCGGAAGCGGCTGTCGTAGAGATGGCCCGCCCGGTCCGTTGCCAGCGTGCCGCTGAAGCGACAGTCGCCCTTGATCTCAGAGAGCTGCATAGTGAGGCGCTTCACTATGTAGCATTTCAGGAATCGATGTCAAATTCCGCTTCAGTTTCCCTCGGCTCCTGGCGGCGGAGGGTCACGGAGGGGGCAGCCAGGCTGACGAGCCATCCGCAGAGACACACCAGCGTGACGAACGGCCAGATCGGCGCGCCATAGAGCGGCACGTACATGCCCAGCGTCGCGAATCGCTGCCACCGCGAGGGATTGCTGCGCAAGATCAGCCAGGCCGCCAGCACCAGGGCGGAGAGGTCGTAGAAGTTGACATAGGGGCTCACCAGCACGCTGGCGATGAGGCCGACGGCAATTGGACGGGATGGGTCACGACCACGGCAGCGCCACAGGATGAACGCCGACGCACCGAGGACGGCCGCGATTCCCAGGGCGGCGAGCGGCAGCGGCAGCTGACGCACCAGCGAGGACTGGATGGGCCCAGGGACAAGGCTCACGGTCTGGAGCGAGCGGGACATCTGCTGGAAGACCCCGATACCCGTGGCCAGCAATGTGATGGCGGCGAGAGGCACGCTGGCCACGAGCCAGGCGAGAAACACCCGTCCGTAGCCGCCGACCAGGAGTGCGAGCGGCACGAGGAAAGCGATCTGAGGCTTCAGGATGAGCGCGGTGAGTGCAAGGCCCGCGAGCCATGGCCGGCCTCGGGAAAGCAGCCACCATGCGAGGGCCACGGCGGCGACCACGATCAGGCTGACCTGTCCGAAGAGGACGCCGACGAACACCGGGAGCAGCACCGCCGCCCCCAAGCCATGCATGAGTCGCGCCATTCTCTGGCCTGGTGCGGTGAGGTACCAGACGAAGACGAAGGCGGCCGCCAGGAGTCCGGTCCAGATCCAGGCTGCCAACGGGTAAGCCAGGAAGCTCAGCGGCGTGACCAGCCAGGCCAGTTCCGGCGGGTTGAGATATGGCAGTGGCTTGCCAACCGCGGCGGTCACGGGGGGAAGGAAAAGCGCCGGGTCGTAGATCGCCGCCCAACCATGGGCGCGGCCCAGCTGGGCGGCCAGGTAGTAGACGTAGAAATCGGGCTGGGCGAGCTTGTAATGAAGGGTGTAGGACCACTGGAGATCGATCATCGCCAGCACGACGCCGACGCCGAATGCGGCGGTGATGCCGTGCTCGCGCCGGAGTCTCACGTCAGGCTGCCTCGAGCCGGGCCCTGCGGCTAGCCTTCGGAGCACGCAGGAGGAAGAGCCCGACGGCGGCGAGGCCGAGGTTGACCACGGTGGCCACGAGGAAGCCGGGCACCGTCGGTGCCACGGGGAAGGCGTGCCCGAACGCCAGCACGAGGATCAGGTCGTAGGTCGCGTGCACGATCATGACCGGCCAGATGGCGTTCATTCGCAGCCGCACGGCGCCGAAAAGGACGCCAACGAGCGCCGCTTCGAAGATCTGGTAGGCGACGCCGAGCTCATCGGCGCCCGGGAGGAAGAAGTTGTCCAGGTGGCTCAGCCCGAAGAGGGTTGCGGAGATCGCCACCCGTGAGCCGCCACTGAGCCCGGCCAGCGCCTCGAGGATGACACCGCGGTAGGTGACCTCTTCCATGAAGATGTCGATCAGCACGAAGCCCACCTGGAGGGTGAGCACGAGCACGGTGGTCGCCATCATGCCTCGCGCCGAGAAGCCCACGATGGGCAGCACCAGGATCAGTAACAGCGGGATCAGCAGGTGCGGTGCCTGCCACTCCCACAGCGGTGTGAATCCGACGCGTGGCCACCAGCGCAAGCGGGTGAGCACGACCGCGATGAAGATCCCTGGCACGAGGACCAGGGCGAACGGCATCAGGTACTGCCACCAACTCGAGCCGCCGGCGGCGACGATCCCGCGGATGGCGACCAGCGCTCCGGCCTCGATGGTGAAGATGCCAATCACGAAGCGCCAGCCGTCGCGGCGCCGCGGCCGGATGAGAAGGATGCCCGCCGCCGCCACGATCAGGCCGATGCCGAGCTTGATCAGCCAGTCAAGGCCGGGGAGGAAATGGGCCGAGGTCGCCATCGCATCGGTATGACGCAGTTTCCCTCCCCCGCGTGCGGGAGAGAGTCAGGGTGGGGGTTTTGTCAGGCGGTAACCGGAGCCGGCTGCGGCCGCCGCGTGAAGGGAAGACCGCGGTCCTGACGCAGCCAGAGGTACACCAGCGGCACGAGGCCGATAATCGAGATCACGATATAGGCCGTGACGCTGCCGAAGATGTCGAAGGCGCCATGCAGCAGCGAGACCCCGAGATAGGCGACGATCACGCTCCAGCTCAGCCGGACGCGACCCTCGCGAAAGGCATAGAAGATCACGCCGCCGAGAATCGCCGACCACATGCCGTGACCGAACGGAGCCAGGACGCCACGAGCGAGCTCGGTGACGACGACGTCTGAAAACGACAGCGTTACATGCTGTCCCTGGACGACAAGCAAGGCCGCCAGCGCGTAGCCGCTGCTTTCGAGCGCCGCAAAGCCGAAACCAACGGTGGCCCCGAGCACCATCCCGGCACGCCTCGTGTACGAGGGAAGGCCCATTGCGAGGGCAACGATGGCGACGCCTTTGACGAATTCCTCGATGAGGCCGACCTTGAGGTTGCCGCGCAGGCCGGGACCGTAGACCAGCCAGTATTCGAGGAAGGCCGCCGCCAGGAGGCCGAGGACGCCCGCGACCAGAAAGGCGGTCACGATCCGCGACGGTGAGAGCACCGGGCTCGGATCGTGGTCGAGGTACCAGACCACAGCCGTGACGGGCACGAGGAAACTGCCGAGCAGGAAGACGGTGGGCAGAACGATGATGTCCCCAGTCACGAACACCGAACCGACGGCGGCACCCCAGAGGGCCAGGCCGATGAGGAAAACGGCCCACCAGCGTGGCGCCCATGCCTGTCCTTTGACTGCCTTCAAGGCGACCCGTTTGGACAACCAATTCTTCACGTCTGTCGCTCCTTGAGCCTCATCGTATTGCCACGCTGTCGGCGTCGACGGTTGCAATGATGTCGTTGGCCACCTCGTTCGCCGGATGGCCATTGTTACTGGCCGGGTCGATCGTGATCACCTTTATCCGGAGCGGGCCGACCTCCTTGGCCAGCCCCTCCGAGAAGCTGTCGATGTTGACCAGAACATCGATTTGGCCAAACCGTTCGATGGCTTCTCGTACCACTGTGTGGACCTGGTCCTGGCGGGTGACATCGAGTTCGAGGACGAGTGCTTGCGCCGGGTAGCGCACGATCAGGTCGCGGACCCTCTCAGGCGTCCGGCCCGTAACGACAGCGCGCTCCCCGCGGGCCAGGACCGCTTCGCTCAAGGCCCGCCCAAGACCGCCGGATGACCCCGTAATAAACCACACGCGCTGGTAAATCGCCGATTCGCGTTGCTGCATCTTCTGAAGGCATTGTCCCGGCCAGAGCGCGCCCAGGACACCGCTCGTCGGCGGCATCCGATTACCCCACCTGTGGGGGACGCCTCATCCCCCATACAGGGGAGCGCATCTCAGACCGAGGTGATCGGCCTTTGCAGGCCAGTGCATGAACCCCTACTCTAGAGCCAGGTGGTTTCGACAGAAACCGGGGCAGCGAGGGCGGTGGGTGAGATTCGGCTGCTCATCGCAGATGATCACAGCGTGGTGCGGCAGGGACTGCGCATGTTTCTAGCGCTCGACCCCGACTTCCAAATCGTCGGCGAGGCGAGCACCGGAGAAGAGGCAATCCAGCTGGCCCGCGAGCTTCACCCCCAGGTTGTCCTCATGGACCTGCTGATGCCGGGAATGGGCGGCGTCGCGGCAACCGGGGCGATCCGCTCCGAGATGCCGGACGTCGAGGTGATCGCCTTGACCAGCGTCCTGGAGGACGCGGCCGTCACGGGGGCGATCCGCGCCGGGGCGATCGGCTATCTCCTCAAGAACACGGAGGCCGACGAGCTGCGGCAGGCGGTCAAATCGGCGGCCGCGGGCCAGGTGCACCTGTCACCGGAGGCCGCCGCCCGGCTGGTACGGGAAGTGCAGATTCCCGGCAGCCCCGAGGTCTTGACCGAACGGGAAACGGCCGTGCTTCGACTCCTCGCGAAAGGCCAGGCAAACAAGCAGGTGGCCCGCGAGCTCGGCATCGGTGAGCAGACCGTCAAGACCCACGTCAGTAACATCCTCGGCAAGCTCCAGCTGCAAAGCCGAACCCAGGCTGCCCTCTACGCGGTGGAACGTGGCCTGGTGAGCGCGAGCGACCTGGGCCGAGGCTGACCTTGTGGCTACGACGGGTCTGTCCAAGAACCAGGCGCTAGCCACTCCCTCGGTCGATGAAATCGTTCGAGCCCTCGTCGAGGTCGTGCCAACTCCCGTCGTCGTCGCGGATGATTCGGGGCATTACGTCTACGTCAATCCGGCTGCCCGCGCATTCTTTGGCCGGCCCGTCGCAGACTTGGTGGGGACGGAGGTGATCGACTCCATCGTGCCACGCGAGCGCGAAGAGGTCGGTTCGTACCTGTGCTCCACTGCAACCGCCGAGCCGGGGCGCCGCAGCATAACGATGTTGGGCCAAGCGGGGGAGCGTGAGGTCCTTTTGCACCATACGCCCATGGCATTGGGCGGAAAACTCCTGTTGATCGGAATCATCGAGGATGTGACGGAGAACCGGCGCGTGCGGCGGGAGGCCGTTGCCCTGGCGCAGTCCGCGGCCAGCCTCGCCGTCAACCGCTCCCTCGACGCCACGCTCGATGCCCTGGCGCAGAGCATCGTCGAAACTACGAGCGCGGTCGCCTGTGGCGTCTACCTTCTCGAGCCGGATGGCAATCTGCGCACGGCGGGCACCTTCGGGCTGCCGCGCGGTTATGCCGCGGCCGCCGACGCCGCGCAAACGCGAGGCGCCCCGCGCGCGGCGATCCGGGCAATGGAGGCCCATGCGACCGTCATCGACGAGGACGTGGTCAGCCGGCGCCTCGCCGACCCGCGTTTCTCCCCGCTCCATGATCTGATCCGCGAAGTTCCGTGGAGTGTCATCGTGTCGCTGCCCCTCATGCACCACGACGCGGCGATCGGCGCCCTGAACGCCTACTACCCGTCGGGCCAGCGGCCGCCCGAAATCGACATGTCGTTCCTCCGAGCGATGGCCGATCAGGCAACTTCAGCGGTGGACTATGCGCGCCTGCTCAGCGCGTCGAGAGACAAGGTGGCGCTGGAGGAGCGCCAGCGACTGGCGCGCGATCTGCACGATTCTGTCTCGCAGGCCGTGTACGGCATCGCCCTCGGAGCGCGGTCCGCGCAGGAAATGCTGGCGAAAGACCCGTCGCAGCTTCGCGAGCCGCTCGACTATATCGTTCGCCTTTCCGAGGCCGCGCTGGCGGAAATGCGCGCCCTGATCTTCGAGTTGCGCCCCGAGGCCCTTGAGCGCGAGGGTCTGATTGGCGCGCTCAAGCATCACACCGCCGTGCTGCGCTCACGCCATGGCATCACGGTCGAGGAAGTGATCGCGGGCGAACCGACCATGAGCTGGGAGAGCAAGCAGGCCCTCTACCGGATTGCCCAGGAGGCGTTGCACAATGCCGGCCGCCACGCGCGCGCCACGCGCGTTCGCGTTGCATTGAACCAGGATGACGCCGAGATCAGGCTGGAGGTCTGGGATAACGGAGTCGGCTTCGATCCCGGCAGCGAACACCCGGGGCACTTCGGTTTGAACACGATGCGCGAGCGCGCGACAGAGCTGGGAGGCCGCCTGGAGATCGAGAGTCGACCTGAGGCCGGGACAAAGATCCGGGCGATCATTCCGGCGAGCCGATCCAACTCGAGCGAACCGATCGGCTCCCCCAAAAGTAGGTAGCCGCCCGCATCTCTTCGGGGAGGATCGCGAGCCGGCCATCCGGGATGATGTCGGCATGAAGGCTGAAACACTAACGGTGAGCGAGCTGCTCGCCATCTTTGGTCGGACACCGGATGAGACTCGCTGGGTCGGCTTTGCGGACTCGGCGGAGTACCTGTCAGTCGTCACCTACGTCGTGGAGCGATCGCAGCGCCGGTTTTAGCGCCAGTTGGCAGGGTCGTTCGCCTCGCACAGTCGCTTTCCCTCCCTTCCCCCAGGCCCCCTGATCAGGGGGCCTGCCCCTTTTCACCATACTGAAGGCTCGAACTGCGTGATTCCCAATAACCCAATCGAACACGCTCGCGTTGTAGGGGGCATGCATCGTGGTCCGCTGGCGGCCATCCTTCTGCTCATCGTCGTCGCCGTTGCCGGCTGTGGGCCCTCGGCGAATCCTTCGACAAGCCCGACCCCGTCCCCAACCGCGACTCCGACACCGACTCCGCAGGTTGCCTGCGCCGACCAGGTCTTCGCGGCGATGACACTCGATCAACGGATCGGTCAGCTCTTCGAACTCGGACTGGCGAGCGACCGGCTCGGTTCCACCGAAATCAACCTGATACAGACCGATCACATCGGGTCGGTCTGGTTCATCGATCGAAGCTACGCCGGCGCCGCCGCCATCCATGCCGTCGCTGCCGCGGTCCAGGCACAGGTCTCCAGTACGGCGACGGCCAACGTCCGTTTCTTTATCGCCGCCAACCAGGAGGGCGGCCTGATCCAGGCGATGCAGGGCCCGGGCTTTTCTCAGATCCCCACCGCGGTGGTGCAAGGCACCTGGGATCCGGCCCTCTTGCAGAGCCGCGCAGCCACCTGGGGGCAAGAGCTTCGCGCTGCCGGCATCAACTTCAACTTCGCTCCGGTCATGGACGTCGTCCCGCCGGGAACGGATGCCCAGAACCAGCCGATCGGGGCACTCCAGCGCGAGTACGGCCATGATCCGGCTACGGTCGGGTGGCATGCACCAGTCCGGCATCGCAGTCAGCCTCAAGCACTTTCCCGGCCTTGGCCGGGTGGCGGGCAATACCGACTTCACCACCGCAACCGACACGACGACCACCGCGAACGATCCCTATCTGCAGTCCTTCAAGCAGGGCATCTCGGCGAGTGCCGACTTCGTCATGGTGGCGCTAGCCAGGTACACGCGGATCGATCCCAATCATCTGGCCGCCTTTTCGCCGCTGGTGATGACGCAGATGTTGCGCGGCACGATGGGATTCAACGGCGTCATCATCTCGGACGACCTCGGCGATACGGCGGCGGTCGCCGCAATTCCGCCGGGTACCCGGGCGATCGACTTTCTCTCGGCCGGCGGCGACATGATCATCTCGAAGACGTCGCCGCCCGCGCACGCCATGGTGCTGGCGATTCGAGCACGCGCCGCCGCCGACGCGAGCTTTCGCCAGCGCGTCGACGACGCGGCGCTCCGGATTCTCAGGGCGAAGCAAGCCTGGGCTCTCCTCCCATGCTGAAATACCGCCGGAGGGTCAGCTGGCGCCGACCGCTAGAGCGAACGGCGAAGGGAAGGGCAGCATCGCAAGGACGAGAGCGGCGCCAAGCACCAGGCTGCCGATGACCACCGACCGGCGAGCACCGACGCCCAGCAGCCGGTCGTGAGAATCCGCGAGCACGAGCTCGGGAGCCCGCCGCAGGTAGGCGACCGCGTGAAACAGGGCGGCTAAGAACCAGAGGACAAACACCGCTTTATGCCAGGTGAGCCACTGGTCGCCAAATCGGAAGCCGAACAGCCAGAGCTCGATGCCGGTGGCGAACAGCTCAGGCGCATCACGAGCGCGGGTGGGCCGGCCGCGCGGTAGCGCGGATCGCCGGCGTAGTAGCGCAGGAAACGGTACCCGACGCTGCCCAACTTGAGCAACACGAGCGGCACCAGCAGGAACCCGATGAGCGCGTGGGCGAGCAGACCCGGCCGGATGCCGGTGATGACGTCCGCGATGAGCGGGATCAGCAAGGCGACTGACGCATAGCTGATGAGACGTGCGTTGGCCTCCACGCCAGGATCGCGTCTTGCGGGATCCACGAACCGGCTGCCAACTGACAGTGCTAGCAGCGCGAGCAGCACAACGCCCACGAACACCGGGATGAACTTCACCGCGTTTCATGCTACCCGCGCGCAAAAAAGGGCCGGGGCCGAGAGGTGCGGGCTCCCGGCCCGGTTCAGCCTGGCGCCGTGCTGGGGCGACTCAGGCTCGTTGCGCCCTGAGGTTTTGCAGGATTTCGTCCATGCGATCCATCGAATCATCGGAGCCTTCCTGCATTCCCGACGCCACCATTCCGTCGCGATCGGCGACCGACTGGAAGACCAACTGCTCAACGAGCCTGGTCTTCTGCCCAAGGGGTTCGAAGTTCACGGTTTGCAGCAGCACGTGGCCCGGCACGCCCTCGAACTCGAAGGTCGCCACGATCCGCTCGGGCGCGACGACGTCGTGGTGAACACCGTGGAAGGCGAACTCGTCTCCGTTCTGGTTGCGTTGGACGAACCGCCACAAGCCGCCGGGCCGTGCCTCCATCTTGTCGACGGTGGTCGTATACGTCCGCGGGCCAAACCATTGTGAAACCAGTTTCGGGTCCGTGAACGCCTTGAACACCAACTCGCGGGGCGCATCGAAGACGCGGGTCATCGTGAGCTCCTGCTTTCCCGGTTCGATGACGTAGTCAGTCTTTGCCGTCTTGGTGTCTGCCTTCGCTGTCATGCGTTTCCTCCTTTTGTACGGTCGCCAGGTATTCGTCGAGTCGCTCGAAACTCTCCTCCCAAAACTGTCGGTACTCCCCCACCCAATCGGCCGCCTCTTTCAAGCGGGCGCCGTCCAGGCGGCACGGCCGCCACTGCGCCTTCCGGCTCTGCCGGACCAGTCCTGCGTGCTGCAGGACTTTCAGGTGTTTCGAGATGCCGGGAAGGCTCAGGTCGAACGGCCTGGCAAGCTCCGTGACCGACGCCTCGCCTTCCGCGAGACGCGACAGAATCGCTCGCCGCGTGGGGTCGGCTAGAGCTGCGAACGTGGTGCTGAGCTGATCGGTTGCCATTGTATTCTTCCGTTTAGCTAATTAGCTAGTTGGCAGAATACACACTCCGGCCGCGGCTGTCAAGCGTGCTGGCCAACCTGCCGCGCAGGCAACCATCCAGTCTCTTCATCACCGATGACTCGTTCGGTTTAGTCGACGATGGCGCCCGCGGAGATGTTGACATCGGCCGCAGTGATCGTCCGAGCCTGGTCTGAGGCCACGAAGGCCGCGACAGTTCCAACGTCATTGAGGGTTGCGTCCAGGGAAGCAGGGCAGCGTGCTGAACGCCCGCGACGATCTGGTCGCGGCCCGGAAATGCTTGGGGAAGGGTCTCCGGGATCCCGCCGGTCTTGATTGTCACGACCCGGATGCCGTGCGGGCCGAGCTCGACGGCCCACTGCCGGCGAAGCGCCTCGAGCGCATCGAGGGCGATCTTGAAGCCGCCCAACCCGGGGACGGTTTGCGGCCCGCCACCGCCGAAGGCGAGAATCACGCCCGACCCGCGGGCGACCATGTGCCGCGCCGCTGCCCGGGTGGTCAGGAAATGACTGCGCATGGCGGTCACGATCGGCTGCAGGAAGTCGTCAACGGAGATCTCCTGGAGAGGCCGCTGGACGTCACCCACTGCGATCAGGTTGAAAGAGATATCAACCGTGCCCGCTCGGTGGACGACGGTGCCCACAAACTCGTCCACGGCCCGCTCGTTGAGCGCATCGACCACGGTGGTCTCCAGCGGTCCGCCGTGCGACCGGATCTGACGGGCGATCGCGTCGAGCTCGTCGTTCTCCGGACTTCACTACGATCGACATGTGGCTGGCGACAATCTGCCCGCTCAGCTGACGACGTTGATCGGACGGGAGCACGAGGTCGGCGAGTTGAAGGAGATGCTCGCCCAGTCCCGGCTGGTGACCCTCACGGGAGCCCCTGGCTGCGGCAAGACACGCCTTGCCATCGCGGTTGCCGCTGACGCTCGCGGGTTGTTTCCCGAAGGCATCTTCTTTGTGGAGCTCGGGCCACTGGCCGACAGCGCTCTCCTCGAGCAGACGATCGCGAGGGCCTTCGGTGTGCGCGAAGGCTCGGACCGCCCGCCGATGACTGCGCTTATCGAGCAACTCCGAAATCAGCAGCCGCTGCTGATTATGGACAACTGTGAGCACCTTCTGGACGCATGTGCCGAGTTCCTTGAAACCGCGCTGACCTCCTGCCCCAGCCTCCGGGTGCTGGCGACCAGCCGCGAGCTCCTGGAGGTGAATGGCGAGCTGGCCTACCGCGTCCCCTCGCTGAGTTACTCGGCGCACGAGGACGACGACATTCACGAATATGATGCCCCGCGGCTCTTCATCGACCGAGCCCGACTCCGGCTCCCGACCTTCCACCCGACGCCTGACGATTTGAAAGCAATCGGGGCCATCTGCCGACATCTGGACGGCATCCCCCTCGCCATTGAGTTGGCGGCCGCCAAGATCGATGTGCTCTCGCCAGTCCGAATTCTCGACTACCTGAGCGACCGCTTCCGGCTCCTCACCGGAGGTCGACGCCGCCGGGGCGGCCGGCAACAAACGTTGCGCGCCGCCGTGGACTGGAGCTACGCGCTTCTCTCCGCGACCGAGCAACAGGTGTTCCGGCGGCTTGCGGTGTTCGGTGGCAGTTTCAGCCTGGTGGCGGCTGAGGCCGTGGCGACGACGAATGACGTTCGCAGCGAGGACGTCCTCGAGCTCGTCGCCCAGCTCCTGAAGAAGTCACTCGTCGTCGTCCAGCAGGGTGATGGCGAACTGCGTTACCGACTCCTCGAGACCCTCAGTGAATACGGTCGCGAGAAGCTGCTTGCAGCCGAGGAGCTCACTGACGTGCGCGATCGGCATCTACGATTTTTCAGCGGCATCGCCGAGGCCGCTTTCAGGGAATGGCGTAGCGCAGCACATGCCGCTTGGCTGCACCGGCTCTCACTCGAGCTGGAGAATCTTCGCCTGGCGCTCGACTGGGCACGCGAGCAGGACCGGGGTGCGTGGGTCCGCCTATCGGGCGCCCTCGCCTGGTTCTGGCTATGTAGCGATCGGCTTACCGAGGGCCGCTCGCGCGTCGAGGAGTCCCTTCGCCTACGTGATGGGACGGATGCAGACCGCGCACGAACGCTGGGTGGCGCGTGCGCGATCGCCTACAACCAGGCTGATTTCGCCGCGCTGGCCACCTTTGCCGCCGAGCAGGCTGAGGTCTGCGGGCAGCTGGGTGACGGGGCAGGGCTGGCAAGCGCACTCACGTCGCTTGGCGCCGCCGCCCTGTTCAAGGACCACGACCTGGAGGCGGCCGAGTCATTCGTCTCTCGGAGTTTTGAGCTGAGCATGGCAGGCGGGTTCGCGACGCAAGCAAGCGAGGCCCTGACCATCCGCGGACTGATGGGGTTCTGGCGGGACGACATGGAGAGCGTGCAGGAACCCTGGGAGCGCTCGCTCCAATTGTGCGAGGAGGCTGGCGATGTGCCCCAGCGAATTCGCATGCTCGTTGACATGACGTGTCTCAACCTGATCCGCGGCGACCTCGCGCAAGCCCGCCACTCTGCTGCTGCTGCACGGGCCGCCTACCGGGCCTCACCCGGGCACCACAACCTCGAAGAGATGTTCCTCGAATGCTATGCGTGGTTGGCCATCGAAGGCGGCGACGATGAACGCGGCTTGCAACTGGCCGGCGCTGCCCGCTCACTGTCCAAGTTGAGCGGCGCCGTGGAGGCGCCGACCTGGGGACGGTACTGGGCGGCGGTCCTTCGCCGCGCGACGGCTGCGTTGCCCGCCGATGTCGCCGAACGAGCGCTGAATGAGGGATCACGCCTCGGCCTGGATGCGGCCTTCACGCTGGCTATCGGCGCGGGAGGATCCGTGGCCGACCGCCGGTACGTCGACGTGGCCGGCATCAAGCTGACGCGACGAGAGCGCGATGTCGCGCTGATGGTTGCCAGGGGAATGAGCAACCGGCAGATCGCCTCAGAACTCGTGCTGGCCGAGCGCACGGTCGAGGGCCATGTCGAAAATCTGAGGAGCAAGCTCGGCTTCCACTCGCGAGCGAGCGTTGCGGCCTGGGTCGCGGCAAACGGCCTGGCGACCGAGGCCCTCCGCTAAGCCCAGCAAACATCAGGTACCCGCGGGAATCGAAAGCAGGTACTTCCCACGCTGCGCTGCAACGCATCTGCGCGTAGCTTGGCGGCTGATACAGGTCATTCGCTCTGCGCGATTCCTATCAAGGAGAGCCGTAACCATGAGTCCCGGTTGCTACTGCCACTTTTTGCACCTGGCGGAGATGCGCCCGCCAAGGGACCGCGCGGACGATGTTACGACGGGGGCGGCCCGCCTGGTCTTCGCGACGATCATGGCGGCTCCGGACCTCCCAACAAAGAGCTACGAAGGACGCACGTGATCCAGTTGGAGGAGGGTTCCAGCAAATGAAACAGCAAGTCCTAGTCTTCTGCGCACTTCTGAGTCTTATCTTCAGCCCGGTCGTGGCGCTTGGACGGCCGCTCGTTGCGTCGGCGGCCGCGGCCGATCCCATGTTCCAGGTGCAGGTACCCGGGGTTTTCAAGCAAAAGGCCTTTCCGGTTGACGCGACCGCCGGCAAGTCCGTCCCTGGCGTGGTTACTCTGGCCGATGCTGAGTCCGCATTTGCGGGCCGAGGCGGCCTGGCTGCGTCGGCATCGGGCAGCCTCGGCTCGATCTTTACCCCGGGCGCTATGGCGATCAATCTGTTCACCGGTGGCAGCAGCAGAGCCGAGTTCCGTTTGCCGGATGTGACCTTCTCCGGCCCGGCGCCGGTCGGATCCACGATCAGCGCCACATTGAGCTTCGACCTGGCCGGCACCCTGGCCACGAACGCGCTGCACGCTTTCACGAGCGACGCCCGGCTCACGTCAGAAGCATCCGCCGTCATAAACGGCCATCTCCTGGAGCCGACCTCCTTCATCGGCGGCAACTTCGGTGGCCAAGCAAAGGCCGTGAGCAGCCACCTGGCCAACGGGACACTGACGAGCACCCTCTATCGCGATGGCGTCTTTGGCGTGGAGTCGACGAGCCGGCCCGATTCGTCTATCGCCTGGGTCATGCTCGGCGGCGGATTTACGACCGACCCAATGACGGTAGTCGTCGGCAAACCGATGACCTTGGACGTGAGCCTGTCGGTACTGGGCGGCATCACCTGGGACGGCACGCTTACCGGCAGTGACACCGGTAGCGGAGTCGCCGACTTCGCTCATACGCTGAAATTCCCTGCTTCAGGGCCGGTCTTCGGCTTGCCATCCGGTTTTACGGTGAACTCCCCAAGCGGCTTGGTGATCAACAACCAGTACGTAACCGGCACGACGCCGGCGGATATCACCCCACCCACAACCACTGACAGCCTGTCGCCTGCCGCGAACGCCAACGGCTGGAACGACAGCACCGTCACGGTCAATCTCACTGCCGCGGACAACGCAGGCGGTTCTGGCGTGAAGGAGATCAGCACTACGCTGTCCGGGGCTCAAACCGGCAGTGCGCTGACGCCCGGGAGTACCGCCTCGATCACGATCGCCGCGGAAGGGATCACGACGCTGACCTTTTTCGCCCGCGACAACGCCGGGAACCAGGAAGCGCCCCAGACGCTGATGATTCAGATTGACAGGACGGCGCCAGCCA
>VBEQ01000030.1:575-1103 GCA_005881235.1 Chloroflexota bacterium | reverse complement strand
GCACTTCGACTGTAGTGATGCAATCTCGGGGATCGGCTTTTGCCCCCCCGAGGTTGTACTGCCCGGTGAAGGCGCCAACCAGTCGGTGACCGGATCTGCCGCCGATCGGGCAGGAAACACGGCGACCACATCAGTCGGGAATTTCAACATCGACGAGACAGCACCGATCACTGTAGCCACGGCGAACTCACCGGCAAACGCCGATGGGTGGAACCAGACTCCGGTCCAGATCACGCTGGCGGCCAGTGACCCGCTGTCCGGCGTACTCACCACCGAGTTCAGCCTCGACGGCGCGGGCTTCCTCCCATACACGGCCCCGCTGTCGATTACCGGTGACGGTGTGCATGGGCTGGCATTTCGGTCGACAGACAAGGCCGGCAACGTTGAGGCCACTGAGTCGGTCGCCGTGAAAATCGATCAAGCGGCGCCGGAGGCCTCCTTCCAGTTCGATCCCGCCATAGACGATATCGCGGTCTTCGGGCGCGACACTCTCTCCGGCCCATCGCAGTCCGGGCCGCTGGCACCGGT
>VBEQ01000030.1:0-478 GCA_005881235.1 Chloroflexota bacterium | reverse complement strand
TTGAGCATGACGCTGCGCGTCAGCCACGAGGACGAGGATCTAGCGGTCCGGGTTATGCGGTTGGAATACAACGGCGCCCCAGCAGTGATGCCGATGACCAATGAAGCCCAGTTCCAGGCGGACCGGGACCGCTCCGGGGCTCTGCGCCGCGTCGAGCAGGAAATCAGACTAGAGAGCGAGAACGGGGAACAGGCTGTGGGTGCCGCCTGGGATGCCAGGCGCAACCAGACCAGGATCACGGTGGAGCGGGGCGATCGTGAGACGGAAGTCGTCAAAAGCGGCCTCGTCCTGCTACGGGCGGCTACCTCAAAAGGCACGCTCATAGTCGAGTTCTGATCGAGCGTCGAGCCGCCCCGAGGTCAGTTATCTCCTCGTGTCTGAGCTCTTGCGGCCGAGCAGCTGCATGAAGATCAGCAGGCTGCTTACGAGCAGGGCCGGCACATAGACAGTCACGATCACCCAGTTGACGCCAAGCGCG
>VBEQ01000029.1 GCA_005881235.1 Chloroflexota bacterium | reverse complement strand
AATCTCGAGCCGCTCGCCGCGCATCACCAGGTGCTCGCCATCGACCTGCCCGGCTTCGGAAAGTCCGACAAACCCGTGCTCGCCTACACGATCGACCTCTTCGTTAAGGCGGTTCGGGATCTGATGGCAAGCGAAGGCCTCGAGCGGGCGGCCGTCATGGGCGTGTCGATGGGCGGCCGGGTGGCGCTGGGCCTGGCGCTCGAGTCACCTGAGCTGGTCGAACGACTCGTGCTGGTCGATGCGCTCGGGGTGGGCCCGCCGCGGCGCGTGCTCGCATACCGCATCCTGCTCACTCGGGGTCTCGGAGAGCTGACGCTGCGCGGGACGGCCCGAGCTTTGCGACAGATGAATCCGGCAACCATCCGCCGATTCTGGGGATGGTATCTGCGGCGGCCCAGCCGCATGGAGACGACCTGGAGCGATGAGCGCATTGCCAACCACGGCACCCTCCTCTCGAGGCCGGAGTATCGCGCGGCTTACCTTTCGGCGCTCCGCTCGATCGCCGGGATGACCCAGTTGCGCGGCGGCGTCGGTGTCGAGGACCGGCTTTCTGAGCTGCGCATGCCAACGCTCCTGATCTGGGGCCGGCACGACCATATCTTTCCTGCGAGCCATGCCGAGTCAGCCAAGGACAAGCTTCCCCGCGGAAAGGTCGTTATCTTCGATGACAGTGGACACACCCCGCAGATGGAAGAGCCGGAGCGGTTCAACCGGCTGGTGCTCGACTTCCTCACCGAGCCGGCGAGCCAGTCCGGCCAGGGAGTCGCTTAGGATAGTCCTCCCATGTCGATAACCGAGCTCAAGCCGAGGCGCCGTGCCGATCTACGGAACGTGGCCATCATCGCGCACGTGGATCATGGCAAGACCACGCTCGTCGACGCCCTGCTGAAGCAGTCGCACGTCTTCGCCGCCCACGAGCAGGTGGGTGAGCTGATCATGGATTCCAACGTGCTCGAGCGAGAGAAGGGGATCACCATCCTTGCCAAGAACACGTCGATTCGGTACCACGGCGTCAAGATCAACATCATCGATACGCCCGGGCACGCCGACTTCGGTGGCGAGGTCGAGCGCGTTCTGGGCATGGCGGAGGGCTGCCTCCTGCTTGTCGACGCCCTCGAAGGCCCCATGCCGCAGACCCGGGTGGTGCTGCGCCAGGCGCTCGAGCTCGGCCTGATGCCGATCATCGTCGTCAACAAGATCGATCGGGTGAACGCCCGGCCTGCCGAGACCGTCGAGGCGACCCATGACCTGCTGCTCGAGCTGGCCCGCAATGCCGATCAGCTCAGCGCCCCGGTCATCTACACCAACGCGCGTACCGGGACGGCGACGGTCGACCTGCGCCACCCGGGGACGACGCTCGAGCCACTGCTCGATGCGCTGCTGACGTACATTCCGCCACCGCTAGGCGATGCCGACGGCCCGCTGCAACTGCTCGTGAGCAACCTGGATCACGACAACCACATCGGCCGGCTCGCCATCGGGCGGATCACGCGAGGCACGCTGCGTCCGGGTCAGGACGTGGTCCGCATCAGCGAGGCCGGTACCGGCCAAAGACAGCGGATCACCACCTTGCTGACGGTCGAGGCGTTGCAGCGGCGCCCGGCCGAATCCGCCTCGGCCGGCGAGATCGTCTACATCGCGGGCCTTCCCGACATTGCCGTCGGGGACACGGTCGCTGATGCTGATCAGCCGGAACCGTTGCCCCGCCTCGAAGTCAGCGAGCCGACCCTTCGCATGCAGTTCTCCGTCAATCAGTCGCCGTTCGCCGGCCGCGAGGCGACTACAAGCAGCACTTCGCGCCAGCTGCGGGCCCGACTGGAGCGCGAGCTGCAAACCAACGTCGCGCTCAGGGTCGCCGATGGGGCGACCGCCGATATCTTCGAAGTCAGCGGCCGCGGCGAGCTGCACCTGGCGATCCTGATCGAGACCATGCGCCGCGAGGGCTACGAGTTCGAGGTCTCCCGCCCGGCCGTCATCACCCGCGAGGTCGATGGCGAACGTCACGAGCCGGTCGAGGAGTGCATCATCGACTGCAGCCTCGATGCCGTGGGCGCCATCACCGAGGCCCTCGGCTCGCGTGGGGCGCAGCTGCAGACGATGCGCACCGACGCCGGCAGTGGAGCCCGGCTCACCTACCTCGCGCCCACTCGGGCGCTGATCGGCCTGCGCAGCTTGATCCTGACCCTTACCCGAGGCACCGGTGTGATGTCGACCCGGCTGGTTCGATGGGAGCGGTGGCGGCAGCTCCCGCCGCGTACCCGTAATGGCGTGCTGACGGCGAGCCAGACCGGCATGGCCGTCGCCTACGGGCTGCAGGGTGTCCAGGAGCGCGGTCAGCCCTTCATCGGGCCGGGTACGCAGGTCTACGAGGGCATGATCATCGGGCTCAACCGCCGGGGCGGTGACATCGACGTCAACGCCACCAAGCAGAAGCAAAAGACGAACATGCGCGCCTCCACCGAGGACGCGACGGTCAAGCTGGTGCCGCCGCGCCAGATGTCACTGGAGGAGTGCCTCGACTTCATCGAGGACGACGAGCTGGTCGAGGTGACGCCCAAGACCATCCGGATGCGCAAGCGCCTGCTAAATGCGGGCGACCGCATCAAGCTGCGCAAGCGCGATCTAGCCAGCTAGGCGAACGGATGTCCCAGCCGGGCGGCGTAGTAGGCGAGCACCCACTGGAAGAGCAAAACCAGCCCCCATATAAGTAGGATGGCGCCGGCCAGTCCGAGCGCCGCCGGGCCCAGGCGCTTGAGCCGATAGCGCGCGAACTCGGGAAAGGTTGCCCAGAAGGCGACCGAGAAGATGGCGTCGCGGCGGCCCTGGCGAAGCCCAATTCGAATCAGGGCCAAGCCGGCGAGGGAGAGCCCGAGCGCTAAGATCAGCATTGGACCGCTTCCGCCATATGTTGTAGGCAGAGCTGTCGGCAAACCCTACCGGCTGTGGTAAACTGCTTGACAGCCTTCATCCTACGGCATACGATGTGGGCCGCTCTCCACCCCACCCACGGAGGTTCACGATGGCCCGATCCACCCAAAAGACGTCGACCGACCGACCCAACTTGACCGCGGCGGCCCCCGCCGGCGCCTCGAAACGCAACCGGAACGGCCTTCCCTGGAAGCGGTACTTTACCCGTCCTGGCGTCGCCCCGTTCGACGAAGTCCAGTGGGAAACGCGCGAGGCCTCCATTACCAACGAAAAAGGTGAAGTCGTCTTCGAGCAGCACGAGGTCGAGATCCCGACCACCTGGTCGCAAGTGGCCACTAACGTGGTCGTCTCCAAGTACTTCCGTGGAGTCCTCGGCACGCCCGAACGGGAGCGCAGCGTCAAGCAGTTGATCGGCCGCGTGGTGCGCACGATCCATGGGTGGGCGAACAAGCAGGGGTACTTCGCGACACCGGAGGCCGCCGACATCTTCCGTGACGAGCTGACGCATCTGCTGGTGCACCAGAAGGCCGCCTTCAACAGCCCCGTCTGGTTCAACGCCGGTATCGAGCAACGTCCTCAGTTAAGTGCGTGCTTTATCAACAAAATCGAGGACCGGATGGAGTCGATTCTCACCCTGGCCAAGACCGAGGGCATGCTCTTCAAGTATGGCTCGGGCACCGGCTCCAATCTCTCACCACTTCGCTCCTCGCGCGAGCTGCTCGCGGGCGGCGGCACGGCATCCGGCCCCGTCTCCTTCATGAAGGGCTTCGACGCCTTCGCCGGCGTGATCAAGTCTGGTGGCAAGACCCGCCGGGCGGCCAAGATGGTCATCCTCAACGTCGACCACCCGGACATCGTCGAGTTCATCAACTGCAAGGTCGAGGAGGAGCGCAAGGCCTGGACCCTCATCGAAGGCGGATACGACTCGTCCTTCAATGGCCCTGCTTACAGCTCGATCTTCTTCCAGAACTCCAACAACAGCGTGCGCGTCAAGGACGACTTCATGAAGGCCGTGGAAGAGGATTCCGACTGGCACACCTTCGCCATCACGACCGGCCAGATCATGGACACCTACAAGGCGCGTGACCTGATGCGGATGATGGCCGACGCGGCCTGGGCGTGTGGCGATCCCGGGCTCCAGTACGACACTACGGTGAACAACTGGCACACCAGCCCGAACACCGATCGGATCAACGCCTCCAATCCGTGCTCCGAGTACATGTTCCTCGACAATACCTCCTGCAACCTCGCCTCCATCAACCTGATGAAGTTCCTCGACGAGCGCGGCGAGTTCGACGTCGAGGCCTATCGCGAAGCCTGCCGGGTGCTGATCACCGCCCAGGAGATCCTGGTCGACAACGCCAGCTATCCGACCGAGGCGATCACCCAGAACAGCCGGGACTTCCGACCGCTGGGCCTCGGCTACGCCAACCTCGGCGCCCTGCTGATGGCCTCGGGCTTGCCCTACGACAGCGATGCCGGCCGCGACGTGGCCGCCGCCCTCACCGCGGTGATGACCGGCGAGGCTTATGCCCAGTCGGCCCGCATCGCGCAGAAGAAGGGTCCTTTCAACGGCTTCGCCGTCAACCGCGAGCCGATGCTGCGCGTCATGGACCAGCATCGCAGTTCCGTCGACCACATCAACCCGGCGCATGTGCCGCTGCCATTGCTGAGCGCGGCACACGATGCCTGGGACAAAGCCTGCCAGCTGGGCGACCTCTATGGTTACCGCAACGCCCAGGCGACGGTCATCGCGCCCACCGGCACCATCGGCTTCATGATGGATTGCGACACCACCGGCATCGAGCCCGACATCGCGCTGGTCAAGTACAAGAAGCTGGTCGGCGGCGGCATGCTCAAGATCGTCAACCAGACGGTGCCCATTGCGCTGCGCAGGATCGGTTATCCGGAGGTCCAGGTTTCCGAGATCCTCCAATACATCGACGAGAACGACACCATCGAGGGTGCCCCGCACCTTCGGCCGGACGACCTGGCGGTATTCGACTGCGCCTTCAAGCCTGCCAAGGGCTCCCGCACGATCCATTACATGGGGCACGTCAAGATGATGGCGGCGGCGCAGCCGTTCATCTCGGGCGCGATCTCCAAGACCGTCAACATGCCCGAGCTGGCGACGCCCGAGGACATCATGGAGGTCTACCTGGAGGGATGGCGGATGGGCCTCAAGGCGATCGCCATCTATCGCGACGGTTCCAAGCGCTCCCAGCCGCTCAACACCTCGCGGGATGATCAGAAGCAGGTTCGGTCGGTGGCCGCGGCGGCCTCAGCGGCCCCTAGCGAGCCGACCCGCGCCATGCGCCACAAGCTTCCGGACGAGCGCCGGGCGATCACCCACAAGTTCGACATCCAGGGCCACGAGGGCTACATCACGGTGGGCATCTACGAGGACGGCACGCCCGGCGAGATCTTCCTGGTGATGTCCAAGGAGGGCAGCACCATCTCCGGGCTGATGGATGCCTTCGCGACCAGCATCTCGCTGGCGCTGCAGTACGGGGTGCCTCTGGAAGTGCTGGTGAAGAAGTTCGCGCACACCCGCTTCGAGCCCTCGGGATTCACCAAGAACCCCGAAATTCCGATCGCGAAGTCGATCACCGACTATATCTTCCGCTGGCTGGCGTCGAAGTTTCTCAGCGGAACCCAGCAGGAAGACATCGGCATCATCCGCCGCGAGCCGATCGTCGAGATTGCGGCCTCGTCGGCTCCGGCGCCCGCGCCGGTGAAGCCGGCACCAGCCGATTCGAGCCCGATCAAGATCAGTTTCGTGGGCCAGGAGGACGCGCCGGCGTGCTCCGACTGCGGCTCGATCAT
>VBEQ01000028.1 GCA_005881235.1 Chloroflexota bacterium | reverse complement strand
CCGTGATCGAGAGTGAGTGGCCGTCGGTGAAGGTCAGCCTCGAAGAGCGTCTCCGCGTTTAATTCTTTCCGCCGTTCAGGACTTGCAGGCCAGAGTTCTCCCTCGCCTGCTTGCCGGGCCCGTCGGCCCACGCGAGCGGCGCTTTAGTGCCAGGTGAGCGTTTGAGACGTTCGGGGAGGGCCAGGGAGGGGGTTCCTTCACTGGGGATGGGGGCCTCCTTGCGCCGCGCCCGATAGCCGCTGGCGACCTTCGCCGCGGCTGCCTGGGCCGCCGCGATCACTTCTGGGGCGGCGACGTCCGCGTTGCCCAGCGCTTCCTGATCGAACGGAACCATCTCACTGACGCAAATCTGGCGCTGGGGATCGATGATGACGACCGCGACAAAGGGCTCTTGACTTGTGATGCTCGGATGGATCTGTGACCACGGAATGACATTGCCCATGACGGGAGCCTAACCCCCCGTTGTGACAGCTGTCTGTCGCAGCCTCAGGCGCTCGGGACTTCTTCTTCTACCTGGTCGCGGTTGGTTGATCCATTGGCCGGCGCCCCTTCAGCTGACGCGGGGGTAAGAGACGGCCCCGGTAACCGGATGATGGTCCAGTCCTCGGCCTTCTCGGCGCGATCGGCAAGCGCTTCGTCCTTTGAAAAGAGGATGACCTGGTGGTCGAGGCGGCCCAGCTCGTCCATCGCCGCGCGCAGCCGGCGGCGATCGGCATGTACCAACGCCTCGTCGAGCAATAGCGGCGGTGGCTCGGAGTTGCCACCGATGATCCGCGCCAGGGCCAGCCGCTCGAGCAAATAAATCAGCGAGCGGGTGCCGAGGCTGAGATTGTCAACATCCTTATAAGTACGCTGATCCGGCGTCCGCACCTGCAACGCCAGGTCTTCGCCGATGCGCACATCGCGATAGCGGCCGTTCGTGATGGGGGAGAGCTGGCCCTGCAGTTGCGACTTCAGCCTCGGGATCACGGCGCGCCGGACAGATTTCGCCGCGGCCTCGAGCGTTTCGATGGCGAGATCGTAGGCGTGTGCCTCGGCTTCGAGTTCCTGCAGCTGCTCGCGGGCGGTCGCGATCTCCTCTTCGAGCGCAGCGACGTCCCCGGTCTGGGTCAGCCGGTCGTTTAACAACTCCTCGGCCCGAGCCCGTTCTTCCTGGGCTCGCTCCTTGGTGCTACGGTGCTGGTCGCGCTGCCGCTCGAGCTCGGCCAGCGGCAGCGCGGCGAATTGCGCGACCGCGGCCGGGTCCACCATTCGGCTGACCTCCTCCAGCTGGCGCGTCAGGTCGTCGACGAGCTGTCGCAGGGATGCGCCTTCATCGTCGCTCGCGGTCCCCCGCTGCGACTCCAGCTCGGCGAGCCGCGCGCTGGAGGCGCGGTACGCCTCGGCGTGGCCGACACCGGCGTCCCAGGCCTGGGCGGCGCGCTCCATGTCGGTATCCTCGATGCCGGCCGGTGCGTAGACCGCGGCCAGCTGCCGCGCGTAGTCGTCGGCCTTGGTGCGCTCGGCGACCGAACGCTGGCCGGGGGCCCGAAGTTGCTCCAGCTGCGCGTCGAACTGCTCGATGCGAGTCCGGACCTGTTGGGCGGTGCGGGCGGCCTCGCAGCTGGAGATGAAATCGCGGGCGGCGCCGAGCGCCTCCCGCCGGTCGAAGCCCAGCTGGTCGAGCAGGCTGTGCAGGCGCTGCCGGAGGGACTCGCGCCGCTGATCCAACTCGGATTCAGCGCGGGACGCCTCCTGCGAACGCTCGCTGGCGGCGTTCCAGGCGAGCGTGTCCTGAGCCAGTGACTCGATGTCGCGCGCGGTCTCGTCCACGGCCTCTTCGGTGGGCGCCGGCTGGGGAAGGCCCCACGAACCGACCAGCTCGCGCAGGCTGCGTCCGGCAACCTGCGCCCGTTCCTCCAGCTCGGTGGCCTGCCGGTCGAGTTCGAGGCGGGTGGCGTCGTAGCGCACCTTCTGCAGGTGCTCGACCAGGGCCTCCTGGAGTTCAGCTGAGCTCCGCACGCCCCAGGGTTGGAGGATCTCGCGCCGTTTGATGCGCGCCTCGTCCTTGGCGCGAAGGCGGCGATCGACTTCGCGAACGGCGGCGCCGCGCACCCAGATGCCGATGCCGGTCGACAGGACGCCCATGCCGAGCAGGAAGAAGGCCGCCCCGCTGAGTGGGAGCGGCATGCCGCCTTGCAGCGCCAGGAATGCCACCAGGATCGCCATCGCGGTGAGCAGAAGGCCGCCCAGCATGGCGCCGAGGAAGGTGCGCTGCCGGCTTCGAGCCCGCTCTGCCATCGCTTCTTCGCGTCGCATCGCCTCCTCGGCTTGCTGACCGGTCTTGATAACGTCGGGAACTTCCTTGTAACGGGCGATGTCGTGCTTGAGCTGCTCCAGGCGTGGCGGGAGCTCGGCACCGGCGCGGCGGCGCGCCTCGAGGGCGACGTTGTGGCGCTCCCGCCATTCGGAGAAGACGCGCTGGAACTCCATCTGACGCGCCGGCCAATCCAGGTTGTTGCCGATCAGGCCTGGGTGCCGCTCGGCGATCCGCCGAGCGTCCTCCGCCGCGGTCTGGGCGCGAAGGTGGGCCTCGGGCGCCTGGATGTCGGCGACGTTGAGGGTGGAGAGGAGCTCGCGCACGGTGGGTTCCTGGGCGAGCGCCGCGTCGTCGATGCCACGGGCTCGCGTTTCGTGACCCTGCGCCTCAGAGTCGAGCTTCTGGCGCTCAGCGTCCAGCTGTTGCACCTGGGCAGTGCTGTCGGCGGCGCGACGTTCGAAGTCCGCCTGGGTTTCCCGGGTTGCCCGCAGGTGGCTGCGCAATTCCTGGACATCGGCCTGGCGGTCGAGTGGGAACATTGCGAAGCGGGTGTGTTCCTCCTGGCGGCCGCGTTCCTCCGCGATCGCCTGCTCGAGTGCCTCGACCCGCTCCAGCCGATGCCGGGCATCCTGCAGGCGGGACGCCAGCAAGGCCGCCTCGAGCGTTTGGACGATGCCCAGCTCGGCCTCGGTCAGCGCCGAGACGGTCTCCCGCTTCTGCGCGAGCTCGTCGACGGCGGCGCGCGCTTGCCGCGCGGCGGTGAGCTGCCGCTCCAGTTCCGTCAGGCGAGCCTCGAGATCGTGCAAAGGGCCGGAGCGCCCGCGCGGCTTGCCGATCCGAAGGGTCCGTTCCTGGCGCAAGCGATCGAGAACCTTTTGTGCCGTTCGGTCGGGATGGGCCGAATCGGCGAGCGCGATGATCGCTTCCTTGATGGTGCCGGCGTCTTCCAGGCGCAGCACCTCGCTCCGCGAGATGCACGCCGTGTTGGTGTAGATGTCGCGGCTGACACCGAGCAGCTGGCGTCCCACCTGCAACCCGCCCGACGCATCGTGGTCGAAGCGGTCGCCAAGCTCGGCGCCAGTGCTGGCGTCGAACACGCGAACCGTCTGCGCGTCGAGATCGCGCTCGACGCGGAGCTGGGTCCCGTCCTCGAGCGCGACCTCGATCGCCAGCCCGAAGTTGCCGCCCTGCCATGGGCGCCAGCGGTCGGCGCGTTCCACTAGGGCCGAGTGGTGGGCACGATCGCCCGATTGGAGCCCGTAAAGGCCGGTCACGATGGCTTCCTGCAAGGTCGACTTGCCGGCCTCGTTGGGTCCGACGACCAGATTCATCGTCGGCCCGAACCGCAGCTCCAAGCCTTGCAGCGTGCCAAAGCCCTCGATCTCGATCTTGGTTAAGCGCACGGCGGCCTCACCACGGCGTCCAGCCTAGCGTCATTCGTCGAAGGCGTCGAGGGCGAGCTGCAACGCGCGGCCCACCGCTTGCTCCTCCTGGCGAGACCCCTGCTTGTGGTCGACCAGCTTGCGCACCATTTCCCCGCGGCTGGTGAACTCCTGAGCGGCAGCCTCGAGGTCGTGCGACACGCGCGAGTGGTCGCGGAACTCGAGGTACGCGAACCCATCACCGCACTCCTTGGACAATGTCTGCGGATCCAGGACCAGGGAATGGGCGCGTTCACCGGTAAGCGTCGCCCTGATGACGCCGCCGTCGAGCTGTTTCTCCTCCCGCATCGCCGTCACGGCGTCGCGCACATGGTCGAGGCTGGTCATCCCGCTGACGTCGATCGTCTCCTGGGCGAACTGCCGCAGGTTGATATCTTCCAACGACACCTGGACGCTGCCGTCGTCACCGATCGTCAGCAGGGCCGTGCAATGACGGCCGGATTCCTTCCAGCCGAGCGGCTCCGGGCTGCCAGGATAGGTGATCGACTCCGACGTCCTGGCGTCGTGATAATGGCCGAGCAGCGCGTGACGAAAGCCGGCCTCCTGGACCTGGGCGGGCAGGATGGGTTTGTAGGGGGTCACATCCTCCGGCACCTGGCTCATGTCTGAGGCGTGTAGCAGCAAAAGGTGAGTGCCATCCTCGCGCCGGGCGAAATCGCGCAAGGACGCCTCCGGCACATCGGAGCGCATGAAGCCCGCGGTCCAGATGTCGACGTCGGCATAGCGGTAGGGTCGCAGCTCTTCGTGGGTCGCGACCGTGACATTTTCGGGCCAGCGAAGGTATCGGTACGGTGAGCTGGGCACGGCCGGATCCGCGTGCCCGGGCGCGATCAGCACCGGCAGCCCGGCGTCGCCCAGCGTCTGCACGATGAAGCTCGCGGTGTCGCGGGTGACGTGATCGTGTTCGAAGAGATCGCCACCGCAGGTGATCAGGTTGGCCTGGGCCTCCCGAGCGCGTTCGACGATCCGTTGGAGGGCGGCGCGAAGGTCCTCGCGGCGTCGCTGGGCGCCGACGCCATAGAGGCGCTCACTCGCGAAGGATCGATCGAGATGCAGGTCAGCGAAATGGAGCAGGCGAAGGGCCACAAATCCCCCGTAACCACGCGAATTGTGCCTGTCGCGATGGCATGGGCAAGCGCGAAAGCAGCGCCCATTATAAAGGTTGGCCTGAGTTTGTTCCGAATCAGCCGGCTGTGCCATATCTATCCGGGAACTTCACCTAGACTGAGCGTTAAAGTGGGCTCGTTCGAGAAGGGGGATCGCGGGGCCCGGATCCTCAAGATCCAGACCCTGCTCCAGGGCAATCCCCACGGGTTGACGACCGGTGAGATCGCGCGCCGCACCGGCGTGAATCCGCGCACCACCTATCGCGACATTCGGGCGCTGGAAGCGATGAACGTGCCGGTCTACGAGGACGACGGCCGGATCGCGATCGACCCGAACTACTTCGTGGCTCCCGTCAAGTTCACCCTGCGCGAGGCGATGGCGCTGTTGATGGGGGTCCGCCTGATGCACCGGCATCGGGACCAGGCCGATCCGGATGTCGCCGACGCCTTCACCAAGCTGGCGGCCGTCCTCCCCGCGCCGGTGGCGGAGTACGTGCATGCCACCGTTCGCCAGATGGCCGATCGTCCGTCCAACCCGACGTACTCTCGCGTTCTGCAGACGGTCGCGCTCAGCTGGGCCGGGCATAAGGCGGTCCGCATCTGGTACCCGAGCACGAATCACGAAGTGAAGCCGCGCGAGATCGAACCCTATTTCCTCGAGCCCTCGCTGATCGGGCACAGCAGTTACGTGGTGGCGCGCGATCGCGGACTGCGGGAG
>VBEQ01000147.1 GCA_005881235.1 Chloroflexota bacterium | reverse complement strand
CTGCAGGATGAGCGCGGCGGTGGTGCTGGTGACGGCCTGCTCCAGCTTCGCGAGGTCGACCCGGCCATCGGCCCCGGGCGCGACCCGCAGGATCTCGTACTGCTGGGCCTCGGAGTAGGTCTTGAGCACCTGCGCGTACTCGGGATGAAGCGCGCCGGCCACAACCACGTTCTGGCGGTTCGTGTGGGCGACCGCCATCGCCGTTGCTTCCGCCAGCGCCGTCGCGCCGTCGTACAGGGAGGCGTTCGCCACATCCAGTCCGGTGAGAAGGGTGATCATGCTCTGAAACTCGTAGGTCGCCTGCAGCGTGCCCTGGCTGGCCTCCGCCTGGTAGGGCGTGTAGGTCGTATAGAAGTCCGGTCGCGAAATGACCTGATTGACGATCGCCGGACTGAAGCGTCGCGAGGCGCCAGCACCCAGAAAGCTGTTCGCCGGCGAAATCCTCGCGTTCAGGCGGCCGAGCTCGCGAACGTACTGCACCAATTCCACCTCGGAGAGCGGCTCGGGGAGGTCGACGCGATCCAATTTGAGTGCCTCGGGGAGGTGCGTGAACAGGCCGTCGATGCTCTCCAGCTCGAGCGCTTTGAGCATCTCGGCGCGCTCGGCGTCGGCGTTGGGGAGGTAGGTCACCAGGAGATCACGAGTGCGACTGGCCCTCGACGAACGCGTCGTAGGCTTTCTGGTCGAGGAGCTTGGGATTGTCCTTCACGGCGCGGAGCTTGATGATCCAGCCCTTGCCGTAGGGATCCTGGTTGACGTACTCGGGATGATCTTTGAGCTCCGCGTTGGCCTCTGTCACCTCGCCACCAACGGGACTGTACAGGTCGGAAGCCGCCTTCACCGATTCGATGACCCCCAGCCGCGCGCCAGCGTCGAGCTGCTGACCAACCGCCGGCAGTTCGAGGTAGATCACGTCACCGAGCTGCGACTGGGCATACTCGCTGATCCCCACCGTCGCCGTCTCTCCGTCCTGCTTGACCCACTCGTGGGTCTCCGCGAAACGCATGCCGGTCAGGTCTGGCATCCTAACTCCCTTTCCTTCACTTCGGATGAGGCCGCTTGTAAAAAGGCAGCGGGACGACCTCGGCCGGCGCGGCGGCGCCACGAATGTCCACGCCGAGACGGGTTCCCGGCTCGGACATGGCAGGCGGCACGTAGGCCATCCCGATGTTGTAGCCAAGCGTGAAGGAGACGTTTCCCGACGTCACCGTCCCGACGCCCTCGCCATCACTGACGATGCGGTAGCCGTGGCGTGGAATGCTGCGGTCCAGCATCTTGAAGCCAACCAGCTGCCGCGCGAGGCCCCGCTGGCGAGACGTCATGATGGCGTCGCGGCCGATGAAATCCTTCTCGAGGTTGAGCGTCCAATCGAGCCCTGCCTCAAGGGGATTCGTCTGCGCGTCCATGTCATTGCCGTAGAGGCGCATGCCCGCTTCGAGGCGAAGGGTGTCGCGGGCGCCCAGGCCGGCCGGCCGGATGCCATCGGACCGCCCCTCCTCCAGCAGCGCGCGCCACAGCCGCACGGCGTCGGCGTTGCCACAAAAAAGCTCGAAGCCATCCTCACCCGTATAGCCGGTCCGCGAGATCACGCACGACACATCCGCAACGGTCCCGTCGACGAAGGCATAGTACTTGACACTGGCGAGGTCAGACGGCGTCAGCCGCTGAACGAGATCCACCGCTCGCGGGCCCTGCACGCCGATCAGCGCCCACTCCCGGCCGACATTGCGGGCCGCGTCCGCGGCCTGGGCGTGTTTTCGGATCCAGTCGAAGTCGCCGTCCTGGTTGCCGGCATTGACCACCAGCAGGTAGCCGCGGTCCGGCATCGCATAAACGAGCACGTCATCGATGATGCCGCCCGCGTCGTTGCAGAGCACCGCGTACTGGATCCGTCCCGGGCGCAGTCGCGTCACGTCGCGACTGAGGACACGCTGGACGAGGGTTTCGTCCCCGATGCGCAGCTCACCCATATGCGAAAGATCGAAGAGGCCCACAGCCTCGCGCACGGCGTGGTGCTCTTCGCGGATCGTGCTGTACTGAAGCGGCATCACCCAGCCTCCGAAGTTCGTCATCTGGGCGCCGAGACGGACATGCTCCTCGTACAGCGGTGTCCGCGCGGCCGTCACGACCAAACGTTACGCCTCGGGGTCGTCAGGATCGTCCGCGTCGTCGAGGAGGTCGAGGTAGTCGAGCAGCTCCTGGTCGTGGACCACCTCGGCCCCTCGCAGCATCTCCAGAATGATATTGACGCGCGCCTCCTCCCACTGCAGAAGCTTGGCCAGCTCGGCGGGCGTCGCCTCGCGGTCCAGCCGCTCCGACAGCAGCCGCTGCGCCGATTCCAGCAGGCGGCAGGCGACGACGAAGGCTTCGTCGTTGCGCTGGGCTTCTTGCGTCTGGGCGAGCACGTCATCCATGGTGACGTCGATCGCGTGTACCAACCGGGCATGGAAGCCGCCGTCTCCGGGCTGGTAGTGCTCGATGGCCGAGATCAACCCGACCGTCCCTTCCTGGAAGAGGTCGCCAAAGGGGACGCCGTGCTTCTTGCGCGCCTGCGCGGCCTCCACCACCAGGTGGAGGTTATGCTCGATCAGCGTCCGGTTCGCCGCATCGCGCTCCACCCCCTGGGTGGCAAGGAGCCGCTGTTCCTGCGCGTTGGACAGTCGTGGATAGCGCGCGACTTGCGCCCGGATCTCCTCCTCCTCGTCTTTCGGCGGCTGCTGTTCCACGCGTTGGGCCATGTTCCCATTCTACGAACGACAAGGCCGTAAACCGGGGCTATGATCAAGTCGTGACGAGGGCCGCCCGGCTCTTTCTCGCGGCCACCATGCTGGCCGTTTTGCTGCCCGCGGTTCAAGCCCGCGCCGCCGAGCCGCACGTCCTGGTCGCGACCCTCAACGGGGTCATCAATCCGATCACTGACAACTACGTCTCCACCGCGGTCGACAAGGCCGTCTCTGGGCAGGCCAACGCGCTGATCATCGCGATGGATACCCCGGGTGGGCTCGACACCTCGATGCGCCACATCATCAAGAAGATCCTGGGCGCGCCGCTGCCCGTCGTGATCTTCGTGTCGCCCTCAGGCGCCCGGGCCGCCTCGGCCGGCCTCTACATCACGGAGGCGGCCGATATCGCCGTGATGGCCCCGGGGACGAACATCGGCTCGGCCCATCCCGTCAGCCTTGGCGGCTCCAACCCGGCCGCCACCCCGGCGGCAAGCCCGAGCGCGAGCGGCGCCACGTCGACGGCACCGGATATCGAATCGCAGAAGATCGAAAACGACGCGGCCGCCTACATTCGGGCCCTGGCCGCGCTGCACCACCGCAACGCGGACTGGGCCGAGAAGGCCGTCCGGCAGAGCATCAATGCGCCCGTGGATGACGCCGTGAAATTGGGCGTGGTCGATTTCGAAAGCAGGGACCTGGACACGTTGCTCCAGGACCTCGACGCCCGCCATGTCTCAAAGGGCGGCCAGACATACACCCTGCAAACCGCGAACGCCGGCATCCAGCACTACGACATGAGTGGCTTCGATCAGTTTCTCCAGGCAGTCGCCGACCCGAACCTCGTGTACCTTCTGTTCCTGCTGGCGCTGATTGGCATCGGCTTCTGGGTCACGCACCCCGGCATGTTCCTGCCCGGGGTGATCGGCGTCATCGCCGGCGTGCTCGCCGCGGTGTCGATGTTCGATCTCCCGGTCAACATCGCCGGGATCATCCTCATCCTGATCGCGGTGGTGCTGTTCATTGTCGACCTCAAAGCGGTGACCCACGGGGTGCTGACCACCGGCGGCATCGTCGCGATGACGCTCGGCGGCCTGCTGTTGATCAATACCAGCTTCCTGGCCGAGGGCGTCAACATCCCACTGCTCGTAATCACGGTGCTCGTCATCGCCGCCGTCTTCCTCTTCATCCTGCGCAAGCTGCTCGATGCCCGGCGGCGTCCGTACGCGGCGGGCGAGGAGTCGATGATCGGCAGCCTCGGTTCGGTGCGAGAACCGTTGAACCCCAGCGGGATGGTGTTCGTCAACGGCGCGCTCTGGCAAGCCACCTCAACCAGTGGCCCGCTCGATGCCGGCGCGCCAGTACGCGTGGTCGGCGTGGACGGCCTTCGTCTGCGAGTCGAAGCCGTGCAACAAACGGAGGCGGGGCGGTCGCAAGGGCCGCAGGCGGCATCCTCATGAACACGCGCGCTTTTCCACGCCGGAGGGCGCTGATGATCAGGCGCGCTTTTCCACGCCGGAGCGCGCTGATGATCACGCGCGCTGATGATGTGACCCGTAACATGAACTCGACGGCAGCGGTGCGTTAACGAAGGGAGGGACTCATGGGCGTTTTCGCTCTCATCGTCCTCGGCTTCATCGTTCTCGTCGTCCTCATCGGCCTGAGCTCGGCGATCCGGATCATCAACGAATACGAACGCGGCGTCCTCTTCCGGCTGGGCCGCTTGATGGCCCTGAAGGGTCCGGGACTGAGGCTGATCATTCCCTTCGGCATCGACCGCCTGGTGAAGATCGATCTGCGGACGGTGACCCTCGAGGTCCCGCCACAGGAGGTCATTACGCTCGACAACGTGACCATCAAGGTCAACGCCGTCATCTACTTCCTGGTGGTCGATCCCCGCAACGCCGTCACCAAGGTTGCCAACTTCATCAACGCCACTTCACAAATAGCGCAAACCACGCTACGGAGCGTGCTCGGGCAGTCATCGCTGGACGAGCTCCTCGCCAACCGGGAGAAGATCAACACCCGCCTGCAAAAAATCATCGACGAGCAGACGGAACCCTGGGGAATCAAGGTCTCGACCGTCGAGATCAAGGATGTCGAGCTCCCCCAAACGATGCAGCGAGCGATGGCCAAGCAGGCAGAGGCCGAGCGAGAGAAGCGAGCCAAGATCATCCATGCGGAGG
Organism: Chloroflexota bacterium; assembly: GCA_005881235.1. Classification (GTDB taxonomy): domain Bacteria; phylum Chloroflexota; class Dormibacteria; order CF-121; family CF-121; genus CF-13. The sequence goes on along the minus strand of VBEQ01000147.1, from coordinate 29,773 downwards.
GTGAGTTCGAGGCGGCGCAGAAGCTGACCGATGCCGCCGGCGTGATCGCGACGCAGCCTAGCGCGCTGCAATTGCGCTACCTGCAGACCCTCACGGAGATCGGGGTCGAACGGAACACCGTGATCGTCTTTCCGGTGCCGATCGACCTCGTCCAGCAGCTCATCGATATCCGCCAGGGCAAGGGCGGCGGATCGGCGACACCGGCAAAAGCCTGATCCGCCTTCTCGTTCACGGCGACGCCGCGGTCGATTTCTGGACGGTTGTCCTCCTTGGTATCCTCGCCGCCCTCTATGTGCTCGCCAACTTCGGCGAGCGCAACGCGACCGCGCGCATCGTATCCCTCATCGCCGGTGGCGCACTCTGCGGGCTCGCGCTGCTGTTCGGCCTCCTGGTCGCCGGCGGCCACCTGGTGCTGTATCGCACCGGAGCGGAGAGCCTCGACAGATTCCGGGCGGCCGAATTTCTCGCCGTCCCGCTGACGATTGCTGGCGTCCTCGGCCTGCTGTACTTGTGGCCTCCGGTCCAGCGTGCGCTGGCGCGCGTGATCCCGATACGCCCTGGGTCGCCGGTTATCTACCTCACGATCGTGCTCGGCCTGCTGCTGATCGCGCAGCAAGCCGGTGCGCAGGTGCAGCCCGGCACACCCCTGACGCTGGCCGATCTCCTGGCGCAGGACATCCCGTTGCTCCTCCTCTCCTTTGTCGGAGTCGGGATCTTCGTGCGACGATCGCCGCGCGAGGCCATCGAACGGCTCGGCCTGGTGCCGCCACGTCAAAACCGATGGTGGCTGGTGGCGGTGCTAGGCATCTTCGCGTTCCTGGCGGTCGCCTACGGCATCGAGCGGGTCGCGGACATACTGAGCCCGTCGAGCCAGCAGCAGGTCACCAATGCGACGAACGTGTTGTTCAGCCACTTCAACAACCCACTTGGCGTCATCTTGCTCGGCTTGATGCCGGCGGTCGTGGAAGAGACCCTGTTTCGTGGCGCCCTGGTACCGCGCCTCGGCGTGCTGGTCACGGCCGTCCTCTTCGCCGCACTCCACACCCAGTACGCCGTCACCTTCGCGACCCTCGAGGTCTTCGTGCTCGGCATCGGACTCGGGTTATTGCGCGTTCGCTCCGGCAGCACCCTGCCATGCATGGTGACACACGCCGGCTACAACATCGCCGTCGGCGTGATCCCCTACCTGCTCAGGTAGTTATGCACAGGCATTCCACTTGTGCAAACGTGCGTTTGATCCCGGCGACCGTATAATCCGGGCAGCACCGTCCCGCGTTCCAGCCAGCAAATTGCCAAGAGTCTACGCAGTCGTCAATCAAAAGGGCGGAGTCGGCAAGACCACGACCGCTATCAACGTGGCCGCCAACCTGCCGCAGCTCGGCCTCAGCGTGTTGATCGTCGACATGGACCCTCAAGGCAACACCACCAGCGGGCTGGGCATCATCCGTAGCGAGCTCAACAGTAGTGTCTATAACGTCATCGTCGATGCCGATGACATCAATCAAGTGATCCGTCCGACCGCGGTGCCGGGCCTCGACATCCTCCCATCACATGTCTCGCTGGCCGGCGCCGAGATCGAGCTGATCAACCTACCCCGGCGCGAACGGCGCCTGCTCTACGCGCTCGACGCGCTGCGCGTCGCCTACGACTACATCATCATCGACTGCCCGCCCTCGCTCGGCCTGCTCACCATCAACTCCCTGGTGGCCGCCGAGTACATGCTGATTCCGATCCAGTGCGAGTATTACGCGCTCGAAGGCCTGGGCGCGCTGACCCACACGACGCAGCTCATCCAACGCGAGCTCAACCCGCGGCTGAAGATCGGCGGCATCGTGCTGACGCTTTTCGATCCTCGCTTGACGCTGGCGCTCCAGGTGGCGGAGCAGGTCCGCGCACGCTATCCGGAGAAGACGTTTCAGACCGTCATCCCGCGCAACGTGCGCCTCAGCGAGGCGCCCAGTTATGGGATGCCGATCACGCAATATGACCCGACCTCACGCGGCGCCGTCGCCTACCAGGAACTCACCAAGGAGTTGATCGCCAGATGAACAAACGACGTGGTTTGGGTCGGGGCCTCGAGGCCTTGATCCCTTCGGGGGAGTACGTCGAGGAGCTGAGCGACAACCGTGCCCGGCGCCGCTTCGCCCTGCAAATCGCGATCGCCGAGATCAAGCCGAACCCTGAGCAGCCGCGCCGCTCGTTCGATCCGGCGTCCCTGCAGGAACTCGCCGACTCGATCCGAATCCACGGCATCCTGCAGCCGCTGCTGGTTCGCGAGGGACTTGCCGGCTATGAGCTGATCGCGGGCGAACGGCGGCTCCGGGCCGCGGAGATCGCCGGCCTCGAGGAGGTGCCGGTCATCGTGCACCCCGGCAGTGGCGGACGCCTCGAGGAACGCTTGGAGCTGGCGCTGGTCGAGAACCTGCAGCGGACCGACCTCAACGCCATCGAAGAGGCGCGCGCCATTCAGCGCCTGTTGCGCGACTTCGGTCTGACCCAGGAAGCCCTGGCCGAGCGGATCGGCAAGAACCGGGTGACGATCGCCCAGAGTGTGCGCTTGCTCGGGTTACCGGAGACCGCCATCAAGGCGATCGAAAGCGGCGCGATCACGGCCGGACACGGGAGTGCCCTTCTCGGCCTGGCGACGGTGGCCCAGCAACTTGTCGGCCTCGAGCGGGTGATCAAGGAGCGGTGGAGTGTGCGGCAGACGGAGGAGTGGGCTCGCGCCCGCGCGACCGAGGCGGGGACCCGGCAGCCACGCCGACGGTTGGCCGCGACCGATCCCGAAACTCGCGCGGTCGAGGAAGAATTTCGTCGGGCCCTGGGGACCAAGGTCGTCCTGACCAAACTCAAGCAGGGCGGGCGCTTGACGATCGAGTTCTACAGCAACGAGGAGCTCGAGGCGCTCCGGCGCCGCTTGACCCGGTAGCGGTTGCACGTGGAACCTACTCGCGGATCCAGCGGTCCGCGGTGCGCTCGTACTCGTGCAGCTCGTTGGACTCGAAGAAGAGGGTGATTTCGGCTTGGGCGCGGCTGGGCGAGTCCGATCCGTGGATCAAGTTCATGCCGAGGTCGAGGGCGAGGTCGCCGCGAATCGTCCCGGGCGCAGCTTTCAGCGGATCCGTCGCGCCCACCAGGCTGCGGACGACACTGACCGCCTCGCGCCCTTCCCAGATCATCGCCACCACCGGCCCCGAGGTGATGAACGCAATCAAGCCGTCGTAGAACGGCTTACCCTGGTGCTCCACGTAATGGCGGCTCGCCACGTCTTTGGTGATCCGCATCATCTTGAGGCCGATGAGCTTCAGGCCTCGACCCTCCAGCCGCGCGATGATCGCCCCGACTAGTCCTCGCTGGACGCCATCGGGCTTGACCAGGACCAGCGTGCGCTGCACCGACTATCGTCCCGCGGCGAGAGTCGGCTTGGCACCGAGAAAGCCGACCTGGCCCAGCGGCCAGATGCGGATTTCCGCCTTGCCAAGGATCGCGTCCAAGTCGACGGGACCGAAGCTGCGCGAGTCGCTCGAATGGTTGCGGTTGTCGCCCAGCACGAAGTACTGATTCGGCGGGATGAGCTGGTCCTGACCCGAGGCGGGCCAGTTGCTGTTAACGATCCACGGCTCCGGGAGGTAGGGCTCGTGCAGCACCCGCCCATTGATGTAGACCACGCTGTTGGCGATGTGCACCCGCTCGCCCGGCAGGGCGATGATGCGCTTGATGAAGTCGCGGCTGGCTTCGTCGGGCGGCTTGAACACGATGATGTCGCCTCGTTGCGGTTGGTGGAGCTTGTAGGAAATCTTCGACGCCACGAGGAGGTCATTGTCGTGCAGCGTCGCGTACATGCTCGAGCCCAGCACGTGGACGGTCTGCACGGCGTACTGGATCACCACGTACAGAACGAGCGCAAGGAACACGATCTCGAGCGTGTCCCTGAGAAAAGACTTCTGGCGCGCTGGTTGCTGGGGCGCCGGCGGTTGCGCCATGTGCGGCTGCGCCATCCTTTAGCTGTTTAACTTCATCCGAGGGCGATTCATTCTATCTCTCAAGCTATCTGCTTGAGGAAGGGCGCCTCGCTGCGAAACGGGCCGATCACCGCGAGCTGCAGCGCCTGGCTGAAGAGCTCGTTGGCGATCCGCATAACGTCGTCTGCGGTGACCGCATCGATCTCCGCCATGTTCTCATCGACCCCCTCAATTCGGCCGGTGAGGGCTTCCTGCCCGCCGTACCAGGTCGCCACGGAGTTGGTGCTCTCCATCTGCAGCAACAAACGGCCCTTGTAAAACTCTTTAGCCTTCGTCAACTCCGCGCTCTGCACCGGTTCCTGGCAGAGCCGCCGCAGCTGGCCGACGATGGCGCCCACCGCTCGCGCGGCCTGGCGCGGCTCGGTTCCGGCGTAGATGCCGAGCACCCCCGTATCGAACATCTTGTTGACGTAGGAGTGGACGTCGTACGCCAGCCCCAGCTTCTCGCGGACTTCGAGGAAGAGACGGGAGCTCATGCCCTCGCCGAGAACGCAGTTGAGGATGTCGATCACGTGACGGTCGCGATCCATGTACGAGGGTGCGTGCACGCCGACGCACACGTGCGCCTGCTCCGTCTTCTTCGACTTCAACAGGACGTTGGGCTTGAGCCCGTTGCCGACCGAGGGCAAGAACGACGGTGGCGGGGCGCCGTTGCCGCGAACCTTGAGATAAGGCTGGACGAGGGCGATCGCCTCGTCGTGTGTCACTGGGCCCGCAATGGTCACGACCAGATTGCGCAGCAGGTAGTGCTCTTCGAGGTAGCGGAGCAGGTCGTCGCGCGACAGGGCCCGAACCGAGGCCTCGGTCCCTCCCACGTCGCGACCAAGCGGGTGATCCGGCCAGCTGATCTGCTCGAACAGGCTGTGCACGTACTCCTGCGGCGAGTCCTGGTACATGCGCAGCTCCTCGAGCACGACCAGCCGCTCCTTCTCCAGCTCGGCAGGATCGAGCAACGGCTGGAACAGCATGTCCCCGAGAACGTCGATGGCCAGCTTCGACTTGGTCTTGGGCACGCGCGCCCAGTACATGGTCAGCTCCTTGTCCGTCGCGGCGTTCAGGACGCCGCCCACCCCCTCGATCGCCTCCGCGATCTCCTTGGCGCCGGCATAGCGGGCGGAGCCTTTGAAGAACATGTGTTCGAGAAAGTGGCTGATGCCGGCTTCTTTGTCAGACTCATACCGGGAACCGACCTTGAACATGATCGCCATGGTGACCGAGGGCCGGTCGGCTAGCTCGGTCGAGACGACTCTGGCCCCGGTCGGCAAAGTGGACAGACGATAAGGAGGACGGGCTTGGGGCACGAGCTGAGTATATCGTAGGGGTGTCGGCACATCCTCACATTTCGATACCGTTTTGGTAGACATGATGGGTCATCCAGTGTCGGATAATATTGAACCGTGACGGGGCGTTTGGAATTCGGCCGCCGTCTGAATCGCCTCATCGCACGCGTCGAGGCCTGGAATTATGCGGACTCAGATGCGGGTGCGCGCTTGCCCGTGGAGGTGGCCCGTGAGCTGAAGGCGCTCGCCGCGGCGGCAGCCTCCCCGAAGCTCAAAGAGGGCGTCCGGCAGGCTCGGGACGCGCTCGACGATGGTTTATCGGCCGAGGCGGTCGCGGCAGCGCTCTATCGGGTCCGCGCCGACCTCGACAGCGCCGGCGTTCAGGGGGTCTCGCCTCCCCCGCCCTCGCCCTCGCGGTAACCGGGGCGGCGCTCGCCGAAGCGCGGTCGGTCGCCGAAGCGCGGCCGATCGCCGTAACGGGGCCGATCACCGTAGCCCGAACCCTGGCGAGTCAGTGGCGGGGAGGGGGCCGGCACCGGACGCTCCGCTGGGCGCCGAGCCGCGGTGACACCGTCGGGGAGGATCGCGACCCGCCGGTTCGGTTCCTCACCCTGGCTCTCGGTGCGGATGCCGGGCTCCTTCTCGAGCGTGATGTGGACGATGCGCCGCTCGTACGACTGCATCGGATCCATCATCACCCGCTCGCCGGTGCGCCGCACACGATCGGCGAGGCGCAGGGCCATCTCCTTGACGGTCTCCTCGCGGCGATTGCGGTAGTGCTCGACGTCGACGACCAGCCGGCGCCGGTCGACGCGGCCCTCGTTGAGGATCAGGTTGACAACTGTCTGGAAGGCGCGAAGCGTCTCCCCCCGCCAGCCGATCAGCAACCCGAGGTTATCGCCGGCAACGTCGATCATCACCGGGTCGTCAGCTTTTTTGATGAATACCTGCGCCGTGATTCCCATCTTGTAGAGAAGCTCGGCCACGACCTGGCGCGCCTTGACGGCGTACGTTTCCCGCTGCGTAACCCGAACCCGAGCCTGCCCCGAGGACTCCTCCAGCACCTCGATGTCCACGTTCTCGCGTGCCTCTTCGAGGTCTTCGAGAGCCTGCTCGACGGCCTCGTCGACAGTCTTTCCGGTGATTTCGACGCTGTTGCTGCTGCTGCTCATGCGGCTTTCCCCCTGCGTAAGCCCGGCGGTATGTTGAGTGAACCCCAGCCGGTGATGAAGTATTGCTGGCCGATGCTGAAGAGGTTGCTGACCACCCAGTAGAGCGCGAGGGCGGCCGCGAAGTTGAGTGAGATGAACCCGATGAAGACGGGCATGATCAGCGTCATGTTCTGCGTCATCGCCGCCTGGGTCGGGTCTTGAACTTGACCCGGCTGGGTCATCATCTTGGTCTGCACGAAGGTGGTGAGCCCGGCGAGGATGGGCAGAAGGATGGCGAGCGGGACGAACTGCCCCGGTTGCAGGGCCGTATGGTCCAGTGAGATGCCCAGGAAGCGGAAATCGTGGATCGGTAGCGTGTTGTGAGCGTCCCGGATCACATAGAAGAGCGCGATCAGGATGGGGGACTGGACCAACGCCGGCAGGCAACCGCTCATTTGCGCGAGTGGGTTGATGTTGTGCTCCTTGTAGAGCTTCATGGTTTCCTGGTTGAGGAGCTGAGGATCCTTCTTGTACTTCTTTCGTAGCGCGGACAACTGGGGAGCGATCCGGCGCTGCTCCGCCTGGACGCGCCGCGAAGTGGTCAGCTGGTACTGGAAGATGGGAGAGATGATCAGCTTGATCAGGATGGTCAAGAGGACGATGGCGATGCCAAAGGGCCCGATCGATTCGGCGAGCGGGTTCCCGCTCAGGACACCCAGGATTGTCTTGAGGACGGCATGGATCGGGACTCCGATCAGTGTCCACCAGAGTGCCCAGATCGGGTGCCAGAGGTCGCCGAGGGTGTCCCAGGGCTCGTGGCGGGTCGCCAGCAGGGCGAGCAGCGACGTCATGGCACGGGATCCCAGCCGCCGGCATGGAAGGGGTGGCAGCGCGCGACCCGGCGGACGGCCATGCCCCAGCCACGCCACCAGCCGTAGCGCTGGATGGCTTCATACCCGTACTGCGAGCAGGTGGGTGTGTAGCGGCAGCTCGACAGCACGCCAAAGAGGGGACCGAGCGTGATCCGGTAGACGCGGATCAGCGCCAGCGACGCCGCCGTCACGACCCCCACCCCTTCGCCCACAGCATTTCCATCTCCTGGCGCAAGTGCGTAAATTCCGCGTCGACGGCACGAGCCCGTGCCACGATTACAACGTCACGGCCGCCCTCTGCCCGCGTCAACAACGGCCTCACCAGTTCGCGCAGGCGCCGCTTGACTCGATTTCGGACCACGGCATTCCCGAGTTTCCGACTGACGGCCAGGCCGACCCGAGGCCGGCCAAGCCCATTATCGCTTACGAATAGGGCGAAGTATTCGGAGGCGGCCCGGCGGCCCGAGCGCAGCGTCCGGTCGAAGTCGGCCGACCGGAGTAGCCGAGACCGCCGTTTCATCGGCGGTGGAGGCAGGCGCTTACCGGTAGCGCCGGCTGGACGTCGGTGTCAGACGGCGGCGTCCCTTCAAACGGCGTGCCTTGATCACCTTGACGCCGCCCGTCGTCGACATGCGGGCACGGAAACCGTGGACCTTGACCCGCTGGCGCTTCTTTGGCTGGTGGGTACGCTTCATGCAGACCTCAACGTTTTTCGGGGCCTAACCATACCATGCGCGACCATGCGCGGCGGTGCGCTTCGTACGTAATTTCGGATTGCACGGGTGGTAACCGTTTGCTATTATTCCGCTGCCCTGGAGAGCTACGGCAAATAGCCATCAACAACTTATACACATGAGGCTGGGGAGACCTCGATAGACTTCTCCACTGTTGTGGGAAGCTTGTGTATAAGTTCCGTCCTGCAAACGCCGTCCATGGGCCTCGTTTCCGACTTCGCGGCCTGACGCGCAGCACCGGCTCTGCTCTCCACTGAAGTCGTAGTTTGCGTCGTGTTGCGTGGAGGAGCCGATGAACGGAGAACAGATTTGGCAGGCGGCGCAGGAGGAACTTCGGTTCCAGCTCAGTAAGCCAAGCTATGAGACCTGGCTGAAGAATGCGTCATTGGTCGGCCGCGAGAAGAATGCTTTCAAGATCGGCGTGCCGACCAAGCTCGCCAAGGACTGGCTCGAGGACCGCTACTCGGCGATGATCAAAGAGACGTTGTCGGCGATCGTCTCCGGCGACGTCAGCGTGGCGTTCGAGGTGATACCTGGTCAGACTGAGGCAGCCGCCGGCCGCTCGGCGGTGGCCGTCGCTGAGGAGCCGCCGCCCGAAGCCGAGGAGCCGGTCCTCCACGAGGCATCCCAGCTGAATCCGAAATTCCAGTTCCAGCATTTCGTGGTCGGCAACAACTCGCGCTTCGCGCACGCCGCCTGCCGGGCGGTGGCAGAAACCCCCGCCAAGGCCTACAACCCGCTCTTCCTCTATGGCGGCGTTGGTTTGGGCAAGACCCACCTGATGCACGCCATCGGCCACGCCGTTTTGGAAAAGCACGCCCGCCGGCGGGTGGCCTATGTGACGAGCGAGAAGTTCATGAACGAGATGATCTCCTCCATCCAGGAAGGACGGATGAACGATTTCCGGACCCGCTACCGGACGGTCGACGTCCTGCTGGTCGACGACATCCAGTTTCTCGCCGGTAAAGACCGGACCCAGGAAGAGTTCTTCCATACCTTCAACTCCCTCCATGAGCTCAACAAGCAGATCGTGATCTCCTCCGACCGGCCCCCCAAAGAGATCCCCACGCTGGAGGACAGGCTGCGCTCACGGTTTCAGTGGGGCCTGATCGCGGACATCCAGGCGGCCGACTTCGAAACGCGCGTGGCCATCCTCAAATCGAAGGTCGGGCCCTATGCGCGGCTGGTGCCGGAGGATGTGCTCTCCTTCATCGCGCACAAGATCCAGAGGAACATCCGCGAGCTCGAGGGTGCGCTCATCCGGGTGATCGCCCATGCGTCCCTCAACCGCAGCGCCGTCAACGTCGAGATGGCGGCGAAACTGCTGCAGGACGTCATCCCCTCGACGGAGACCCGCACCCTCTCGATCGACACCATCTCTCGCACGGTCGCAAGCTTCTATCACATCAGCCTGGAGGAGATGAAAGGGAAGCGCCGCGACAAGCACATCGTCTTCCCGCGACAGGTTGCGATGTTCTTGATCCGCGAGGAAACGGCCTCATCGTTGCCGGCCATCGGGCAGGCATTCGGCGGACGTGATCATACGACAGTCCTCCATTCCTACGAGAAAATAAATACCGACTCCAAAGAAGACCAACGCCTCCAGGCCGACCTGCGGAAACTCCGCGAAATTCTTTATTCGCATTGAGCCTGTGGAATAGCGCGGCAAGGGACGTGGACACTGTTGCAATCGGGCTCGTGTGGGGATACCCGCGCCGGGAACGCACAGTTTTTGAACGCTATAATTGGCCCGTTTTGAACGTGGGGAAGGGGTTTTTCCCTGTTGTGCACCGCACTACGACTACGTCGTATCTTTCAATTACCCCGTTTCATTAGAGGGTCGTGTAGACCAGGAGCATCATGAAGGTCACTGTCACCGCCGGAAACCTCGGGCAGGGATTGCAGGTTGTTTCCCGCGCCGTCTCTTCGCGGACCACGCTACCCATCCTCAACAACGTGCTGCTGCAGACCGGCGACACCGGGCTGCAACTCACAGCGACCAACCTGGAGATCGGTATCCGGCAGGTCATCCCGGCCGAGGTCCAGGAAGAAGGTGGGATCACCGTGCCGGCGCGGTTGCTGACGGACTTCGTGACTTCGCATCCCGACGAGCCGCTGTCCATGGCACTGGACAAGAAGACGCAGTCGCTAGCGGTCAAGAGCAATCGGTTCGACGCCACCATCCGTGGGATCGACCCGGCGGACTTCCCACCCGTTCCCTCCGGCGTCGAAGGTCGCAAGGTCAAGGTCGACCAGGCCGAGCTCAAAGATGCGATCGAGCAGACCGTGATCGCCGCCTCCAGCGATGAGGGCCGACCGGTGCTGACCGGCGTCTACGTTCACCTCAATGGGGGGAAGGCAACCTTTGCCGCCACCGACGGTCACCGGCTGGCGGTCAAAACCCTTGCGGTCCAGGCGGAACCGGGTGAAGGCGAGACGATCGTCATCCCGGCGCGCGCCCTGAGCGAGCTCAGCCGGATCCTCAAGACGGGCGACAACGGCGTGGAGGTCACCGTCGGCTCGCAGAAGAATCAGGTTTTCTTCAAGACCCGCGATGTGGAACTGATGAGCCGGCTGATCGAGGGAACCTATCCCAACTACCAGCAGGTCATTCCTGGGCAGAGCACAACGACCATCACCAGCAAGACGCAGGACCTGCTCTTCACCACCAAGATGGTCTCGTTGTTTTCCAAGGATGCCGCCAACGTCGTGAAATTCAAGGCCGAAGGCGGCAAACTGACCCTGACGGCCAATACCAGCGAAGTCGGGCAGAACGTGGCCGGCGTTGAGGCGCAGATCGATGGCCAGGACCTCCAGGTCGCGTTCAACTCCAAGTACCTTCTCGACGTGCTCGCCATCATTGGCAGCGACGAGGTGACCCTCGGCTTCACCGGCCCGCTGAACCCCGGCCTGATCAAGCCGGTGGGGAACGACAACTACCTCTACATCATCATGCCGGTCAGAGTGGCGATGTAGTCAGCGCGCAGACCGCGTGTTCCTGGCTAACGTCTCACTGTTCGACTTTCGGAATTACGTTGAGTTGGACCTGGCGCTCGAGCGCTCCGCCACGGTATTCTTCGGCGGCAACGCGCAGGGAAAGACCAATCTGCTCGAGGCCGTGGCGCTCGCGGCCTTGACGCGCTCCCCACGCACGCAGCAAGCGGTCGAGCTGGTCCGATTCGGCCAGACCGCCGCCCGCGTCACCTGCGGCGTGCAGACCGACACCGGCCTCAAGGAGCTGGAGGTTCGCATCAACCTCAGCCCCGCCGCTGCCGGCTCGCGAGCGTCGCGGAAGTTCACCCTCAATGGGATCCCGCGCCGCTCGAGCGACGTGATTGGGTCGCTTCGGGTCGTCCTCTTCTGGCCGGACGACCTGCAGCTGGTCAAGGGTCCGGGCGAGGGCCGGCGACGCTTTCTCAACACCCTGCTTTCCCAGATCGATCGTGCCCACGCGCGGGAGTTGAATCGGTACTCGCACCTGCTGACGCAGCGCAACGCCTTGCTGAGGGCGATCCGGGAGGCCCGCCAGCCGGTCGATGGGCTCGATGTCTGGACGGCTGCCGTCGCCGAGTCCGGCGCGGCCATCATGGTGGAACGGCAGCGCCGCCTCCTCGAGCTGCAGCCCATCGCGGCCGCCTTTCACCGCGAGCTCAGCGACGACCGTGAGCGGCTCGAGCTCCGCTACCGGCCCGCGGGTGCCCGAATCGGCGAGGCGCCGTTAGAGCTCGTCGTGGAACAGCTCAAGGCCGCCATGCGCGAGGCGCGCGACGAGGAGATCGGGCGTGGACAGACAGCTGTCGGACCGCAGCGCGACGATGTCGAGGTGTGGCTCGACGACCATGAAGCGAGGCTCTATGCCAGCCAGGGGCAGCAGCGCAGCGCCGTGCTCAGCCTGAAGCTGGCGGAACTGCACTATCTCGCCGAGGTGACCGGCGAGCAACCAGTGCTTCTGCTCGATGATGTGATGTCCGAGCTCGACCCGGCTCGCCGCGAGCGCCTCCTCGCCGCGCTCGAGCCAGGGCCTCAGGCGCTGATCACCGCGGCCGACCTCAACGACCTGCCAAAGAGCATCCTGGAGCGCGCCGCGATCTTCCGGGTCGAGCAGGGGGGAATCCATGCGTAGCATCGGATCCGCGCTTCCCAAAACGCTGGCGTCGCTCGGCATTACGCGCCGGACGCGTGAGGCGCAGGCGCTGTGGTTGTGGCCGCAGGTGGTCGGAGAGCACCTCGCCCGCGAGACCAAGGCGCTCAAGCTCACCGGCGGCACGCTGCTGGTGACGGCCAGCAGTCCGGCGCTTGCGCACCAGCTACATCTCGAGCGAACCATGCTGATCGACCGGCTCAACGAACGGATCGGTGCGCCCGCGGTGCGTGAGATCCGCTTCCGGCAGTCCTCCGGATGATCGCGAGTGCCGCCGCCCTCACGCAGGCCCAGCGGGCAGCGGTGGACCACGCCGGAGGGCCACTCCTGATCGTGGCCGGTGCGGGCACCGGGAAGACGCGGGTGCTGGTCGAGCGCTACCGCCGACTGCGGCAGGACGGCGTGCCGGCTGAACAGATTCTGCTCCTGACCTTCACGGAGAAGGCCGCGCGCGAAGTGCTTGACCGGGTCGAGCAGGAAGACTACCTTCCCGCCGGCGAGCGATTCGTCCTCACCTACCACGCCTTCGCCCAGCGATTTCTCCAGGAAGAGGGCTGGCTCTGCGGCATCCCGAAGGGATTTCGCATCGTGTCCGAAGTGCGCAAGTGGGAGCTCATGCGCGACGTCCTGCTGGAGTTGCGGCCGCCCCACCTCTTCCATCCCCAGCGGCCCTACGAGCGCATCGGCGAGCTGCTCAAGCTGGTCGAACGAGCAAAGCAGGAGTTAGTCTCTCCGCTGGAATTCCGCGGGTGGGCCGAGGCCAACCCGATCGTCGATGATCCGGTGCTGGCCGCCCAACGGCAAGCCGCGCTCGTCTACGGCGAGTACCAGGCGCGGCTGCTCGCCGAGGAGCGCCTCGACTTCGACGACACCATTTATTTCAGCGTGCAGCTCCTGACGCAGGAACCATCGGTTGCCGCCCGGCAGTCCCGGCGTTTCACCCATCTCATGGTTGACGAGTTTCAGGACACAAACTTCGCCCAGAGCCGCCTGCTCGAGTTGCTTGCCGGAACAGAGCGCAATCTGTGCGTCGTCGGGGACGACGACCAGAGCATCTACAAGTTTCGTGGCGCGTCGGTGGCCAACCTGCGGCGCTTCCACGCCGTGTTTCCCGATGCCGCCGTCATCCGCCTCGAGGAGAACTACCGCAGCCGCGGGCCCATCCTCCGTGCCGCCGGTCGGTTGATCAGCGATGACCCGGAGCGCCTGGAGAAGCGGCTGCTCGCGACTCGCGGCGAGGGCCGCGCGGTCAGCGTGCTGACGGCGACCAACGTCACCGAGGAAGCCGACGCCGTCGCCACCCTGGTCAAAACCGCAATCGACGAAGGGCGGTACCGCCCGAACGGGATCGCCATTCTGCTGCGCGCCAACGCGCACCTGCACAACTTCGCGCGGGCGCTCCAGCGCCTGGGCGTCGCCTACCAGGTCAGCGGCGGTCGCGGTTTCTATCAACAACCCGAGGTCAAGGATTGCCTCGCCTATCTGCGCGCGGTCGACAGCCCGGACGATGTTGTCTGCCTGATGCGCTTGCTGAGCTTGCCGCGTTACGCCGCGGACTCCGTGCAAGCGGGCCGCTGGGCGCGCCAGGCGCGGGACGATGGGCGGCGATTCTTCGACCTCCTCCAGGAGTCGAACGACAATGGGGCGCGCCGTCTCACCGAGGACCTGCGGCGCTTCAACGGCCTTGCGCTTCGGCTTGGCGTCGACGACCTTTTCTATGAGGTGATGGAGCAGACCCATTACCTCGACCTGGAGCGGTTTCTCGGACCGATTGAGCGTTTACAGGTCAGCGCCAATGTCCAGAGGCTCGCCGAGCTGATTGCAGCGTACTGCGACGAGCATCCCGATCACCACCTCTCCGCGTACCTCAAGCACCTCGATGCGACCGAGGCGGCGCAAGCCGACGAGGAGATCGCGCCATTGGATGAGACGGTGAACGCGGTCCACCTCATGACGGTGCACCAGGCGAAGGGGCTGGAGTTCGGCCTTGTCATCATCCCCCACCTTGTCGAGGGGCGCTTTCCGGCGAGCCGACGCGGCGAGGGACTGACGCTTCCGAACGAGCTCTTGAAGGAGGAGTTGCCTGCAGCTGAGCTGCACCTCGCGGAAGAACGCCGCCTGGCGTACGTCGCCCTCACGCGCGCCCGTGAGGAAATCGTCTGCACGCTGGCCTCCCGCTATGAAGGCGTACGCGACTGGCGGCCGTCGCGGTTCCTGACGCCGATCCGCGGCGAGGGCGCGCGCGAGCTGGCCGGTCCGCAGCTGCTCGCGGCAACCGTCGGCCTGGTGGAGGTGGCCCGCCAGGTGGAGCTGCCGCTCAACGACGCACCGCCGATCGCCGCCCTCTCCTACACGCAGGTGGACACCTACCTGCGTTGCCCGCAGATGTATCAGTACCGCTTCGTGTTCCGTTTGCCGACGCGGCCCAAGCCGCAGATGCAGTTCGGACGGATCCTGCACGAAGCCCTCAAAGATGCGCTAGGCAGCATCGACCGTGAGACACCACTCACCTGGGCCATGCTGGACTCGGCCTACGTGGCGGCCTGGGCAAAAGAACGCTTCTGCGCGCCGGAACAGGCGCCCTCGTTGCAAGACCTGGGCCGGACCTACCTGCGCCGGGCGTTCGACGCCGGCGACCTGAGCAAGCCATTGCTGCTGGAGCAGCCATTCAGCCTCCGCGTAGATGGGCTCCGATTGACCGGCCGGATCGACCGTGTCGACCGTCATCCAGACGGCAGCTACGAGGTCATCGATTACAAGACCGGCTCGGCGAAGCGGGCCGTGGAGTTACAGCGGGACCTGCAGCTTGGCGTGTATGCGCTCGCTGCCCGGGAGGTCTTCCGATTCGATCCGCTGAGCCTCTCCTACTACTACCTCGAGACCAGCGAGCGGGTCACCGTCGACAAGCCACGGGAGCGGCTCGACGAGGACCGGCAAACGATCGTCAAGGTGGCGGAAGGGATTCGCGCCGAGCTGTTTGTGGCCAAGCCCGACCGCATGAAATGCAGCGGCTGCGACTTCCGCCTTCTCTGCCCGAGCGCGGCCGTGTAAGGTGAAACCGTGAGCACGCTGCAGAACCGGCCCAACACCGCGCTTCTCGTCATCGACGTCCAGAACGGGGTTGTCGAGGGCGCTCACCAGCGCGACGCGGTCGTCGCCAATGTCGCCAGCCTTGTCGAGAAGGCGCGGCGAGAACGGGTCCCCGTGGTCTGGGTTCAGCACTCCGACAAGGGGCTCGCCAGGGGGAGCGACAAGTGGCAGATTGTCCCCGAGCTGAGTCCGGGCCAGGCTGAGCCGCTCGTCGAGAAGAATTACGGCGACTCTTTCGAGGACACCACCCTCGAGACGGTGCTGTCAGGGCTGGGCGTCGGGCGACTCGTCGTGGTTGGGGCCCAGACGGACATGTGCGTCCGCTCCACACTACATGGCGCGTTCGTCAGGGGCTACGACGCGACCCTTGTCAAAGACGCCCATACCACGGAGGATTTGACGGCATGGGGAGCGCCCCCGCCGGACCAGGTCATCGCGCACACCAACCTGTACTGGACCGACCAGAGGGCGCCCGGGCGGACCGCCGGGACGGTCGAAACCAACAAGGTCGACTTCGGCGCCGCGTCCTGAAGCCTCTGCGCCTGCCTATCCGTCCGCCAGTCTGACGAGCACTTCGGCGACCTGAAAAGCCGCGTCGGGATTGGCGGCGGCTCGAACCTTTTGCGCATCCTCGAACCGTTGCGCCTGCGGCGCGGCAAACCACGCGCTCACTGCCGCGACCAGGTCGTTCGGGCGCGGCACGAACCGGCCCAAGCCGCGGTCCACCACCTCTTTCACATTGCCCTCTTCCTGACCCGGTAAGTAGCCGGTCAGCAGCAGCGGGCAGCCGCACGCCAGGCCTTCCGCGATCATCCCTGGGCCGGCTCGCGTGACGAGCAAGTCAGAGGCGAGCAAGAGCTCCGGCATGTTGTCGACGAAGCCGAACACGTGGACGCCGGCGTGATTATCCTCGCGAAGGTGCTCCGCCAGCGCCTGGTTGCGGCCCGCCACGGCGAGCACCTGGACGTCGAGGGGCGATCGGGCGAGCGCCGCCGCGTACTTGCGCAAGGGCTCCGTTCCATCGCCGCCTCCCGCCAGCAAGACCGTCGGCGCGTGCGGCCGCAGGCGGAGTTTGAGTCGCATCGACCGCTTGTCGGTGAACTGCCCGATGGCGTCCTGGAAGCGTGGATGGATTGGCAGCCCAGCTTTGACGAGGCGATCGGCGGGCACCCCGCGCCGCCGGCAAAGCTCGACAGCGGCGTCGGACGGGCAGACGATGCAGTCCGCGGTCAGGTCGGTCCATGCCTTGTGAAAGTTGATCCAATCCGTGATCACCGTCACGCGCGGGACGCCATGGGGGATGACGTCCACCGCAACATGGTTCAGGAGTGGATGAAAGCTCGCGACCAGGGCGGGACGTGGGTCCAGTGCCTGGCGCAGCTTGCGACGCAATCCCCGGCCGATGGCATGCTGGAAGAGGCGTACGGTCGGCTGCAGGTTGGTGGCGTGGTAGGCCGCGCCCCACAAAAATGGGAGGCGCCGCGTGATCGGCCCATAGAGCGCGGTGAGGCGGCCGGCCAGCACCGTGTGGTCGCGCATTGGGTCGAAGAGCTCGACCTGAAACGCGTCAGGGTATCGGCGCGCCAGGGCGGCAGCGACGGCCTCGGCGGCGGCGCGATGACCTGCGCCAGTGTCCGAAAAAAGAAAGAGGAGACGCTTAGGGGAAGCCACGCCCGCGCATTGTAGGGAAGTTTGGCTTCGGGCCAGGGTGGCTAAGAATCCGGACGACGGTCGCGTCGGCCGCACAGCTTTGCTGCCGGTTCGCAGCGAGCTGGTACGGATTCGAAGTTGACCGCGCGCTACGCAAACGGCGACGATGGGATGGCGACACGCGAACCAGAAGGAGACGGATAGTTGAAACCGCTTGCGATCGTCAGCCTGCACGCCTCGCCGGTCGCCGCCCTCGGGGCCGGCGAAAACGGTGGGATGAACGTCTATGTGCGGGCGGTCTGCGAGGAGTTGAGCGGCCGCGGCATCGCGACCGAAGTCTTCACGCGACGGTCGAGTGCGCAAGGGCCGGACCGGACCCGGCTGGCCGAGCGAAGCTGGGTGACGCGGCTTGCGGTGGGGCCCGCCGAGGACATCGACAAGGCGCGCCTCTTCGATCTGCTACCCGACTTCAGCGAGGCAATCCTGAGCGAGCAGCGCCGCCGCCGAACCGGCTACAGCCTGATCCACAGTCACTACTGGCTCTCGGGCTGGGTCGCCTCGCGCTTACGCGACGAGTGGGGCGTGCCCTGGTTCCACACCTTCCACACGCTGGCACGCGTCAAGAATGAGCGGGCCGCGGAGGGTGCGATCGTCGAGCCCGAGCATCGGATCGCCGTGGAGCAGGCGATCGTCCGAAATTGCGACCGCCTGATCGCCTCCAGCACCCAGGAGGCGGATGACCTCATCCGGCTCTACGGCGCCGCGCGAAACCGCCTCAGCGTCGTCGCCCCCGGCGTGGATCTCCAGGTTTTCGCCCAGCGGTCGACCGCGGCGCTTCGCAAGCGGCTGGGTCTGGGCGACGCCCAAGTCGTGGTCTTCGCCGGGCGCCTCGAGCGACTCAAGGGGGCCGAAACCGTCATCCGGGCGATGGCACACCTGGTCGGAGATCGGGTCCAATCCGAACCGCCCATCCTGCTGGTGATCGGCGCCGATAGCCAGAACGGCGCCAGCGAGAGCCGGCTGAGCGGTGGCGAGCAGGCCCGGCTGGTGGCCCTTGCCGATTCGCTCGGCATCGGCGGGCAGGTGCGCTTCCTCGGGTCGGTCGATCAGCCCGCGCTGGCGAGCTACCTCAGCCTGGCGGCCGTCTGCGTGGTCCCCTCCTACAGCGAATCGTTCGGTCTGGTGGCGCTCGAGGCGGCCGCCTGCGGGACGCCCGTGGTCGCGGCGCGTGTTGGAGGCCTTCCGACCATCGTGAAAGATGGCCTGACCGGTTTCACGCTCGTGTCCCACGAACCGGCTCAGTACGCCGAGCGGATCGGTCGCCTGCTTGCCGACGAGGAACTCCGCCGCTGCTTCAGCCGGCGCAGCCGCCTCGTCGCCACTCAGTTCACCTGGAAGGATACGGTCGACCGCCTGGTGGCCGAGTACACGTCGCATCCCGAGCCGGTCCTCCGCCCCGCTGTCGCGGGCTAGCGCATTCTGTCGGGCCTTGACGTCGGGGCCGAGGTTTGGTTTAATGGGCTCCGCGTTTGATTGATTGACCAAATAAAAGGGCAAGGAGTCGCGTGTGCCCGATCAGACCAAGGAGCGGATCGTCGACGCGGCTTACCGGGCGCTGGTGAAACAGGGCTACCACGAGACCTCGATGAAGGACATCGCGGCCGAGGCCGGGGTGGCGCCGGGCCTGGCGCACTACTACTTCGAGACCAAGGAAGACCTGCTGGTGGCCACCATCGAACGCGCCTGCCAGCCCGTGATGGAGGCCTGGCGCCAGGCGGGCATGAACCTCACCGGTCCGCTGCCGGAGGACGCCGACCCCATGGTGGTCGCCCGCATGGGGTTCGAGCTGGCCAAGGAGGAACTCCGGACCTACCGCGGGCTCTTCCTGCTGACGTTCGACATGTTCGGTGTCGGCCTGCACAACCCGAAGATCGCCGCGGCCGTGCGCGCGTTCATCGATGAACGGCGGGCGTTCATCGCGCGCATCACGCAAGGCGTCATCGCCGGTATGAATGAGGCGCCGATTGCCTCGGCGGACGCCATCGCGGCCGCCCTGTGGGGCAGCCTGCACGGCATCTACCTGCAGAAGGTGATGAACCCCGACTTCGACGCCGAGGCCGCCATCGACGCCTTGAGTGAGATGGCGATCGCCTTTGCAACAAGACCGCGAGTCTCTCTGGAGGTGCGCTGAGATGTTTGCGTGGTGGGGTCACTTCGTCTATCGGTTCCGCTGGCCCGTGCTCGGCGTGTCGGTGGTCTTGCTGGCCGCCTCGATCCTGGCGCTGCGCAACGGCGGCACGCTGAAGAACAGCGGTGGGCAGAACACCGAGTCCGGACGGGCGCTCGCCCTCATGCACGACCAGTTGCCCCAGAGCGGGGAAGGAGCCGGTTCATCGTTTGTCCTCGTCTTCGGCAGTCAGGCGATGGGCGTCGCGGACCCGGCATTCAAACAGGCGGTGCTCGACGCACTGCAACCGCTCAAAGCTGACTCGCGGGTGAAGAGCATCGAGACCCCCTTCGATGTACCAGCTGAGCAAGCCAGGGCCATGACCTCAACCGACGGTCACCACATCTTTGCCCAGGTGAGCCTCAAGGACGACTACGCGTCAGCGCGACAGTTCTACCAGCAGCTCCGGACCGAAGTGCACTCAAATCAGCTGGAGGTGCTCGGCACCGGCAATGTCGCCATCGGAAACGAGTTCGACAAATACCTGCAGTCCGACCTCCAGCGTGCGGAGTTGGTCTCGTTCCTCCTCATCCTGCCCCTGCTGCTCATTGTGTTTGCGACACTTGTGAGCGCGGCGCTGCCCCTCGGCGTCGGCACGTTCGCGGTCATCGGCGGCCTCGCCGGAGTCGGCCTGCTCGCCCATGTCACCGATGTCTCGACCTATTCCACCAACATCGTCACCCTGATCGGCCTGGGCGTGGCGATCGACTACTCGCTCTTCATCGTCAACCGCTTCCGCGAGGAACTGGCCGCCGGCCAGATCGTCGAACAAGCGCTGATCGCCGCCATGCGGACCTCCGGGCGTGCCGTGACCTTCTCCGGGATCACGGTCGCGATCGGGCTGAGCGCGATGCTGTTCTTCCAGGGCTCCTTCCTGGCGTCGATGGGCTTCGCCGGTACCATCGTGGTCGCGATCGCGGTGCTCTACGCGCTGACCTTCCTCGCTTCCCTGCTCGCCATCCTCGGTCATCGGGTGAACTGGGTGCGCCTGCCGCTGCCGCGCCGGACAGAGGGTCGCGGACTGTGGCACGGCCTCGCTATTCGCGTCATGCGACGGCCGGTCGTGGTGCTGGTGCCGATCGTCCTGCTACTGCTGGTCATGGCCTCGCCGATTTTCCAGATCCGGATTGCGAACGGTGACGTCGGCATGCTTCCGCCCAACGCCGAGACGCGGCGGGGCTACGACCAGCTGCAGAAGTTTCCCGGACAGGGATCGACCTTCTTTAACGTGGTAGTGCGCTATCCGAGCGGCGGTCCGCTGACGAGTGAGCGGGTTGGCGATCTTTATGACATGGCTCAGCAGATCAAACAGATCCGCGGAGTGGAAGGGGTCGAGAGCATGGTGAGCTTTGACCCCTCTCTGGCTCGTTCCGCCTACCAGGCGTTGCTCACCCAGCCGGCCGCGGCGCAGCCGGCGCGGGTGCAGACGATCGTCCATGGGACCACCGGCTCGCAGATCGCGGTACTCTCGGTCGTCACCAAGTTTGGGCAGGAAAGCGATGCCTCGCGCGGCATCGTCCATTCCCTACGCAGCATGACCCCGCCTCCCGGCAGCAGCGTGCTGATCGATGCCTTTTCACTCGACTTCACCGACTTCATCCTGCAACGGATTCCGCTGGCGGTGGCCTATGTGATGATCGTGACCTACCTCGTCCTCTTCCTGCTGACCGGATCCGTGGTGCTGCCGTTCAAGGCGGTCATCATGAACATCCTGTCGATCGGGGCCTCCTTCGGAGCCCTCGTCTGGGTCTTCCAGCAAGGTCATCTAAGCTCGCTGCTCAACTTCACGCCCGCGCCCCTCGATCCGTCGGTTCCGGTCTTGCTCTTCTGCCTCGTGTTCGGGCTCTCCATGGACTACGAGGTGCTCCTGATCAGCCGCATCCAGGAGGAGTACCGGCGCACCGGAGACACGACCCAGGCGGTCGCGAGTGGGCTGGAGAAGAGCGGCCGGCTGATCACGGGCGCCGCTGCCATCATGGCGGCGGTCTTTCTCGCGTTCGGCCTCGCCGACGTCGTGCTGATCAAGTCGATCGGGCTGGGACTCGCGCTGGCGGTCGCCATCGACGCTACCCTGGTGCGGGCGCTGATCGTGCCGGCGGTGATGCGGCTGCTGGGGCGCGCCAACTGGTGGGCGCCCCGACGCCTCGCCAGGTGGCACCGGCGCATCGGCTCCGACGAACCCGTCGCCGCTTAGTCGCGCGGCCGGCGCTTTCACCGGTTCGTCGCCGGCCCGCTCGATGGGTCGCCGCGATCGGTGCGATATACGGGTGTGCTCCCAGCCCGTGCGCCGCGCCCACTCCCGCAACCGGTTGGCGGCCATCGCCCGGAGATCCGCGTCCGCATCGACCGGGGTGGCTGGCTCCTCTTCTTCGCCCACGGGCTCTCCGGCCTGGGCGCCGGCCCCTTCATCGCCTTCGGGGTCATCTACCAGCGCGAGCTGGGCGCGAGCGCCTTCGAGATCGGCGTGCTTGCCGCCATCGGCATGCTGGTGGCGACGCTGGTGATGCTGCCCGGCACCGGGCTGGCCGAGCGCCGCGACCTGCGCAAGACAGTGATCGCCGGCTGGGCACTCGCCGTGCCGGCGCCGTTCTGCTACGCGGTGGCGCCCCACTGGGGCTGGACCGCCCTTGGGATCCTCTTCCTCCAGGTCTCGGTGTTCAACACGCCGGCCATCAGCGTTTACCTCTCGCTGGGCGTGCCCCGCGACCGGATCGCGGCCGTCATGACCACGGTCTTCTCCGCCTACTCGCTCGGCCTGATCGCCTCCAGCGTGCTCTCCGGATGGCTGGCCCAGGTCGTCCCCCTGAGTGCGCTCTTCTGGGTGTCCTTCGCCTTCTTCGTCCTCGCGACCGTCTGCATCGCCTTCCTGCCGGCCAAACCGACGCCGCGGTTCAGCGTGCCGTCGATCCGCTATCGAGACCTGATGCGCTTCCCCGCCTACCGGGTCATGCTCTCGCTGTTCACGCTCGTGACGGCCATCATCTTCATCCCGTGGACCTTCACCGCGCTCTACGCCCGCGAGGCCGCCCATGTCGACAACTTCTGGATCGGAGTCCTGATGAGCGTGCTCTACCTGGGCTCGGTCATCATGGGCCTGAGCCTGGGGCGGCTGCGCCGGACGCTTGGCAGCGTGGTCATCGTTCTCTGCTTCGAGGCGGCGTATGTGGTCTCCGCGATCCTGCTGCTCTCCTCCATGGCCCTGCCGATCCTGGGGCTCGCCTTCTTTCTGCGGGGGGCCTTCTGGTCCTTTCGTCAGGTCATGACCGCGGTGATCGGCGAAGTGCTGCCGGACTACGCCATGGCCAAGGGCTACGGGCTCTTCGCCCTGGTCACCGGCGCGGTAGTCATCGTCGCCTACCCGATTGCCGGCTGGATGTACGGCCTTCAGGTCAGCATGCCCTTCTGGTCGTCGGCGCTGCTGATGGCGATTGCCATGCTCGTCACGGTCTGGGTGCGCGCCTACTTCCACGCCAACTACCTCAAGCCGCCCACCAATCTCGAGATCGCGCCGGACGACGTCCTCCCGCGCGCCGCCTAACCGACCGGCACCCAGTTCGGCGCCTGTCCGGTATACGGGTAATCGGCTTCCCATTCGGTCAGCTGCTGCGGGCGGGAGCCGTCCCCGTTCATGACGTAGAGCTGGGGCAGATGATCGACCTGGCCGACGAACCCGATCCGGCGGTCGTAGACGGGTGTGTTGGGGGTCGATCCGTTCGGCGCATCCTTGCTTCCGGTGACCTTGACCACGCCACCGGCCTCGCCGGCCGAGAAGATGTTGACGCGGTAGAGGGCCGCCGAGTCTCCGCTGCCAGTGGCGACAAAAACGGTGCTGTTGTCGTTGAGCCACGCGGCCCCCGTGACATCAAGCGGGCCGCCGCGGCGGTAGGCACCGGCCCCGCTGGCCGAAAGGTCGTAGACCCAGAGTTCCGGCCCGGCCGCGGTCAGCCGCCGGAAGGCCAGCTTGGTCCCGTTCGGCGACCAGGCCGGGTGGTCGGCCGGATCGTCGAGCCCGACCGGCCGATAACGGCTGCGCAGGTCCAGGTTCAGGATCCACAGATGGTTGACGCCTTGCGCGTCCGCGGCGCTGTAGGCGATCGATTTGCCGTCCGGGCTCAGCGCGACCGGGTCGTTCACGCGGCCGTCCGACAAATCGGTGAGGGCAATGTCCTCGAGCGTTGACGGACGGAAGCGGCGCAGCGTCCCGTCTCGCCGGTACACGATCGTGCCGTCCTGCGACCAGTAGACAGCGGACCCACTGATGCCCGGTCGGATCACCGTGCCGGTCGCCACGTCGACGATCTGGATGGGGCCGCTGTCCGCGTTGCGCGGCGCCTGCACCACGACGAGGCGCTGGGCGTCGGGTGACCAGTCGAAGGAAAGGATGGCGTCCTCGAGCTGGCTCTGCGCGCTGAGCCGGTAGATGATTTTCGGCGTCGAGCGGCCCAGGAAGCCATCCGCGTGGGGATCCACGATCCCCACCGCGAAGGCCGGCTGGCCGGGCTGCGCGACAAGGTACCCGATTTTTCGGGACAGGCCCAGCGATCCCGTCCGAAAGCGGGTCTGGACGCGTCCATAGATGGCGTTCTCGTGGGTGTCGACCGGCCGGTCGACGGAGAGGGTGTAGCTCTGGTTGGGTTGGAGCACCGCGGTTGGAATGATCTCGAACTGGGCGCCGTCCCCGCCTGGCTTCGAGCGCAGCAAGAAGGGGGTGTCGGGGCTGAGCTGGACGGCGGCCCGCATGGAGTCGGCCAGCATGGGACGGCTGAAGCTGAGGACGATGTTGCGATCCGGGGCGACCGCCGTCGCGTTGTCGGACGGATCGACCGCCACCAGCGCAGGTCGTCCTTCGGTGACGAACCGCCAGGAGTGCTCGAGGCCATTCTGCTGGCCGGTCGCATCGGCGTAGCCGGCATGCATCGAAACCTGGTAGGCGGTGGAAACGTCGAAGTTGACGTGGGCGTGGATGAAGGTCAGGGTGTTGCCACTCCAGGCGAAGTGGCAGTTCTTCGATCCACTGCACCCCGGCAAGGCGGGGCTGAGCCCGAACCGCTGCTCCACCGATTCATGGTTCATCGCGCGGTCGAAGCTGATGGTGATCGCCTGGTTGGTCGCAACATCGGTTGCCTCACGGCCGGGCGCGATGCTGACGATGCGTGGAGGGTTCAGCGCGCAGGCGGACGCGAGAGGCGCCAACAAGGCCAGGATCACAAAAATTCCGCGGCGCATACCCGGTTAGAAGGTTAGCGAGATGGGTGCCTGGCGAGGTCCAGCGGCGGCGGCGCTACCTTTGCTCTTCGAGCAGCTGGCGCATCTCGTTGGCCAGGTTGGTCAGGCGCGCCGGGTCCACAAACATGATCGAGGTCTGCGAGATCCGGTCGATCGTCCGGTCGAGCGCATCGACGTTGTGCTCCGTCGAGCTCAGCATCTCTTTGACCTTCTTCGACCGGTTCTGGAGCGCGGTGTCGGCCATCTGGTTCAGCTGGCTCATCAGGGCTGGCCAGTCGATGTCCGGCTCGCCGGCGGCCGGGGCCTGGACGGGTTGAGCCGCCTGATAGCTGGGGACGCGCTGGGGTGCCTGGGCCTGGGCGGCGGGGCCGGCTTGCACCGGCGCCGGGGTAGGTCGGTAGACGGTCGAGGGGACCGAGGGCGTCATGGCGAGCATCTCTTCGAGGCTCACCGATGCCGGCTCCTCGAGGTCGGCGACCGCCTTTACCTCGATGCGGGTCTTCGAGTCGGCGCAGAGTCGGGTCACGATCTCGGGGTCTTGCATCAACTGGGGCTGTCCACGGGTGAAGGCGCCCAGCAACTGGCCGTCACGCAGGAGGATGATGCCCATCTCTTCCGGAGCGCGGACCAGGAGGCTGCCATGGATCTTCTCTTCCTGCAGATACTGGAGCAGCGCGCGGATGTCGACGAAGCGCGCCAGCAACCCCTGCAGGATGGTCGGCGCCGTCAGCAGCTGATAGATGGCGGTGACCACTTCGGAGGACAATTCGATGACGTCCATGCTGCCTTCCCCGCGGTCGACATCGTTCTTGAAGAGGGAGAAGGCCGTGCGTCCGGTGGAGACCACCGCGCCCCCGTCGTAGAAGCTTTCGATCAGGCTGCCCTGGTAGAAGAGGATCATGCCTCGCGAGGCGAGCCCGGTGAGTCGCAGGTATCCGGTGAGCCGGTCGCTGCTCAGCGAGCGCAGCAGTTTGGGGAAATCGACGAAGGCGGTCTTGAGCGACTCGTAGACGAGCTTCCCAACCGGCAGCGGGTAGAGCTCGGTTGGCGGCGGCCCTTCCTCTGGTGCGGGCGCCGCTTGGGCAGCGGCCGGGGGCTGGCTCACCACCGGGCGCTCACTGACCTGGCGTTGCGGCGGAGCCGAGGGGACGGGAGCGGCGGCCTGGGCCGGCGCGGATTCGCGAACCGGTGCCGGTCCGTTATCGGCACCCGGGACGCCCCGCCGCTTGGCCTCGGCGAGGATGTCGGCGGTCGGTGCGGTGATCGTTTCTTCGGTAGGGAGCTTGGATTTCGGGTCGAAGGAGTAATCGCCTTGCCGCCAGGAGAGCGGTGTGAAAACGGCCTCCTCGCCCTGGCTCCCGTTGCCGTAGGCGTGAAAGAGGTGCCCGAACAAAAAGAACAGCGAGTACGCCTCACCGCCATTTCGGACCTGAAGTGTACCGG
Source organism: Chloroflexota bacterium (assembly GCA_005881235.1). Classification (GTDB taxonomy): domain Bacteria; phylum Chloroflexota; class Dormibacteria; order CF-121; family CF-121; genus CF-13. The sequence continues at coordinate 3,937 of VBEQ01000147.1, read as the reverse complement.
TAGCGCGCTGGGCTTGCTTCGACTGCAACAGGGTGAGCAGCGGTGTCTGGTTGAGCGACCCCCTGTTGTCGAGAAGCCCCGGCGCCTGCTCGATGGTACTCACCAAAAGCCTCCCACCGCCCCGAGATTTCCAACCAATGCTAGCACAGGCCAAATACGATAACCGAACTGCGAGCGACGCGTTGTGGCGCGACTTTCCCAGAGCCGGGGTAAGCTGTCAAGGCATGCCCGAATTGAGGACTTGCGACGACGCGTCGGCGTGGGACGCGTTCGTCTCTCAGGCTGGCGATGCTTCGGTATTGCAGGCCTGGGCCTGGGGCAGCCTCAAGTCGCGCTACGGTTGGGGCGTTCAGCGCTACTTCTGGACCGATCACGGGACGGCGATCGGGGCGGCGGCCGTGCTGCGGCGCCGCCTTCCGGGGGGACTGGCCTTGAACTATGCGCCGCGCGGGCCCATCCTGGACGGCCGCCTCGACCAGTGGCCCGCGTTCTGGCAGGCGCTCCGAGACCGGCTCGCCCAGGACGGCGGCACCGTCCTCAAGGTCGACCCGGAATGGACGACCGATGCGCAGCGGGCGGTGTTGACCGAGTCTGGCGGGCTGCCGAGCCGCCATCCGATCCAGCACCAGGCGAGCTGGCTGGTCGACATCAGCGGCGGAGACGAAGCGATGTCGCGCCTCAAGGAGTCCACCCGGCGCAACATCCGCGCCGGCATCAAGCAGGGGATCAAGGTCGAAGCCTCGGAGGCCTCGGCGGCGATGGACAGCTTTTATGAACTGCTCCAGGAGACGGCCGCGCGCGAGCAGTTCACCATCCGCAGCCGCGCCTATTACCAGGATCTGCTCGCCCTCTTCCGCGAGCGTGGCCAGGTGGCCGTTTACCTCGCCCGGCAGGAGGACCGCCTGCTGGCCGGGGCCGTGATGCTCTTCTTCGGGCCCAAGCTGATTTACCTGTACGGAGGCACGCGAGGCGATGCCAAGGAGCTCAAGCCCGGCTACCTTCTCCACTGGAGGGCGATCGAGGATGCCCAGCGACGGGCCTGCAGCACCTATGACATGTGGGGCGTGCCACTGGATCCGCAGCCCGGGCAGCGCGGCTACGGCTACTACGTCTTCAAGTCGCGCTTCAACGGGCGGATGGTGCGGTTCATCGGGCTGTATGATCTCCCGGTCAACCGCGCCGCGACGCTGACGATTCGCCTGGCGGAGCGCTTTGCGCGTGCGGGTCAGCCCGAGTTTGTCTGAGACCGCCCTCGCCGTTACGCCTGGCGAGCGACTGGGCGCGCAGGCCTGGGACCAGTTGCTGCTGGCGCAGCCCGAGGCCAACCTGCTGCAGAGCTGGAAGTGGGGCGAGCTACAGTCGCGCTTCGGGTGGACCGTGGAGCGGCTCCTCGTCCACGATGGCCGCGCCGGTGTGTGCTCGTTGCTGCGCAGCGCCAGCCTCTACCCCGGGGGCGCGGTCTACTACGTACCGCGCGGGCCGGTGGTGGCCGAGCGCGAGCGCTTGCTGATGCTGGATGCCCTCGATCACCGTGCCGCCACCGGCCGGGGGCTGATTCTCCGGGTCGAGCCAAACGCCCGAGTTGGGGATGAGTGGCCGGCCTTCTTCGAGGGTCGCGGCTTTCGCAAGGGCAAGGCCGTCCAGCCGGAGGCGACGCGGCTCCTGCGCATCGACCTCGACCCGGAGTCGCTCAAGGCCGGGTTCAAGCCGAAGACCCGCTACAACCTCAACCTGGCGGAAAAAAAGGGAGTGACGGTGCGCGCCTCGCGCGACGTGGCGACCTTCGCCCGCCTGGCAGCCGACACCGGCAAGCGACAGCGCATCCACCTACCGGGCGTCGCCTACTACCAGGCCGCGGTCGACCTCTTCGGGCCGTCCGACGAGGTGCGGCTCTACCTCGCCGAGCACGAGGGCGAGACCCTGGGAGGCATCATGGTCTTCCGCTTCGGTAACACGGCCTACTACCTCTTCGGCGGCTCGAGCGACCGCAAGCGCGAGCTGATGCCGAATTACCTGCTGCACTGGCAGGCGATGCTCGACTTCAAAGCGCTCGGCTGCCATACCTACGACTGGTGGGGGATCCCGGAGGAACCGGCGCCCGACCACCCCTGGTTCGGTCTCTACCGGTTCAAGACCGGTTTCGGCGGCGAGACGGTCCGCTACGTCGGCCTCTACGAGCGGGTGCTGCGCCCCGTTCCGCTCAAGCTCGAACGGCGCCTTCAGCAATTGAAGGCGAAAGTCCGCGCCCCAGTGCATATACTGCGGTGAATGGCGAGGGAGCGAACGCTCTCCGAGCAGGCCTTTGAGCAATTCCCCCAGGCCCTGATCCTCGTCGACCGCGAGACGACCGTGCTGTCGTTGAACGCCGTCGGCGAGCGGCTGACTGGGTGGGCCGTGAGGGACGCGATCGGGCGGCCGGCCGCCGACATCCTCGAGGTGCGCACCGAGACCGGCGTCAATCTCTGCGCGCCCAACGGGGCGCTGCGGCGGGCGCTGCGGCTCGGCACCCGCATCAACACCCACTTCGCCTACCTGTTCCGGCTGCGCACCAGCGACGACCCGGTGCGGGTCTCCTACTCGGTATCGCCCATCCGCCTCAAGGGGAAGACGCCCGATGCGGCGGTGATCATCCTCCACGATGTCACGCCTGAGCTAGAGACGATCGAGGCTCGCGATGCCCTGATGCTGGCAGCGTCGCACGAGTTGAAAACACCGCTCACCACGCTCAAGGGATTGAGCGAGCTCTTGCTCGACTTTGATTTATCAGAAGCCCAGCGTCGGGAACTGTTGCAGGACCTGCACGGCCAGGCGGACCGGATGGAACGTCTGATCGGTGACATTCTCGCGGTGAGCCGGATCGACTCCGGTCGCATCTCCGTCGATTTCTCGCGCGTCGATATCGGCTCGGTGGTCGAGCATGTCTGCGACGAGGTGCGGCCGATGCTCAAGGGACGCATCCTCAAGTGCCGGGCCCTCGAGGACCTGCCGCCGATCATGGGTGAGGCGCGCAAGCTTCACCAGATCCTGGTGAACCTTTTGACCAATGCCATAAAATACTCCGAGCCCGGAACCCAGATCACCTTCAACGCGCGCGCCGATCAATCGGCGGTGAGATTCGAGGTTTCAGACCAGGGGGTCGGAATCCGCAAGGAGCACATGCCCCGGCTATTCGAGAAGTTCTACCGTGCCGACGACCCCGTCGTGCGCCGCACGTCAGGCACTGGATTAGGGTTGTACATCGTGCGCAGCCTGGTGACGATGCTCGGCGGCCAGGTTCACGTCCGCAGCCGCCACGGGAAAGGCACTGTCTTCACGGTCATCTTGCCCCGCGCCGAGGCCACTACCCGGACGCGGCCGCGCGTTGCCGTCGGCGCACATTAAGCGATGCCACCCGCGAAGAAGATCCTGATCGTCGACGACGAGGCCATGATCCGCAAGGCGGTCCATCTTGCCCTCGAGAAAGAGGGCTACGAGGTGGTCGAGGCGGAGACCGGCGCCGAGGCGCTCCGCCGGATCGAGCTGAGCAAGCCGGACCTGATCCTGCTCGACATCATGCTGCCCGACGTCTCCGGATTCGACGTCTGCCGCGACATCCGCAAGGCCGGGCTCCGAGTGCCGATCATCATCCTCAGCGCCAAGACGGAAGAGATCGATGTGGTCGTCGGGCTGGAAATCGGCGCCGACGACTACATCACGAAACCTTTCCGGACCCGTGAGCTGCTCGCCCGCATCGCCGCCCACCTGCGCAAGGCACGCCAGGAGGAGGAAGCGGTCAACCAGGGGCGCCTGGAATTCAAGGACCTCGTAATCGACCTCAACGAGCGGCGCGTCTTCCACGACTCCAGCGAGGTGATGCTGACGCACACCGAGTTCGATCTCCTCGCCTTCCTCGCGTCGAACGCCGGCAAGGTGCTGTCTCGGGAGAAGATCCTCAACC
>VBEQ01000027.1 GCA_005881235.1 Chloroflexota bacterium | reverse complement strand
GTCAACCTTGGCGGCTTCGGCGCCGCGGGGTCCAATGCCCTGGCCCTACTCCTGGTCGATGCCCAGCACTACGGGCTCCTCATCGCATCGATCTTCTTCGGCCTGTGGCTGGTGCCGCTCGGGTATCTCGCCTACAAGTCAGGGTGGTTCCCCAGGGCGCTCGGCGTCACGCTCATCGTGGGTGGCGCCTGCTACCTCGTCGACATGCTCGCCGCATTCTTGCTTCCCGACATCGGGAAAGCGATTCATGGCTACGTCAACATCGCGTCAGCCATCGCGGAAATCTGGATGGTCGGATACCTGCTCGTGATCGGCGTGAAGATGTCAACGCCAGGCGAGCGCCTCGTCCCCTAGGAGGGCAGATCATGATCGATACCAAACTGACGACTAATGGGCGTGTGTCGACAGAGTCGCACACCCCGGCGAAAGCCAAATCCCTTGACTTGGCCGGGTCTCGGATGACGTATTCGAGGCTGATTGGAGCACTGTTTCTGGTGGGGTTTCTCACTTACGGCGTGGGCTCCGGCCTGGTGACATCCCTCGTCGGCGGGTCCAACTTTCTGTCGACGATTGCGGCGAGTCAAACCATCCTGGTCATCGGAGCCTTTCTGATGTTCCTGAACACCGGGGTGGATGTGGCGAAGGGCGTCCTGTTCTTCCCGATCCTGGAGAAACACAGCAAGAGAACCGCCCTGGCCTACCTGGCCACGATGATCGTCGAGGTCGTCCTGCTGAGCATCGGGGTGCTCGCTCTCCTCCTGATCGTTCCCCTGGCCAAGCACGCTGGTGAGGCTGGGGCGCAAACCCTCGGGGCAATTCTGGTCCAGACGAACGCCACGGCCTACCAGATGGGCGAGATGACGCTCGGAGTCGGGGCGGTATTCCTGTGCTTGCTGTTGTTCCGGACCCAACTGATCCCTCGGTGGCTGGCGATTTCGGGCTTGATCGGCTACCCGGTTCTCGTTGCTGGGACGATCGCCGAAATCTTCGGGCTCCACATCGGCCTCTATCTCACGATCCCCGGTTTCTTCTTTGAGCTGGTGCTGCCATTCTGGCTCTTCTTCAAGGGTTTCAAGCCGGCAGCCTACCAAGGGGTTTGAGGCACGGACCATGGCCCGCACTCTCTCGATGGCCGGTAAGGTCGTCCTGATCACCGGCGGCACCGGCGGAATTGGCAAGGCCACCGCGATCGGGCTTTCCGCGATGGGCGCGCGGGTCGGCATCACGGGGCGCGATCTGGTACGCGCCGAACAGGCCGCCGCCGACATTCGCTCTGCGTCAGCGAACTCGGCCGTCGACGCCTTCGCCGCCGACATGACCTCTCAGGCCGAGGTCCGTCGGCTCGCCGTCAGCGTCCTGGATGCTTACCCACGACTCGACGTGCTGGTCAACAACGTCGGCGGGTTCTGGGCACACCGACACGCGACCGCCGACGGCCTGGAGCGCACCTTCGCCCTCAACCACCTCGCCCCGTTCCTGCTCACCAACCTGCTTCTGGACCGGCTCAAAGCCAGCGCACCAGCGCGGGTCGTCACCGTGTCCTCCGGTGCACAGTCGATGGGTCGAATCGACTTTGACGACCTGCAGGGCGCTCGCAGTTACTCTGGGCAGCGCGCCTATAACCAGTCCAAGCTCGCCAACGTCATGTTCAGCAACGAACTGGCCCGCCGCCTCGACGGCACTGGCGTCACGGCCAACTCCCTGCACCCCGGCGTCGTCCGTAGCAACTTCGGCGCTGAAGACCAAGCCCGCTGGTTCGCTGTCATGAGCCGCGTGATCCTCCCGTTCCTGAAGACGCCGGCGCAGGGTGCCCAGACGTCGATCTATCTGGCCTCTTCACCGGAGGTGGATGGCGTCACCGGCCAGTTCTTCGCTAACCGCAAGAGCAAGAGGCCCAACACGATCGCCTTCGATACCGAAATGACAGCCGAACTGTGGAACGTCACCGCCGCCCTGGTCGGCGTGACACCGGTAACCCCCGTCACACAACCAGGAGGCGTCACGTGAAAGGAACACTCGACCTCATCACCCGTCCAACCACCTCAGAGGCTCGACCGCCAAATGAACCCTTTCGGCCGGGGAATTCACGCCACCCGAGTAAAGGCCACATTGGCCTGATCGTTGCCGGCTCCCTGCTCAGCGGGTTGGTTGCTGCGATTGTTCTGGTCGCCGGCCCGCTGGGCGGGTCGCAAGAACACGTCATTACCGGTGCGGTGCTGCTCGCCTTCGCCTTTGGTTGGTCGCTACTGGCAGTCCTCTCCACGCTTTGGACCGACCAACCGCAGCGATGGGCAATAGTGCCCGCCGCGTTCATGGGCCTGTTCGGCGCCGGCCTCATCGTCTTCGCACCGGACGCGAGGGCGCTGAATGTCGTCAGCTGGGTATGGCCACTGCCGGTATTTGCCCTCGTCGTGTGGATGATCGCCATTGCGCGGCTTCAGCTGCGCAGCCATGCCCGCAGGTGGTTCCTCTATCCGGTGTTTGGTGTGCTTGCACTTGCCGGACTTGGCGGCGCCTGGCAGACGGTCGCCGCCGCGGTCGATCGGGCGAGCGCGGTCATGCCTGGGCAATTGATCGACGTGGGCGGCCACCGACTCTACCTGCACTGCACCGGTTCGGGCAGTCCTACCGTGGTGTTGCAATCAGGCGCCGGCGAGTCCTCCGCCTACTGGGGGTGGATCGCGCCCGCCGTTGCACGCGATACCAGGGTGTGCGTCTACGACCGCGCGGGTCGCGGCTTTAGCGAACCCGCGCCGAGTCCGCAGGATGGCATCGGCGCCGCCACCGACCTGCACACCCTGCTGGATCGAGCTCATGTCGCCGGACCATACGTCCTCGTCGGTCACTCGTCGGGGGGCCCATACGTGCAGATCTTCGCCGCCCGCTACCCCGATCAGGTCGCCGGGATGGTCCTGTTGGATGGGCAGTCGCCCAATGTCCTGACCAAGCTGCCAGGCTTCCCTGCCTTCCTCAACACCTATCGCACTGCTACGGCGTTGTTCCCCTCACTCGCTCGTATCGGCGTGTTTCGACTCGTCGACCTGTCGAGCTTTGGCAGTCTGCCGCCAGAGGCTCGCGACGAGGAGCGTGCGACCCAGTCCAGCCCGGAGCTGGCCCGCAGCCAGCACGAGGAGTTTGCCGAATTGCAGACCGCCCTTAAGCAGGCGCAAGCGCTCAAGAGTCTGGGCGACAAGCCCCTGATCGTGGTGACCGCCGCAAAGGACGCTCCGGACGGATGGCTGCCATTGCAGGATGAGATGACCAAGTTGTCCAGCAACAGCATGCACCGCGTCTTGCCAAATACGACGCACGCTTCGCTCATCGAAGACCGCGGCGATGCCGCCACGGCCAGCCAGGCGATCCACGATGTCGTCGAATCAATCCGGGCGGGGACACCGCTAACGAAGCCGTGAGGTGATGCTGGCGGCCATCGAGATCGAAGACCGACTCGCCCTGCACGAGGGTGCAAAATAAGGATTCACCCGGCAGGTAGGTCGCTGGGGTGACGATTCAACCTTAGCAATCGAATAGAGGAGGCAAGCTATGGCGGAAGCCAAAACTGCGGTCGCAAACAAGCCAACGTGGGTCGATCTCTCGACCACCGATGCGTCCGCGGCTCGTGAGTTCTACTCGAAGCTGTTCGGCTGGAAGATCGAAGTCAATCCCGATCCACAGTACGGCGGCTACGGAATGGCAGAGGCCGGCGGCAAAAGGGCAGCCGGAATTGGCCCCAAGATGTCACCGGACGCGCCGACCGCGTGGTCGATCTACATTGCCACCGATGATATCGATGGCCTGGCCAAGAAGGTGGAGGCCGCGGGCGGGAAGGTGGTGGCGCCGCCATTCGACGTCGGTGACCAGGGACGGATGGCCGCCTTCCAGGATCCCAGCGGCGCCGTCATCTCGGCCTGGCAGGGTGGCGCGATGAACAGCCAAATGCCGATAGGCGAGGCCAACACGTTTGGGTGGGCGGAACTGAGCGCGCGTGGCGTCGACAAGGCAATCCCCTTCTATCAGAAGGTGTTTGGCTGGACCCCGAAGGCTAATGACATGGGCCCGGGCCAACCGGCGTATACCGAGTTCCAGCTTGGCGGCGAAAGCGTCGCCGGCGGCCAGGAGATGCAGGCCATGGTTCCGCCGCAGGTGCCGAGCTACTGGCTCGTGTACTTCACGGTTGCGGACGTCGACAAATCGTTCAAGACGGCCACGCAGGCCGGCGCGCGCGAACTGGTCGCGCCGATGGAATTCCCCGGCGGACGTTTCGCGATCGTCACCGATCCGCAGGGCGCCTCGTTCGGGCTGCTCAAGATGGCGCCGCGCTAGCCAGAATTTTCAGAACGCGGGCCGGCGGTAGGCGCCGGCCCGCATCCGCGGGTGGCCCGCGTTACCGATCTAAACGCAGCAGGAAACTGCAGCCATCGACCTGACCGGACCCAACGCTCGCTTGTAACCTCTGTGCGTAGACAAGGTGAGCACAAGGCTATCAACGTGAGTGCGTAGCGACTAGTCGCCAACGGCGTGCGCGCTCTACTCGACCACGGAGGCACCGAACCATGCGAACCGAATTCATGGGCATCAGCAAGAGGCGGGAGGCGCAGGGTCGTCCCACGGGATCACCGCCGCGGGGAGCCTGGATCCTCGCTCTGGGTGCTGTCGGTCTTTCCGCTCTCTTCGTGCTTGCCGTTGCGCTCAGCCGCGGGCTGCGCCCGCTTTCGGCGATGGCTGCACTCATGCTCGTCGCCGCAGCCTGCTTGCTTCTCATCATCATCCTGGTCGTACCCTGGGACAACCCGGGGATGCGCCTGTGGTCGAGACTCCTGATGGGTGCGGCACTGGCAACCGCCGGCATTCTGCATTTCGTGTTAATCCGCGAGCACGCCGAGGAGTCCGCGTTGCTCGGGTACGGATTCCTGGTGGCAGGGTCCGTCCAGCTGCTACTGGCTTTGGTTTTTCTGATTCGGCCGGTGCGATTGGCCGCTTACGCCGTTATTGGAGTCAACGCCGCGCTCTTGTTCCTCTACGTGGTGCATGTCTATCTTGGGCTGCCCCTGAGTGCCGCCGCGCCTCGAGCGGTACTCGGCACCCGCGAGGAGATCGACTTGCCGGGAATGATCACCAAGCTCGCCGAGCTCGTCAGCCTCGTTCTCGGTTTTGTGACGCTAGCGGTAGCCCGGCGCGAGGAATAGCCGCCTCACCACGGTGGGCGGTTAGAAGAGCGAAGCCCCTCGCTGATTGTCAGCCCGTCGGATTGCGTAACCATTCGAGCACGCGCTCGGCATGCAGATCGGGCGGAAAAACCGGGTACCACACATGCTCTACGCGGCGGTCGCGGATCACGAAGGTGAGCCGACGCAACAGCGTGTGGCCGGCCGCTCGAAAGGTGGGCAAGCGCATGGCCCGAGTCAGCACGAGGGTCTCGTCGGAGAGGATGGGAAAGGGCAAGTGCAGGCGGGCAACAAGTTCCTGCTGGTCGGCGGTTGATTGGGTTGACAGGCCGAAT
>VBEQ01000069.1 GCA_005881235.1 Chloroflexota bacterium | reverse complement strand
CAGCCGCCCACCGCACCCCGGGTGCCGCCGTCGAGGCGGGGGACCATCGGCTCTTCGTGCAACATGGCAGAGAGGAGCAGGCGGCGCTGGCCGCCTTGCAGGTGCTGGCTGCCGCGGCCGCCACGGCGATGCCCGTCGTTGCGGCCCCGGTCGCCAATGCCGTCCCTGCGGTCGCGCCCGCTGCTCCGAAGCCGCCTCAGGCACCGGTCGCCCGCGCCAACACCATCGTGATCCCGCGTCTCGGCCTCAGCCAATCCGTCGGCTGGTACAGCGACTGCCTGGGGCGCGCAGCGGTTCCGCGGTGGGGTACCTGGCGCTGGAGTTGCGCCGGCGTGAACAACATCTATGTCATGGCGCACAACCCTGGAGTCTTCACGCCCATCCTGAGCCTCCGTGCCGGCGACATCGTCCAGTACGGTGATCCCTCCGGCCGCATCCACACCTATCGGGTCAGCTCGACGACCATCGTGAGCAACACCCAGATGTGGCCCCTGGGCGCAACCCCGAGCTCCACCCTCACGCTGCAGACGTGCTGGACGTGGGACGGTACCCGCGACTTCATCGTGCGCGCCCTCGAGATCTAGGCCGAGCCCTAGAGGGCGGCGCGCTCCTCGACACGACCGCTGTCCGGCTCGAAATACAGTCGCGGCCTGGCATTCGGATCACGACCGAAGTACACGAGCTCCCAAGCCGCCTCTCCGATTCCCTGCTGACTGTGAATGTCAGCCGGGACGTCTGGAAACCAGGCGACATCACCCGGGTCCAACTCGCGAGATTCGATGATGTGCAGCTGCGCGTGCCCCGCCTGACTCCCGTCGTCCAGTCGCCTCCATAAGATATGTCGGTCGCGCCCGCGCACCACACAGAGCACGCCCCACGAGTTGTGGTTGTGGACGGGTGTCGGCGCCTCGGCCGAAAAACGGCTCAACATCAGCGTCGATCCCGTCGGCCCATGACCGAGAATCGTGGCCTGTGCGCTCGACTGATGGAGCGCGCCGAGTTTGGATTCGTCGATCAGGGCTCGATCGGCCGCGAGCATGCGAAGAAGATCGCCCAAGCGCGCGAACGCCGCGGGGGCCGGGCCGAGATCAGCGACAAGCCGCTCCGCGGTATCGAAGAATCGCTCAAAGCCGGCGACGGGCTCCATGCAGCCCATTATCGATCCGCTGCGGTACTAAATTCAGGCGGCCTTGCGCTCGAGCAGGTCCCGGCAGCGGTCGAGCCAGCGCGTCAGCAGCCGCTCTTCTTCCTGCAGCTCGGCCATCTTTCCAGGGTACTGGTCGATGTTGGCGTGCAGGTGATTGAAGCGGTCGCGAGTCAGCGGGTCCAGCCCAAAGATCTGCTTGAGCGTTTGCGCTCGCCTGTGCTCGAGAGTCAGCTCGGCCATCTGCTCCTGGATCCGGTCCAGCTCGCCCCGCATGTCGGCCGCGATGTCGCGCACGATTTCCGTGTCGATCGGCTCCGGTTGTACCAGGTTCATCGGCGTACCCCCATTGTGAAGTCCGGTGCTTTGCGGTCGGGATAGAGGGCGGCGAGCGCCGGCGACAGCGCCACCTTCTTGGAGTAGATCTTGGCCATGGCGGTCGGACGGATCCCGGTGGGGCTGAGCTTGCCCTGAATCTTTCCGTTTCCGTCGACACCGGTTTCCTCGAAGAGGAAGACGTCCTGCAGCGTGATCGTGTCGCCCTCGCGGCCGACCACCTCGGTGATGTTGAGGATGCGGCGCGAGCCGTCCCGCAAGCGCGACTGCTGGACGATGAGGTGGATCGCCGACGCGATCTGCTCGCGGATGGCCCGCTGGGGAAGGTCGACACCCGACATGAGCACCAACGTCTCCAGGCGGGCCAGTGTGTCGCGCGGCGAGTTGGCGTGGATGGTCGTCAGCGAGCCGTCGTGTCCGGTGTTCATCGCTTGCAGCATGTCGAGGGCTTCGCCGCTGCGGCACTCTCCGATCACGATCCGGTCCGGACGCATGCGGAGCGCATTCACGACCAGTTCCCGGATGCTGATCCGCCCTGTGCCGTCGATCCGCGCCGGCCTCGACTCGAGTCGGACCTTGTGCGGCTGGCGCAGCTGGAGCTCCGCGGCATCCTCGATGGTCACAACGCGCTCGTTGTCCGGGATGAACGACGAGAGGACATTGAGGGTGGTTGTCTTCCCGGAGCCGGTGCCACCGGCGACCAGGATGTTGAAATGGGCCTTGACACAGGCTTCGAGGAAACCCGCCGCCTCCGTCGTGAGGGAGCCGAAGCCGATCAGGTCCTGGACCGTGTACGGATCCCGGGCGAACTTTCGAATGGTCAGTGAGGCCCCGTCGATCGCCAGCGGGGGGATGATGGCGTTCACCCGCGAGCCGTCGGGGAGGCGGCAGTCCACCATCGGCGATTCCTCGTCGATCCGGCGCCCGACGAACGAGGCGATCTCGCGAATCACCCGGATCAGTTCGGCATCGCTTTCAAACTTCACGTCGACCGGGGTCAGCTTTCCCTTCCGTTCGATGTAAACCTGGTTCGGCCCGTTGACCATGACCTCGCTGATCGTGTCGTCGTTGAGGAGACCGGTAATCGGACCGTAATCGCGGCCGGCGAGAGCCCCCTCCAGGGTGTCGGGCGGAAAGTCCGGCTCGGCGAGATGGAGCGTGACGGCCGGTTCCATTGCGGCCGACGATACGGCCGCAAGGCTACGGCACACCTAACAGGCGTCCGCTCTTTCGCAGACATTAACTCGACTGTCAAATCGGGGCCGAGGAATAGTCGCGAACCGGCTAATTGCGGTAAAGATCAGGCTCGCCGTCTCAGCGCTGTCTAAGCAGAGGCCGCTGACGGTCTCATCCGGCGGCGCGACACTGGCGTCGTCGAAATCGTCGAACTAACAGGAGGTCGTACAGAAATGATCGGCAAGGTATTCGCGGGAATCGTGACGGCGGGGGTTCTGGCAGGCGCGCTGGCCACGGGCGCCCTGGCGGCACCGGCGGCAACGGCGGCCAGCCCGGCCCAAACGCAGCGGCCGGCGGCGAAGGACGTGTTCGGCGGAACGGTTACGGCGATCAGTGCCACCCAGCTGACCGTCAAGACCGCGAAGGCGGGTAGCAAGACCTTCCTGCGGACCGATGCCACCGTGGTGGTCAAGGGTCGCAACGAGAAGTCGACCTGGTCGGAGATCGAAATCAACAGCCACGTCCGTGTTCGCTTCGAGGAGCGCGACGGCAAACTCTACGCAAAGCGCATTCACATCGGAGGCGCGCACGTCGCTGGAAAGGTCGAGAGCGTCAACGGCAACGTGATCACGATCCGTACCCGCGATGGCAAGGACGTCAAGCTCACCGTCAACGGCAGCACGAAGTATTTCGAGATCACCGGCAAGCACCAGCGCAAGGCCGGTTCGTTCGCCGACATCAAGGCCGGCATGCGGCTGGTCGCCGCCGGCAGCTACGACTCGAGCCACAACTTCGACGCTGCGGTCGTCGCCTATCGGAATAAGTAAGCGCTCCCACCCTGCCCTCCCCCGCGAGCGGGGAGGGAGGAAGAAGAGAGCTCCGGTACAACCACCGGGGCTTCTTCTTTACGGAGCCAGGCGTTCGATGCGCCAGCCGCGTTTTGGGTCTCGCGAGTAGCGGATGCGGTCGTGGAGGCGGTTGTCGCGATGCGCCCAGAACTCGATCGTCTGCGGACGCACCCGATAACCGCCCCAGTTCGGCGGCAGCGGCACCGCGGTGCCTTCGTACTTCGCGGCCAGCGCGGCCACCGCGTCCTCGAGCACGGCGCGGTTTCGAATCACCCGGCTCTGTGGCGACGCCCAGGCGCTCAGCTGGCTGGCCAGCGGGCGGTTGTGGAAATAGGCGATCGACTCCTCGGGCGACTGCTTGACAACCGCGCCGGCGACCCGCACCTGCCGCCCGAGCTTCGGCCAGTAGATGACCAGCGCGGCGCGCGGGTTCTGCGCGAGGTCGCCTCCCTTCTGGCTGTCGTAGTTGGTGAAGAAGCCGAAGCCGCGCTCGTCAACGCCTCGCAGCAGGACCATCCGCGCCGAGGGCTCACCCGCTCGCGTGCTGGTGGCGAGCGTCATCGCCTCGGGGAGAATCTCACCCGCCGCGACCGCGTCGCGGAACCAGGCGTCGAACTGCTTCAGGGGGTCGACGTCGACGGTCTCTTCCGCGAGCTCTGGCGTGCCGGCTATGGGAGCAACCCGTGCGACCAGCGGACATTGCCGTCTTTGTCCACGGGCGCGTGCTGGCGGGCGATCAGCCAGACGCCTTCAGCCTCCAGCTGCGCCTGGGCCTCGATCTCATCCAGGTCGGTGTCGGCGAGCAGATCCCAGCGGCGGGGTTTGATCGACCAGCCGAGCGCTTCCATCTTCTTGAGCAGCACGGAGAGTTTGCGCAGGCGATAGACGAGCGATTCCCCCAGCGCCAGCACCGAGGCGCTCGCCGGCGCGGTCTCGGGGCTCGTGCCGTAACTCTCGTACAGCCGCTCGATCCACTCCGGGACCTCGCCGTCCACCGTGCTGGCCAGCTCCTCTCGTGGAGGGCCAAAGAGGGAGAGCTGCAAGCGCGCCATCATCCTATTATCCAGTCGCAGTGTCCGTGATCCCACCGTCAGGGCGGCAATATGTCCTGACCTCCGGAGATCAACGCGCGGTGGTGACCGAAGTCGGAGCGGGGCTGCGCGAGTACACGGTCGGCGAGCGTGACGTCGTCGACGGCTTTCCGGAGGACGAGATGTGTAGCATCGGGCGCGGTCAACTGCTGCTCCCCTGGCCCAACCGGATCGAGGACGGCCAGTACGAGTTCGCCGGCCGGCGGCAGCAGACGCCGCTCACCGAGCCGGCACGGAACAACGCCTTGCACGGGCTTACCCGCTGGGTGAACTGGGCGGCCGTCGAGCAGGCCGAGGATCGCGTGCTGATGTCGCTCGTCCTCCATCCCCAGGACGGCTACCCGTTCACTGTCCGCTTCGACGTCGAGTACCGCCTGTCGACGGGCGGTCTGACCATGAGAACGACCGCGACCAACGTCGGTCGGGAGGCCGCGCCCTACGGTGCCGGGCATCACCCCTATCTCACCGTCGGGACGGTCATCGACGCAGCGCTGCTCAAGCTGCCGGCCCTGATGCGGCTCGAAGCGAACGATCGCCTGATCCCGACAGGACGAATGCTGCCGAACCGAGGGACCGCCTACGACTTTCTCGAACTGCGCCCGATCGGATCGGTGCGAATGGACACGGCGTTCACGAACCTGGTCCCGGACACCGACGGATTGCTTCGGGTTCACCTGCAGGCGCCGGGTGGCGACCCCCGTGTCACGCTCTGGATGGAACCGGTCTACGAGTATCTGATGGTCTACACGCCTGACGCGATCCCGGACCGCGCTCGACGGCGGCGCAGCATCGCGATCGAGCCCATGACCTGTGCCCCCAACGCCTTCCGCAGCGGCGAGGGGCTGATCATCCTCCAGCCGGGTGAAGCCCGGAGCAGCAATTGGGGGGTTTTGCGGTAACTTAGGCGGCCACGTCGATATCATCGAATGGCGCCCCAATTGCGCACCTTGTCGCGGTCTGCCAATATCAAGTCAAGGCATCACGCCGCTGTATGGGAGGGAGCCGCCGGTGTACGGGAAGATCTACGTCCCCCTTGATAACTCTGACCACTCCAACGCCGCCATCGAGGTGGCGGTTCGGCTGGCCGGTGCCACGAAGGCGACCCTGGTAGGCAGCCACGTCTACGCCGCCCGGATGCACGACGTGCGCTTCAAACAAATGGAGTACACGCTGCCGGAGGAGTACCAGCACGAGCAAGAACTCGAGCGCCAGCGCAAGATCCACGACTCCCTGATCACGCGCGGCCTGCAGCTCATCTCCGATTCCTACCTCGACGTCATGAAGGCCGCCTGCGATC
>VBEQ01000068.1 GCA_005881235.1 Chloroflexota bacterium | reverse complement strand
CCTGGTCGATCTCGTTGAAGATCTCGTGGTACATGCCGGGGTAGAGGCAGAAGGCGCGCTCGGGCGCCGTCGCACCCGCGAAGAAGCGTTGGCTGCCCTGGGGGTCGACGATGCGGTCGTCGCGGCCCTGCATGAGCAGAAAGGGAACGCGGATCTCGCCCGCTCGCGCGATGAACTCCTCACCGCGGGCGATGGTGTCTCCGTAGAGGCCGCCGGTAATGCGGTCGTGCACCAGCGGGTCGGACGCGTAGCGGCGGGCGACCTGCGGATCATGGCTCAGCAGATTGGGGTCGACCTCGTTGGAAACCGCCACGCGCGGCGCGAGCCGGGGCAGGACCTTGGTCAGCGGGCGCTTCCAGGCAGGCACTTTGACCTTCGGGATCAACAACGGTGCCGAGAAGACGGCTCGGTCGATGTGATCCGGATGGCGCAGCGCGTAGGCGATCGCCAGCAACCCGCCGAATGAATGACCGATCAGTACCACCGGTCCACCGCTTTCGCCGCGAGCGCGCATCACGGCGAGGTCGATGTCGTCGAGCAGGGCGTCGAGGCTGGGCGCGTGGCCCCGCGAGCCGCCGCTCAGCCCGTGGCCACGCTGGTCCATCGCGTAGACGGTCGTGCCCAGTGGTGCGAACCACTCGGCGAGATGCTGGTAGCGCCCGCCGTGCTCGCCCAGCCCGTGCACCACGACGAACGTCCATCGGTGCGGCACGTCCTCGACCTGCCAGCGGCGAACGTACAGGTCGAGCCCGTCCGCCGACTTGAGTGTGGCGGTCGACTCGTTCACGGGTTGAGCCGACGAAAGCCTCGGTAGATGCGCATCGCCTCCGCCTCGGCCTCGAGGAAGGAGGGGGCGAAGTCGCGGATGCCTCGCAGGCTGAAGCCCCACATTCCCGGCTTGTCGCGCCGGAAATAGGGGTTGGGGCGATAGGTCGGCGGATAGAACGTGATCGGCTCCCCTTCCATCTTCTTGATCACCGGGCGTGCGGCCAGCACATCTTCGATTGGCATGCCCGATGGCAGGCGCCCTTGCCGGATGTCGAGGTGGCGCAGCTTGGCGATCGGGTTTTCTTCGTCATCGAGGAGCGCGCGTCCGTGAAAGCGTTGGGAGACGTCGTTCATGAAATAGAGCGTGGCGATGGCGTCGGTCTCATCGCCGAGCAAGCGCAGGAAACCCGCGGCGGAGAGGCTCGGGCCTTCCTCGTTGCGAGCATGCCGGAAGTACTCCATGGCGAAGAGGTCGGTGGTGTTCTCGGTCGCGAGCCAGAAGGCATCGCCCCGCCAGGCGCGGCTGCGGGTGAAGGCGCGTGCGTCTTTCTCCAGCTCGGCCAGCCGGGCAGGGACGACGTCGTATAAGCGGTAGAAAAGCACGCGGCGCATGGTGGTTTGAGAGCAGTTCGTTAAGGCCGCGCGGGGGCGGCGGCGGGTTTCATTTTAAGAAGTCGCACGCTGTGCGGCGGGAGCGTCAGTCGGAGCGTGTCGGTCTTGACGCCGAGCGCCCGGCCGCCGCGTCGTGTTGACCAGAGATCCGTGATCGTGAACGTCCCGCCCGCTCCGGTGGCCTCGCCGAAGTGCAGGCGGTACGGCTTCGCGGCATCGCTCCAGTTGTATACCGCGGCGATCGTGGTGCCGTCCGCATCACGGCGTACCCAGAGCGGCGGCAGCTCTTGCGGAGAGGCGAACCAGTGGTCGTGCGCCTCGCGTTCGGGGGCGCTGAAGAGGTGGACCGGCTCGGCCGCGGGCCCGCCGACCAGGCCGAGCACGTTCGGATTTCGCAGCAGCGCCAGGCGGTCGGTGGGGAGGGTTTCCAGGTCGTCGCCAAGCATGAAGATGCCACCCGAGAGGGCCGCGACAGTGATCATCACCTGCGCCTCGTCGGGGGTCAGCTGCGGCGCCGCCGCCATCGCGACGTCGACGTCGACCGCGAACAGGGATCGATCGAGGAAGAGACGGGCCGCCTGGTTGCGGGCCATCGAGAGGATCAACGGGAATCCGAGCTGCGGCGCCGTCGCCTTACCATCTTCCATCTGCGGAATGCCGACGTCGCCGCCCGTTCGAGCGCCGTGCACGAGGCCGACGACCGGCATCAACGGTGCGCCACAGGCGAGGAGAAAGGTCTGCTCTGGCTTGCCCGGCGGATTGACCGCGTCGAAAATGCGCTTCAGTCCGGCGCGAAGGGCCTGCGTCCCTGTCACCTCAGGGTCGTACCGGCCGGCCTCGTAGGCGGCGCCGTAGAGAAAGTCGAGCTTGAAATAGGTGAAGCCGTCCTTGCGCAGGCCGCGAAAGAGCTCGTCGAGAAACGTCTGGACCTGTGGGTGCGTGGGGTCGAGGATGTGGTACGCGCGGCTGAGCCGTGGGTCGACCAGCGGCGTCCCATCGCCTGCCTTCAGCAGCCACTCGGGATGAGCCTCGGCCAGCTTCGAGTCGGCGGCGACATGAAAGGGGGCGAGCCAGATGCCGAGTTCAAGACGATGGCGGTGGACTCGGGTGGCGAGCGCGTGCAGCCCGGCGGCGAAGAACTCATTCGCGACCCAGTCGCCCCAGCGCTGCCAGCGAGGCATCCAGCCGTCGTCGAGCTGGATCACCGCACGGAACCCGTTGGCGGAGCTCCTGGCAAGCTCCGGCATTCGCTTCGCCAGGAAGGCGGCGTGCCGGGTGATATCGCTTTCGGTGACCGCGAGGCCCAGGTGATACCAGCTGCACCAACCGCGCGGCACGGTGGGGAAACTGCGGGCGCCGGCCGCGTGACCCGCCGCGGCGAGCGCCTTACGCAGGGTAGCGGTGCCGTCCTCGCCATAGAGAAGAAGGATGGGATCGGAGACCAGGCCGGTCTGGGGCGCCACCTCCAGCCGGAGCTCCTGGGGGAGGCCGCTGCGCTGCTCCGGTTCCGAGAGCGGCGAGCCGTGCTGCTCGGCGACGAATGTCGGGATGTCGGTCGGGAGCGAATCGCCGGCGTGCTCGTCGCGGTGGTAGTGCCAGCGGAAGACGGTCGCGAAGCGGCTGGCCCGCAGCACCTGCGCGACGAACATCGCCTCGCCGTCGCAGATCGCGGCGGTCCACCACGACGCGGCGGTTGGCTTGCGGTCGCCCTCGGTGATCGCCTCATCGAGCGGGTGGATCCCGGCGTAATCCCAGGATTGGTAGCCATTGATCAGCGCGCTGGCGCGCCACGGCTCATCGCCCACCCGCAGGGCGGCGCCGCCCCCGTCGATGACGATGGGACGCCAGCCGTTGAAGGTCAACGGCGCCTCACCAGGATTGTTGAGCTCGCACTCGATCACGACTCCGCCCTCGTGTGAGATCAGGCGGGCGGTCGCCAACGCCGGGCCGGCCTGCCAGTGCAGGGAAACGGGTTCGGGATGTGGCAGCGGGGTGCCCGTGCTGGCGAACCACTCGCCGTTCAACTTCACTGCGCAGGCGGCAAGCCGAACCACGGTGCGGTCACCCGCCACGACGGAAAAGGTGCCGGCCATCTGGTCGGCGAGCGGCTCTAAGTCCAGATCGCCGTCAGTCTAACGTCAAGTTCGGCTCTGGGCGGCTCCGGTCTTCGAGTGAGCGAGCGGATGCTTGGGTTGGTACAGCCCAATGCGTCCTCCGCCGGGCAGGGTGATCCTGGTGACGCTTCCCCAGCGCTCCTCATCGAAGGGCCGCGTGATGGGGACCTTTCTCCGCTCCAGTTCCTTTGCCGTCGCCTCGATGTCCTCGCACAGCAGGTAGAGCTCGTGATTGTCCTCCCCCTCGGTCGGGTGGATCGCCAGCTCCGTGGCAGGGAGCGCGAAGATGAGCCAACCGCCGCCCGAATCCACGGAGTCAAACCCGAGCACCTCTCTAAAGAACGCGCGGTCCGCCTCGGCATCGTGGCTGTAGATCAGAACGTGCGCGCCCGAAATCATCGGCTTCACGCGGCTAGTTTAGCCAGCTCGCTCAGCCGGTTCCTACAGCGTCGGCCTCGAGCCTGGCCAGTGCCGTGACCGCGGCATCATCCAGCGAAAATCCCAGCGGCCTCGAGCCCGATCAACAAAAGCGATCAGGCTCGCCACGGGGTGCGCGATCTGCTCGCAGCCTGGCTCGCCCGAACGGTTGGCGTGTCGCCCTAGCGCGTCGTCAGTCGAGCGTCAAGTTCGGGGCCCGCTGCCGCCGGACCCGGCCAAACGGCTTGCGGCCCTCGAGCGCCTGGATGAAGAGATAGATATGTCGGGCCGCCTGCGTGTCGAGGCCGCCCAGCCAGATCGGATGCATTTTGAGCTTGGCCGCCAGCAAATCCCTGACCTCGCGGGCCTCCTCATTGCGACGCTCAGTGAGGTCCTGCACGTCTTTTCCCCTTTGCGTGGCTCCCGCCCAGCCACACGCGCTACGTCCCCTTAAGGTGACGGTAAGCGCAATTCAGCCGCTAATTATTGGGCGTCGCACGGCAAAAATCAATGACTTGAGTGAGGCGAGATCAGTGTCCACGGGACTTCACGATCAGCTCATCCATCCAGGGCGGCACCATGACGTGCACCGGCACACGATTTGGTCCGGCGACCAACAGAAAGTCGCCGCGCTCTGCCGTCTCCAAGTAGTTGACCTGCCGCTCGGTCAGATTGAAGGCCTTCTGCAACTTCATGGCCTCGGAGTGCTTCTGGGAACCCAGAAGAAGAATGCTGGGATTTGTTGCAAGCACGGCGCCATCTTTGGTTTCGAAAAAGTCGCCGGGGTTCTGGCTGACCAGGATCAAGCTCCCGCCGTACTTTCGAATCCGGCGAGCCAAGCGAATAAGGAATCGCCGGATTGGTTCGTGTTCCAGCAGAAGACCCACTTCGTCAATAAGGAGGTGGCGCGGCCGACGATCTCGGCGCAATGCAGTCCAAAGCCAGTTGGCCAGAAGCAAGCAGGCTGGAGGTACGAGCTCCTCGCTCAGGTCGCGAAGGTTGAACCCCACGATGTCTGCCCCAAGGTCGACGTTGGTGGGTGCGCTGAAGAGTCGTCCGAGATCGCCGGTGACCCAGCGCCGAAGGATGGTACTCACGCGCGAGCCCGGCTGGGCGCCATCGAGCTGCCGCCAAATATCTCCGAGGACTGGTGTTGTAAGCGCATTGGCGATCACTGAGCGCGTAATCGCCTCAACCTGCGCGCGCTCCACTTCATCGAGCCTGCCGCACATCAAGCCGATCAGGTCGAGCACGTCGCTGAGCTGATCAGTTGGTTCGTCCGATTCAATCGCGAAGAGCAGGGGGTCAAGGGCATTGATCGCATGACCGGAACCGGCGGCAAGGTGAAGATACGTTCCGCCC
>VBEQ01000067.1 GCA_005881235.1 Chloroflexota bacterium | reverse complement strand
GTTCACCCGTGACCGCGTCACCCATCCGCAGGGTGACCCGCAGAACATGCTGGCGATCTTCATCGACAAGGACCTGGTCGAGGACGCCAACGTTATCCAGGAGATCTGCGGCGGGAGCGGCGTCATCACCGGGGGCTTCACGGCCGCCAGCGCCCAGGCGCTGGCCATCCAGCTGAACTCGGGTGCCTTGCCGGGCACGGTTTCGCTCGCCTCGGCGACCGAGGTTGGCGCCACCCTGGGCGCCTCGACCGTCAAGCTGAGCCTGCTGGCCGGCGCTTTCGGGCTGGCCATCGTCATCCTCTTCATGCTCCTCTACTACCGGCTCCCGGGCGTGGTCGCCAGCGTCGCGCTGCTGCTCTACGCGGCGATCGTGCTGGCGATCTTCAAGTTCTTCGGTATCACCCTCACGCTGGCCGGCCTCACCGGCTTCATCCTGTCGGTCGGAATGGCGGTCGACGCCAACGTGCTGATCTTCGAGCGCGTCAAGGAAGAGCTGCGAGGGGGTCGGACACTGGGAGCCGCGATGGAAGCCGGCGTCCATCGCGCCTGGCCCGCGATCCGCGACTCGAACATCTCGACGCTGATCACCTGCTTCGTCCTCTATTTCTTCGGCGCTCCCCTGATCAAGGGTTTTGCCATCACGCTGGCGATCGGCGTCGCGGTGAGCATGTTCTCCGCGGTCGTCACCACCCAGCAGTTCCTGCAGATCGTTGCCGGACTCCGGCCTGCCCGCCGCCTGGCCTTCTACGGCGTGCAGGCACCGAAGGCCGCGTGAGGGCGAACTAGATGGACATCGTCGGACGCCGCAACTGGTACTTTCTCCTGTCGCTCGCGATCATCCTGCCAGGGATCGTTTCGATGGCATTTTTCGGCTTCCGGCTGGGGATCGACTTCGCCGGGGGCGACCAGTACAACCTGGCCTTCACGCGGCCCGTCCAGGCGACGACGGTTCAGAAAGAGATGGACACCTTCAATGTCGAGGCGACGGTGCAACAGGCCGGCCCGAACGGCGTCCTGATCACGACCAAGCCGCTCTCCTCGGCGCAGGAGACCGCGATCCGCGCCGACCTTGCCAAGAAGTTCCCGCTCGACCCCTCCAGGTCGAGCTATGCACAGGTGGGACCGACCATCGCCAGGGAGCTGGTCGTTGGTGCTGGTGGGCTGATCGTGATCGCCTCCATCCTGATCGTCATCTACCTCAGCATCCGGTTCAACTACAAGTTCGCGATCTGCGCCATCCTGGCGCTGCTGCATGACGTCTTTGTCCTGACCGGCATCTACTCGATTCTGGGCAAGGTGTTCAATCTGCCACTCGGCGAAATCAATACCCTTTTCGTCACGGCCGTGCTCACCGTGATCGGCTTCTCGGTCCACGACACGATCGTCATCTTCGACCGGATCCGCGAGAACCTGCGGCAGGCGAGCCGACTGACCTTCGAGCAAAACGTCAACCTGAGTATCATCCAATCGCTCGCGCGATCGGTGAATACCTCGATGACGGTCGTCTTCGTGCTGGTCGCGCTCTTCCTGATCTCCCCCCAAAACATCAAAGGCTTCACGCTTGCGCTGCTGATTGGCATCGTCAGCGGAACCTATTCGTCGATCTTCAATGCGAGCCCCCTGCTCGTGGTCTGGAGGCGGCTCGACCCACGATAAGGAGTCCTATACTCAGGACCAAGTGAATACGAAGTTTGCAGTGCGGGGCCGTCGGCCCTTTTTCTTTTAGTGGTGACGCCGTCAACCACGAGCCAGCTCGATCGGATCCGAGAGTTGATCCTGCCCACCCTCAGCTTCCTTGGTTACGAGCTGTATGACCTGGCACTCGCCGGCAGTGGCGCATCGACGACGCTGCGCGTCCGGATCGACCGGCCCGAGGGCGTGACGCTCGATGACTGCGAGCGCGTCAGCAAGTCGGTGAGCGCCCTGCTCGACCAGGCCGATCCGTTCCCCACTCGATATGAGCTCGAGGTCTCCTCGCCGGGCGCCGAGCGTCCGCTGCGCAACCTCGAGGAGTACCGCCGCTTCATCGGCCGGCGCGCCAATGTCCGCTACCGCTTGGGCGACAGTGAGCAGGTTGCTGAAGGACGGCTCACCGCCGTCTCCGACGACATGATCGAGCTGCAGCTCGGGGAGGGGAAGCATCTGAGGACGGTCGCGATCCCGCTGCTGGATATCGTGTCCTCACGGCTGGCGGTCGACCTGTCACGGCACTAATGCTCAAATCAGACTTCCTCAAGGCGCTCGACCAGGTCCAGGAGGAGAAGGGCATCTCCAAGCAATCGCTGCTGAGCCTGATGGAAACCGCGCTGGCCACCGCCTACCGGCGCGCCTTCAATCCGATGGAAAACATCCGGGTGCATGTCGACCCGGATACCGCCCAGATCGCCATCTTTGGCAGGCGCCGGGTGGTCGAGACCGTGTCAGACGCGGCGATGGAGATCAGCCTCGAGGACGCCGTCAAGCAGGGGGCCGCGTCGCTCGGTGACCTGGTCGACGTCCCCCTGCCAACCGAGGACTTTGCTCGCCTGGCGGCCCAGATCAGCAAGCAGGTCGTGTTCCAGCGTCTGCGCGATGCCGAGAAGGACCAGGTGCTCAAGGACGTGCTCGAGCACAAAGGGGAGATGGTGAGCGGCATCGTCGAGCGAATCGTGGAGCGGCCCGAAGGACACACGATCTACCTGGAACTGGGCAAGGCGGAGGGCGTGCTGCCGCCGGAAGAGCAGATTCCGGGCGAGACGATCCGAACCGGCCAGCACCTCAAGGTTCTCTTGCTCGAGGAGCGCAAGCGAAGCCGTGGGGCGCAGGTGGTGGTGTCACGGGCCCACAAGGCGCTGGTTCGCCGCCTGCTCGAGTTCGAGATCCCTGAGCTGACGTCCGGCGCTGTCGTCATCCGTGCCCTGGCGCGCGAGCCCGGAGTCCGCACCAAGGTCGCGGTCTCCGCCATCCAGGAGGGCATCGATCCTGTCGGCGCTTGCGTCGGTCCCCGTGGCGTCCGCATCCGCAGCGTCGTTGGCGAGCTGGGGTCGGAGCGGGTCGATGTCATCCCCTGGGCCGACGACCCCGCCCAGCTGGTGGCCAACGCGCTCAGCCCCGCACAGGTGTTGAGCGTCGACATCGACAAGGAATCGCGCACCGCCACCGCCCACGTGCCGGAGAATCAACTCTCGCTCGCGATCGGCAAGGACGGGCAGAACGCCCGCCTGGCGGCCAAGCTGACCGGGTGGAGGATCGATATCAAGCCGACAGTGGAAGGCCCTCACCCCAGCCCTCCCGCGCAGCCGGGGGAGGGAGATTCTACGACGACCCCGCAAGCGGGAGAGGGAGCCTCGACGGAGGCTGGCAGCGGCGCGTCCTGAGCCGCTTCGCACCTGCGTCGGCTGCCGCCAGGTCAAGCCCAGGTCGGCCCTGCACCGCTTCGCCCTGGTCGATGGGACGATCGTGGCGGATCCCGGCCGGGTCGTCGGGCGAAGCGCCTACCTGTGCCACGAGGGGGCCTGCTGGGACCTGGCGCAGAAGCGGCGCGCGCTCGATCGCGCTCTCGGCTCGCCGCTCACGGCCCACGATTGGGAGCGGCTTCGTCAGGGAATAATGACGTGAGCCCACCGCCTGGTGGGCGGACTCAGGCTATCATTGCCTGTTGAATTGGAAAGGATAGGTCACTCATAGCTACAACAACTCGCGGCATCAAGGTTCAACAGCTTGCTCGGGATCTCGGCGTCGAAGCCCGGGATATCCTCGATTTCCTGCGCCCGACGCGCCACGCCCCACGCCATGCCATGGCGGTGCTGACGCCGGAACAGGAGGCGTCGGTGCGCACCCAGTTCGCAGCCGGCCAGGCCACCGAGGCCAAGAAGGCGGTTGCCGAGGGCAAGGTGCAGCTGCCGCCGACACTGTCGGTCAAGGAACTGGCTGAATATCTCGACGTCAAGACGGTCGACATCATCAAAGAACTGATGAAGAACGGTGTGATGGCGAACATCAATCAGCAGATCGACTTCGACACGGCGGCCATCGTGGCGGACAGTTTTGGGGTTCAGGCCAGCCCGATGGCGATGGATTCGGCGATCGCCGAAGAAGTTGTCGGCGAAGGCCAGGGGACCCAGGTCAAGCTGACCACCCGTTCGGAACTCTTCAGCACTGATGGCGAAGCGGCCGAGAATCTGAAAGTCCGGCCGCCGGTGGTCACCGTCATGGGTCACGTCGACCACGGCAAGACCTCATTGCTCGACGCGATTCGGGAGACGAAGGTGGCCGCCGGTGAAGCCGGTGGAATCACACAGAGCATCGGCGCCTACGTCGTCGAGGAGAAGGGCCGGCGCATCGTGTTCCTGGACACACCGGGCCACGAGGCCTTCACCGCCATGCGTGCCCGTGGCGCTCAGGTGACGGACGTCGCTGTGCTGGTCGTGGCCGCCGACGACGGCGTCATGCCGCAGACGGTCGAGGCGATCTCGCACGTCAAGGCAGCGCAGGTCCCGATGGTC
The DNA here is from genome assembly GCA_005881235.1 of Chloroflexota bacterium. Classification (GTDB taxonomy): domain Bacteria; phylum Chloroflexota; class Dormibacteria; order CF-121; family CF-121; genus CF-13. The sequence goes on along the minus strand of VBEQ01000067.1, from coordinate 1,215 downwards.
GTTGCCATCAACAAGATCGACAAGGAGGGCGCCAACCCGGACCGGGTCAAGCAGGGCCTCTCCGAGCAGGGCCTGGTTCCCGAGGAATGGGGTGGGCAAACCGTCATGGTCCCGGTGTCGGCCAAGCAGAAGAAAGGGATCCCTGAGCTGCTCGAGATGATCCTGCTGGTGGCCGACCTTCAGGACTTGAAGGCCAATCCGGCGAAGCTTGCTGCCGGTACCGTGATCGATGCTCACCTGGAGAAAGGCCGCGGCCCAGTTGCGACCGTGCTGGTGCAGAGTGGGACGCTTCGAATCGGCGATAACCTCGTGGTCGGCCACATTTTCGGCAAGGTGCGGGCGCTCCTCGACGACCGTGGCCGCAAGATGAAGGAAGCCGGCCCGGCGACGCCGGCGGTCGTCACCGGCCTACCCGACGTGCCCACCGCGGGCGATATCTTCCAGGTCGTCTCCAGTGAGAAGGTGGCCCGGACCATTGCCAGCCAGCGGGCCGAGCAGTACCGCGTCGCGACCCTGGCGCAGACGCGCCGCGTGACGCTGGCCGATCTATCGGCACAGGTGGGGAAGGGGGCCGTCAAGGATCTCAACCTCGTCCTGAAGGCGGATAGCAACGGCTCCGTTGAGGCGCTCAAGGGCTCACTGCTCAAGATCCAGGACCCCCAGGTGCAGATCAAGATCGTCTTCGAGGGCGTCGGTACCGTCACGGAGTCGGACATCCTGCTGGCGGCGGTCTCGAACGCGCTCGTCATCGCCTTCAACGTGAAGTCCGACGCGCTCGCCCAGAAGGCCGCCGAGCGGGAGAAGGTCGACATCCGCAGCTACGACGTCGTCTACAACGTCACCAACGACATCGAACGCGCCATCAAGGGACTCTACGAGCCCACCTTCGTCCAGGTCTGGGAGGGCCGCGCCGAGGTGCTCACGCCCATCAAGATCCCGAAGCTCGGTATCATCGCCGGCTCCCGCGTATTGGACGGCAAGATCACGAGTGGCTCGACCGCCAAGGTCTTACGCGACAACAAGGCGATCCACGAGGGCAAGATCGAGGGGCTCAAGCGCTTCAAGGACGATGTCCATGAGGTGCTCTCCGGGCTCGAGTGCGGCATCCGGGTCGACGGTTATCAGGACTTCCAGCAGGGCGACGTCATCGAGTCCTACCAGGTCAAGCAGGCGTAATCTCCACGCGCCCGCTCAAGGTCGGCTTCCAGCTGCCCG
>VBEQ01000066.1 GCA_005881235.1 Chloroflexota bacterium | reverse complement strand
CTGAAGCAGCCGGGCGACCAGGTTCGCGAAGGCGAAGGGCTGGTTGAGGTCACCACCGACAAGGTGGATGCCGAAGTCCCCGCGCCCGCGAGCGGAACTTTGATAAAGATCCTCGCCGAAGCCGGGAAAACGGTGGCGGTCGGTGCGGCGCTCGCCGAGATTGCCGTCGGCGCGGAAGCGGATGGGGCGGCAAAGAAAGCCCCAACCGTTTCCTCCGCCCCAAACGGCGAAGAGAAAAAGGCTCCGACCCTGGCCGCGCCCGTAGGAGCGGCAGAGAAAGAGACGAGTACGGCTCAGGTTGAGGTGACAGAAGGCGCGGAGTTGCTCGCGAAGGCGAAGGGCGTCGACCTGACGACCATCAAGGGCAGCGGTCCCGGCGGATCGATCCGCCGACGCGATGTCGCCGAGGCGGTCGAGCGGCAGCAGGCCCCCACCCCGCCCTCCCCCGCAAGCGAGGGAGGGACCGTTGCGGAAAAGTCTCCCACCATGCCCTCGCCAGCGAAGGAGGAGCAGAAGAAAGCCGCCACCCTGCCCGCGCCCGCGCAGTCGCCAACGGGATCCATCCCGCTGCGAGGGGCGGCTGCCGCGCTGGTCAAGTACATGGAGGAGAGCCTCCAGGTCCCAACGGCGACGAGCTTCCGCACGGTGCGGGTGGACGTGCTCGATCAGCGACGGCGCCAGTTGACGACGGCCGTGCAAACGGCCGGTCGCCCCGAGAAGATTTCCTACACGCACCTGGTCGCCTTCGCGATCACGCGCGCGGTCAAGGACGTGCCCTCGATGGCGGTGACCTTCGATCGCCTCGACGGCAACCCGGCGCGGGTGGCGCGTGGCGTGCACCTCGGACTGGCGGTCGACGTGCAGCGTCAGGATGGCAGCCGCATGCTGCTGGTCCCGGTCATCCGCGACGCCGACCGGCTCGACTTTGCCGCGTTCCGCGATCAGTACGAAACGCTGGTCGCAAAAGCGCGCACCGGCAAGCTGGTGGCGGATGAGCTCAGCGGCGCCAGCATCGTGCTGACCAATCCGGGTGGCATCGGGACGGTGGCGTCGGTCCCTCGGTTGATGAAAGGCCAGGGCACGATCGTCGCGACCGGCGCCATCGGCTATCCGCCCGAGTTCACGGCCATCGCCGAGAGTGGGCTGCGCCAGCTGGGCGTCTCGAAGGTGATGACGATGACGAGCACCTATGACCACCGCGTCATCCAGGGTGCCGAGTCAGGCGAGTTCCTGCGCCGCATCGATGAGCTCCTCGCGGGCGCGGACGGCTTCTATGAATCGGTCTTCGAATCAATGAAATTGGTGCCGCCGGCCGGGATCAGTGAGCCGGCACGGGCCCTCGCGGCGGCGAGCGAAGCGGTGGTCGCCGCGCCCACCACGGCGGAGGCCGAGTTACTGCGAGCGGTCGCTGCCGGAATGGCCCTGGTCGCCGCCTACCGGAGCCACGGCCATCTCGCCGCTCGACTCGACCCGCTGGGCAGCGCGCCGTCCGGCGATCCCTCGCTCGATCCAGTGAACCACGGTTTGACGCCGCAGATGATGGAGGCGGTGCCGGCCGCCGTGCTCCGGGTGCGAGTGCCGGGAGAAAACCTCGCCGAGGCTCTCACCCATCTACGCGAGACCTATTGCTCAACGATCGCCTACGAAATCGAGCACATTTCCAGCCACGAACAACGCAACTGGCTGCGCGAGCGGATCGAATCTGGGCGATATCGCCAACCCCTCAGCCCGGAGCGCAAGCTCCAGCTGTTGGGACGCCTCACCAAGGTCGAGGCCATGGACCGCTACTTGCGCAAGGCCTTCCTCGGCCAGAAGACTTTCTCGATCGAAGGCCTCGACTCGATGATCGTGATGCTGGAGGAGACCTTGCAGTTGCTCTCGGACAATGGCACACGTCAGGTGGTCATGGGCATGGCGCACCGCGGCCGTCTCAGCGTCATCGCCCATGTGGTCAACCGCACCTACGAGTCCCTCCTGGTGGAGTTCGAGCAGAGTCAGGAGCGGCTGACATCCGGGACGGACGTCACCGGGGACGTGAAATACCACGCCGAGGCCGAGGGCACCTACGTCACGCCGAATGGCAAGCAGGTCTCCGTCAGCCTGCTCGCGAATCCTAGCCATTTGGAAGCCGTTGACCCGGTCGTCGAGGGTTGGACGCGCGCGGAGCAGACGCGCCGCAAAGGGCCGGAGCCCCACTACGATCGCACCGGCACCGTCCCCATCCTGATCCACGGCGACGCGGCCTTCCCCGCGCAGGGCGTCGTTTCGGAAGTCCTCAATCTCGCGAAGCTCGAGGGCTATACAACCGGCGGGACGCTGCACATCATCGCCAACAACCAGCTCGGCTTCACGACCGACCCCGAGGAAGGTCGCTCCACGCGCTACGCGTCCGACGTCGCCAAGGGGTTCGACCTGCCGATCATCCACGTCAACGCCGACGACATCACGGCGTGCGTCAGTGCGGTCCGCCTGGCGACCGCCTTCCGCCAAAAATTCGGCCGCGACGTCGTCATCGACCTCATCGGCTATCGGCGCTTCGGGCACAACGAGACCGACGAGCCGGCCTATACCCAACCACTGATGTACGACGCCATCAAGGACCATGCGACCGTGCGGGAAATGTTCGCGGCACAATTGATCGAGGAAGGCCTGCTGAGCGCCGAGGATGCGAGCGCGCGCGCCGACGCGGCCGAGGCGCGGCTGGCCGATGCGCATAAGAACGTCAAGGCGAGCGCCGCCCACGCACCGCAGGTGAGCCGCCCGCCGATGGACGCCAGCCCGGAGCCCGACATCAAAACCGCCGTGCCCGCCGAGGCGCTCGAGTCGCTCAATCGCCAGCTGATGGCCGTGCCCGATCGCTTCAGCGCGCACCCCAAGCTACTGCGCCAGATGGAGCGGCGGAAAACCCCACTGGCGGAGCGAGAAATCGACTGGGCGCAAGCGGAGGAGCTCGCTTTTGCCACACTGATCACAGGCGGTATCCCGGTGCGCCTCACCGGCCAGGACACCGAGCGTGGCACCTTCAGCCAGCGCCACCTGGTCTTCCACGATGTCCGGACCGGGAAGACCTGGGCGCCAATCCAGCACCTGGTAGGGGCGAGCGCCAGCTTCGAACTGCACAACAGCCCGCTGTCGGAGTACGCGGCACTCGGCTTCGAGTACGGCTACAGCTCCGATGCCTCGGAGGCGCTCGTCTGTTGGGAAGCCCAATTCGGCGATTTCACCAACGGCGCGCAGATCATCGTCGACCAGTTCATCGTTTCGGGGCTGGCGAAATGGGGACAGTCATCGCGACTCACCCTTCTCCTTCCCCACGGCTATGAGGGCGGTGGCCCCGAGCATTCGAGCGCGCGCCTGGAGCGTTTCCTCCAGCTGGCCGCCGAGGGCAACATCCGTGTCTTCTATCCGAGTACCCCGGCGAACTACTTTCATGCGCTCCGCCGGCAGGCCTTGCACAGCCGGCCGCGGCCTCTGGTCATCATGACCCCCAAGAGTCTTTTGCGGCTGCGGGCGTCATGGTCGAAGCTCGAAGACCTGAGCGTGCACAGCTTCCGCCGGCTGATCGACGACCCGTTGATGGAGCAGCATCGCGACGACGTTCGCCGCATCATCCTCTGCACCGGCAAGGTGTACTACGACTTGAGCGCGAGCCCGTTGCGCGCGGAAGCGAAGGACCTCGCCATCATCCGCATGGAGCTGCTCGAACCCTTCCGCACGGACGACGTGCTGGCGGCGATCGGCAAGTACCCCAACGTGCGCCAATTGAGCTGGGTCCAGGAGGAGCCGATGAACATGGGCGCTTACTGGCACGTCAAGCGGCGCCTGGAGCCCAAGCTGCCCAAGCACCTCACGCTCAACTATGTCGGCCGGCCGGAACGGGCCAGCCCGAGTGAGGGCTACGCGATCGCCCACCAGGCGCAAGAGGCGAAGATCGTTCAGGCCGCGCTGGCGTCCAAGCCGACGTCTACGGGATAGAATTCAGCGCGATGCGGCTGTCACTCGACTGGATGAACCTGTTCGGGGGGCTGACGGGGAGCCAGATCACCTCCGTCATCGTGGTCGCCGTGATCTTCACGGTCGCCGCCGGCCTGGTTTTGCTGTCCCTGATTGTCTTCGGGGTCCGAGCTGGCCTGATGGCGCCCACATATAGCAGCCGCCTGCCGGCGGCCTCCGATGTCGAGTTGGGCACGTTCCTGGGCGGGGCGGCGCTCGGCATGGTCTCGATCCTATTGATGACCTTCCTCGGCTTCGCCGAGAACGATCTCGACAACCCGCTGTTCCTCCCCCTCGCCGTTGGGCCGATCCTCCTGGGTGGCCTGTTCTTCCTGACCGGGGCCGGCCTGGCATTCCGGACGATTCGACGCCGCCGCAGCCCGGCCTAGAGACCGAAACCACACGGCGCCCTGGCCCGTTCACCTTCCAAACGGACGTACTCTCGAACTTGACAAGCGACATTGAGACTTCGTATTGTAGTGACAGCGATGGTATCACTAACCATAACAAAGGAAGCAATAAAATGAACGCCCAGGACGGCCGAGCGATGTTCGAACTCCAGTTGGAGTTGCACGCGCGGGCGGTTGGGCGCCGGCCGAATATCACGGCCGACGACGTCCTCGAAGTGCATGAATTCCTGGTCACCCACGAGGGCGACCTGAAGAGCCTGTTCGCCCCGCAGGCCTAGACTCGACGTCGCTGTGCCACTGACCAAAGAGCGGGTCGCCGCCTGGCTTGCCGCCTACCTTCGGGCGTGGCAGACCTACGACCCCGACGCGATCGGCGATCTCTTCACCGAGGACGCCGTCTACGAATACCATCCCTTCGACGAGCCGGTACGTGGCCGCCTCGCGATCGTTGCCTCCTGGCTCGAGCCCAAGGACGCACCCGGAACTTACGAGGGCAACTATGAGCCGGTCGCCATCGAGGGTGACCTCGCTGTCGCCCACGGACGGACCCGCTACTTCACGGATGCGTCCAGGGCCAAACTCGACCGCGAGTTCGACAACATCTTTGTTCTTCGATTCGACGATCAGGGCCGGTGCCGATCGATCCGCGAGTGGTGGATGAGCCCCCGTGGGCAAAGGCCGGGGTGAGCGGAGCGCGGGCTTACTTCGCTTGGTCGATCTCGGGCTTGAGCACGGCGTAGATCGCCATCGCGTGGCCGTGGCCGAGATCGAAGTCCTTCTTTAACCAGGCTACGATCTCGCCGGCTTTGACGCCGGGTCGCAGGAGGCCCTTCTTCTTTGCGAGGGCTTTGAAGTCCGCGGGTGTCTTGCCGGTCTTCGTCTTGATATTGGCGAGATAGCTCTCAAATACCGGGTCCTTTTTCATTCAGCCATCACTCGATGACCACTTTAGCCGCCCGTATACTCACCGCTCATGTCGCAAGTAGATGACCATGGCCGTCCGGAACCTCCGATCGCGGCGGACGAGACCGCCACGCTTCTGGGCTTCCTCGATTACCAGCGCGCGACCCTGGCGTGGAAGTGCCGCGGACTGGACGCCGCCGGGCTGCAGGCGAAAGTCGGCGTCTCGTCGATGACGCTGGGCGGGATGCTCAAGCATTTGGCCTACGTGGAGGATTACTGGTTCTCGCAGCGGCTGCACGGCAATGACCGGCGGCCACCGTTTGACACGGTGGACTGGAAGGCTGACCCCGATTGGGAATGGCATTCCGCCGCTCGGGATACGTCCGAGCAACTTTTCGCACTGTGGCAGGACAGCGTAGCCCGCTCGCGGTCCATGGTCACCGACGCGCTAGCCGATGGCGGACTCGAGCGGTTGGCCCGGCGCCCCTGGCCGAATGGTGAGTCACCCAGCCTGCGCTGGATCCTGGTCCACATGATCGAGGAGTACGGGCGACACAACGGTCACGCCGACCTCATCCAAACGGGAGAGTAGCTATCGGGGAGACAGGATTTGAAACGGTCGCGGCGCCCTTCGGAAGCCTCATTCGTATTCGATGATCGCGCTGACACGCACCGGTGGGCGACGTTTCGCGCCCGGTTGGGGTCCAGGTCAGGATAGGTTCCAACCCAGACTCGCCACGATTCCGCCTGGGTCAGAAAGGCGCAGCAGCTCGATTCGCGGTCATCTTCCAGATGAAGGCGTGTAAAGCTAAAAGCTAGGGGACGCGTCGTACCAACGGGCCGCCGACTCGGCCTAGGTAGTGCCCACGGAACCTTTACTGACACCCGCTTCTTCCGCTGTTACGGGCGCGATCGAGGGCCGAAGACACGACCGCGGTGAGTTGATAAGATCAGATCCAGCCACGCACGGTGAACTATTGCGGAATCTGCGGTTGCCGGCTCGGAGAAAAAGACCGGTATGGAACTACGCTATATTTCCACTGCCCCAAATATCTTCACCTGTCGATCAGTGTTGATAGTCCTGAGAAGTCCCGAGCGTCGATGCGAGCGCGAGAGGAGCTTAAGCGGGTCGAATTGCAGAAGCAACGCTCCACCGGCACTGGGTGCCTCATCTGGTAGCAGGCGTAGCCATCATCAATGGAGTGATACTCCTTTCCTGACAACCCAAAACTAGCCCGAATTGTAGTCAGCGGTGGATCGGACCTCGCCTTGGGAGGGTCGTTGCAGAGAACCCTTCATCCCGCTGATCCATGACTCAGGGTTTCGGGAGCGCTTACTTTCGATAGAGGAAGATGTGCCTGGCTAGAAGGCTCGCTGGCCTTAGCGCTTAAGCCATTGATCGCGCTGTGCCAAGCGGCCTCACCCGGTCGATTAGGGTGGGGCTTAAGGGCTACTTAAGTCGCGACGTCGTCTTCGTACTCACCGCTCCGGTAGCCGTACGAGGTGTGACTCTCGGAACCAAAT
>VBEQ01000065.1 GCA_005881235.1 Chloroflexota bacterium | reverse complement strand
CACCGTCAACTACAAGGTCCTGACCCCCGTCACCGACATGGAGAAGGCGCTCGAACCGGCGGCCCCACCGGTCCATCCGCAGGGCAACGTTGTGCGCACCCTCACGATCGTCCACGGCGACCCCAGCGCGCCCGCCGACGTCTGGGTGGAGGGGATGTACGAGACCGGCATGCAGGACCAGGCGCCCCTCGGTCCCGAGGCGGGCCTGGCGGTTCCCGCCCCCGACGGCGGCGTCGATCTCTTCATCGCGACCCAGTGGCTGCACGCCGATCTCGAGCAGCTGGCCCCCTGCCTCGATCTGCCACCGGAAAAGGTGCGCCTCCACCTCTCCGGCGTCGGCGGCGCCTTCGGCGCGCGCGAGGATGTCAGCATGCAGATCCATGCCTGCCTGCTGGCGCTGCGAACGAAGCGGCCGGTCAAGATGTCGTACGGCCGGCAGGAATCCTTTTACGGCCATGTGCACCGCCATCCATCGCGAGTCTGGATGCGGCACGGCGCGGCTCGCGACGGAACGCTGGTCAATGTCCAAGCGCGGATCCTGGTCGACGGCGGCGCCTACACCTCGACGTCGCCCGCCGTGATCGGCAACGCCACCACCTTTGCCGCCGGGCCGTACGAGGTTCCCAACGCGCGGCTGGAGGGCACCGCGGTCTTCACCAACAACCCGCCCTGCGGGGCGATGCGTGGCTTCGGGGCCGTGCAAGCGTGTTTTGCCTACGAGGCGCAGATGGACAAGCTGGCCGCGGCGCTGAATCTCGATCCGATCGAGCTGCGCATCAAAAACGCATTGCACTCGGGCTCGGTGCTCCCGACCGGTCAGCCAATCATGGGCGTCGCCCCGGTGCGCGAGTGCCTGCAGCGATTGCAGCAGCTCCCTCTTCCGCCCGAGGAATCCGCGCTCGATCGCGATCCGATGCTGCTGCCGGGCGGCGCCGGTAACGTCGGCCACGGCGAGGGACTCAAACGGGGCGTGGGTGTCGCCGTGGGGTACAAGAACCTTGGCTACAGCGAAGGCTTCGACGATTCCTCGCAGGCGTGGGTGCGCGTCTCGGTCGATGGGGAAGGCCCCATCGCGGAGGTGAAGACGGCGGCGGTCGAGGTGGGACAGGGGCTCGATACCATCGTGACGCAAATTGTCCGCACGGAACTCGGCATCGATCGCGTCGTGGTCCGTCCGCCGGACACGGCGATCGGGTCCGCCGGCTCCAGCTCAGCCTCGCGGCAGACGATGATGACGGGCGGGGCCGTGCAACTCGCCTGCCAGGCGGTGCGTGCCGAAATCGAGGACAGCGGCGGCCTGCACCACCTGCGCCGGCCGGTCGAGGCCACCCGCGTCTTTCATCACCGGCCCACCGGAAAGCTCGATGCCAGTGGGCAAGGCGACCCACACGTCACCTTCGCGTTCGGCGCTGCCCGCGCCGTGGTCGAGGTCGACCAGGATCTCGGCCTGGTTCGTGTCCTACAGCTGGCGGTCGCGCAGGACGTCGGTCGCGCGCTGAATCCGCAGTCAGTCCTCGGCCAGATCGAGGGCGGCTCGGCGCAGGGCCTGGGGCTGGCGCTGATGGAGGAGGTCGCCCTGGTTGACGGCCAGGTGAAGAATGCTTCCTTCACCGATTACCTGATCCCCACCATCCTCGACATGCCGCCGGTCGTCTCGGAGATCGTCGAGGAGCCCGAGCCCGGCCTCCCCTACGGCGCCAAGGGGGTCGGCGAGCCCTCGACCGTCGTCGTCCCCGCGGCGGTGGTGGCCGCGCTGCGCAATGCCACCGGCCGCGAGCTGCACCGGGCGCCGGTCAAGCCCGACGACCTGGTGGGATTGTGAGCGAGCTGGCCACGGTCTCGACCCACGTCCTCGACGTCGCCTCGGGAGAACCGGCTGCCGGCGTGCGCGTGACCCTGGGGACGCGCACGCTGACGACGGACGCGCAGGGACGGATTGCCGACCTGAGCGGGGGCGGTATCAATCCCGGGTCGTACCGGCTGCTGATCGAGGTCGGCGCCTACTGGGGCGGCACGCCGCACCTCTTCAAAACGGTCGCGCTGGAGCTCGAGCTCGACGAGGGACGGCACTACCACGTTCCGCTGCTGATCTCACCGTTTTCCTGCACCACCTACCGCGGAACATGATCAGTCGACGAGGTTGCGGATTCTTCCGCATGTGATGACCACGATCGAGGAGGCCCTCGAAGGGTCGACCCCACTTGCCGAAAAGGTCCGTGCCGCCGGTCCCTATCACTCGACGGATGACGTGATCGCGCGCATGCGCGCGATCCTGCCCACATTGACCGACTCGGAAAAGGTGGCGACGCTCAACGCCCATCCCCGGATTGGCGAGAACCCCGGCCGCCTCTCGGCGCGCTCGCTGCAGGAGCAGGGCAACGAGGCATTGCCGGAACTGCACCGGCTCAATGCCGAATACGAGCGGCGCTTCGGCTTTCGCTTCGTGGTGTTCGTCAACCGGCGGCCGAAGGCCGAGATCGTTGAGGAACTCCGCCGGCGGCTGCGCCGATCCCGCGAGGAAGAGCTGGAGGATGGCCTGCGCGCTATCGTCGACATCGCCGAGGACCGGTTGCGCGGGTGAAAGCCGACATCCGCTATGGCAAGCACAATGTCTCCTTCTACCGGACGCACCCGGTCCGTGGGCTGCTCGCCGGCCGCGTAAGCATCGACGTCTTCGGAGACAATTTCCTCCCGGCCTACACGCAGGGCAACAACCGCGACGTGGTGGCGACCGACACCATGAAGAACTTTGTCTACGCCATGGCGCTCGAGTACCCGGGCGCGACCCACGAGGGGTTTGCCGCATTCCTCGGCCGTCGCTTCCTTGAGACGTATCCGCAGATGCAGTGGCTGCGCATCGAGGTCCGGGAGATGCCCTTTGTCAAACATGGCGCCAAACTGCTCAGCCCGGTGGATGACGACTACGGGTGGGTCGAGCTGGTCATCGGACGAGACGGGCTGCGCGAGCTTCGCTGCGGCCGGCGCAACCTGCGGCTGGTCAAGCTGACCGGCAGCGCCTTCAAGGATTTCGCGCGCGACGCCTACACCACGTTGGCGGAGGTCTCCGACCGACCCCTGTTCATCTACCTCGATGTGTACTGGCGCTACGCGCACCAGGACGACGGCATTGGTGACGGTCCGGCGCATATACCGTCCGAGGCGGTTCGTGATGGCCTGATTGCCACCTTCGATGATTTCGTCAGCATGTCGATCCAGCACCTGGTGCACGAAATGGGAATCCGCCTCCTCGAGCAATTCGGCGGCATGAGCGAGGTGAGCTTCGAGGCGCAAAACCGTCTGTGGGACACCTCCAAGGTCTCGGCGACCGAGCCTACGACGAAGGTCTTCAGCGACCCCAAGCCCGCGCACGGCTTCATCGGCCTTACGCTTAACCGCGATGCTTGAGATCGCTGTTGGCTCGCTGCGCTTCACAGCGCGCTGGGAAAGCGACGCGGCCCCGAAGACCTGTGCCGCTTTCCGGCTGCTGCTGCCCTTGCGGGCCCAGCTGGTGCAGGCGCGCTGGAGCGGCGAATCCGCGTGGATTCCGCTCGGCGACCTGAAGACCGGCCTCGGCTACGAGAATCACACCAGCTATCCCGCCGCCGGCCAGCTGCTGCTCTATCCCGGCGGCATCAGCGAGACCGAAGTGCTCTTTCCCTATGGCTCGACCGCCTTCGGCAGCAAGGCCGGACCCTTGGCCGGCAATCACTTCGCGACTATCGAGGAGGGACGCGCCCTGCTGGCCGAGTTGGGACGGCGCGTCCTCTACGAGGGCGCTCAGGAGATCGTCTTCAGCGAGGGCTGAGCCGCGAAGCGCTCGACGTCGCCGAGGTAGGCGCGCCGCTGTTCCTCGCTCACGAAAGACGCGACGAATGAATTCCTCGCCAGCGTGAGCAGTTGCTCGCGCCCCAATCCAAGGGCGGCGGCGGTATCGCGGAAGTTATCGGCGACGTAGCCTCCGAAGTACGCCGGGTCGTCGGAATTCACGGTCACCAGCAGACCCCGGTCGAGGAGTTGCTTGAGGTTGTGGGCCCTAAGATTCGGGAAGACCCTCAGCTTCACGTTGGAGAGCGGACACACGGTGAGCGGAATCTGTTCCTCGACCAGGCGCCCCACCAGGCGGTCGTCTTCCACACATCGCACCCCGTGGTCGATCCGTCGCGCCTTCAGGATATCCAGTGCTTCCCAGACGTACGCCGGAGGCCCTTCCTCACCGGCGTGCGCGACCGCCAGGAAGCCAGCCTCGCGTGCACGGTTGTAGACGTCCTCGAATTTCGCGGGCGGGTGACCCACCTCTGAGGAATCCAGACCGACCGCGAGGATCCATTTCTTGAAAGGCAGAGCTTCGTGCAGCGTGCGCGTGGCCGCGTCTGCGCTCAGGTGCCGGAGGAAGCACATGATCAACCCGCTGGTGATGCGAAAGCGAGCCTCGCCGTCGTGTAAGGCACGGCGGATCCCGGTGACCACGCTTTCGAACGGCACGCCGCGATCGGTGTGGGTTTGCGGATCGAAGAAGATCTCCGCGTGGCGCACGCCCTGGCTGACGGCCCGCGTCAAATACGCCCAGGTCAGGTCGTAGAAGTCCTGTTCCTTGAGCAAGACTCGGCAGCCCGCATAGTAGATGTCGAGGAACGATTGCAAATCGCTGAAGATGTAGGCGCGGCGAACGTCGTCCACCGATGCATACGGCAAGGGGACGCCGTTGCGGCGCGCCAGCTCGAACATCAGCTCCGGCTCGAGCGTGCCCTCGATGTGTAAATGCAGTTCGGCCTTGGGGAGCCCCCTGGCAAAGTCGACCAGATCGCCAGACGTCGCCATCATCTCGGGGTCGTTCCGATGGTCGTCAGCTCCAAAACGCACAGGTCGGCCCGACCGGCGGCGAGGATGGTGTTGACGTCGTCGGAAGTCGTGATGTTTCCGGTGGCAATCGTTGGAATGCCCGCCTCATTACGGATGCGGTCGCTGGCGGGCACGCCGAACAGACGACGGTAGTCGGGGCGACTCTCCCAGACCGTTTGACCCATCACGACATGGATCAGGTCGCAGCGGTGCGTCCTCAACAGCGCCGCGATAGCCACCGACTCATCGAGGTCCATGCCACCGTCAGCCCAATCGCTGGCGGAAATGCGAACGAGCAGGGGACGCTCCCAGCTCGCCCGTACCGCATCGACAATCTCGAGCGGGAATCGCATGCGATTCTCCAGTGAGCCGCCGTACTCGTCGGTCCGGCGATTCGTTAGCGGCGAGATGAAGCCGGCGACGAGATATCCGTGAGCGAAGTTGAGCTCCAGCGCGTCGAACCAGCAGCCCGCTGCCGCCTGCGCCGCAGCCGCAAAGACCTTGATGACGTGCGCGATGTCGCGAGGGGTCACCTCTTTCGGCAGAGCCGAGTGCGGCGTGTACGCGATTGGCGACGCCGCGATGAGTCGCCACCCACCCTCTCTGAGCGGTCGGTCGACACCTCGCGAGCGCGGCTGCATCGATCCCCGGCGGCCGGCGTGACCGAGCTGCAACGCCACGCGACTTCCAGTCTGGTGGATCCGCTCCACGGCCTGCCGCAGCATTTCCTGCCGTGCTCGATCGATAACCGGCGTCTCGGGCGTGATGCGCCCGTCCTCGGTCACGCTGACAAACTCGGTGATCACCAGGCCCGCCCCCTGGGAAGCGGCGGCGTCGAGGTCCGGTCCGGCCGTCACCACGGCCCGGTTGGGAATGGTCAGCTCCCCGATTCGCAACGGCGTGAACATCGGTGGCGGGCTCAGGCGCACGGCGCCGTCCGGTGATCCCGTCGCCGCGGCGGCGAACCAGGAGTCGACGGTGCGGATGAGCTCCGGATCGCGCTGCGTCAGGTTGATGTAGGTGATTCGCCGGCTGCGGGTCAGCAGGTTGAAGGCGAACTGCCGTGGATCGAACTGGGCATAGCGCGACACATGCTCGAAGTAGCTGGAACTCTCGAGCGCGGCCTCCTGGAAGCGCTCGACGATGGGCTGCCGTTCCATCTCGTAGTCATTGAGGGCCGCGCCCAGGTCCTCGTGCCGTCGCAGGGCATCGACCAGCGCGATGCTGTCCTCCATCGCGAGCTTGGTGCCCGAGCCGATCGAAAAATGCGCGGTGTGGGCGGCGTCGCCGAGCAGCACGACCTTGCCGTGGTGCCAGCTCTCCTGGCGCAGGGTCAAGAAGTTGACCCAGAGCGAGCGGTTCGACATCAACCGCCGGCCGCGCAGCTCCGGCTGGAAGAGGGCTTCGCAGTAGGCGATACTCTGGGCCTCGCTCGCCGATTCCAGGCCGGCTCGGCGCCAGGCGTCCTCCGGGCACTCCACGATGAAGGTGCAGGTGCGCGCGTCGAACGGATAGGCATGAACCTGGAAAAGGCCGTCAGCGTTGCGGCGGAAGATGAAGGTGAAGGCGTCGAGCGGCAGGTCGCTCCCGAACCAGACGTACTTCGTCGGATGTGTCGCGATCTGCGGCTTGAAGAACTCGCCGTACGCCCGCCGGACCAGTCCGTTGATGCCGTCCGCCCCCACGATCAGGTCGGCGCCCTCGAGCTCCGCGACGTCGCGCACCTCGCGCTCGAACTCCAGCCGGACCCCGAGTGCGCGGCAGCGCCGCTGGAGGATGTTGAGCAACAGCTTGCGCGAGATCCCGGTAAAAACGTGGCCGCGAGACCGGACCATGGTGTCGCGGTAATAGATGTCGATCGCGTTCCAGCGAGCGAAGCTTTCGCCGATCTCGGTGAAGGTTTCGTAGTCGGCATCCCGAAGCGCACCGAGTGTCTCCTCGGAAAAGACAACACCCCAACCGAAGGTGGCGTCAGGTGGATTACGCTCCACCACGAGAACCTCGTCACTCGGGTTGGCCTTCTTGGCCAGCAGCGCGAAGTAGAGTCCCGAGGGTCCGCCGCCGATGACGGCGTAGCGCACCGGTTAGCCGATCACCTCGGCCAGTCGGTCAACCTGGTCGATGCTCGAAGCCGTGGGAAACAGGACCAGCTCGTCGCAACCCGCATCTTCGTAGCCGCGGATGAAGTCGGTGATGGCGCCTGGCGAGGTCAGATTTGCGGCCGCGATCTTCTCCGCGAACGGCCCCGTGAACGCGTAGTAATGCCTGAGATACTGGGCCCCGGCGTCCGCGTTGCCATCGCCGAGCGCGAAATATCCCATCCCCCACACGATCGGCCGTCCGGGCCGGCCCAGGTCCGACCAGGCGGCGGCGGCTTTGGCGGCAGCGCCGGCAAACGCGCGCGCCGGTCCACCGCCGTGCATGTAGCCATCGCTATAACGGGCCATCCGGGCGAGGGCTTCCCCGCTCGAGCCGCCCACCAGCACTTGGGGCCCGGCCGACGTGGGAGTCGGCCCGATCGTTCCCTCTTCCCAGATGTCGCGGATGGCCTCGAGCTGTTCGCCAAAGCGCCGGCCGCGTCCGCGGCTGTCGATGCCTGACACCGCGTAATCCTCCCCACGGGCGCCCACCGCCAGCCCAAGGGTGAAGCGGCCGTCGGAGAGTGCGTGCACCGAGGCGGCCTGCTTCGCCAGGATGGCCGTATTGCGCAGCGGCGCGATCACGACCATGGTGGCCAGGCGCACCCGCTGGGTGACCGCCGCGGCGGCGGCCAGCGCGGTGAAGGGCTCGTAATTCTGGTAGGCGACGCGGTCCACCACTCCCAGGCTGCTGAAGGGACCGGCATCGGCCCGCTTCGCCCAGTCCACCAGGAGCTGGCCGCTGATGCCCGACGTAGAGGTCGGCAGGCCGACTCCGATGTTCATATCTCCGTCGCTCCTTCGGAGGAGATGATAAGTTTTTGCGGATGACGGCGTTCCGCGGCTCGGCCTCGCCTACGCAATCGTGGAATCATTTCCGCTTCGCGGTTGACGACGGGGTTGCGACCATCACCTTCGACCGCCCCAAGAAACTGAACGCGCTGACCTTCGAGGTATACGCGGACCTCCGCGACCTGTTGACCGATCTGCCGCTGCGCGACGACGTCCGGGTCGTGGTCATCACCGGCACCGGGCGGGGCTTCAGCTCCGGCGGCGACGTCACCGAGATCATCGGCGAGCTCCAGCAGATGGACCCGCGCGAGCTGCTGGCCTTCACCCGGATGACCGGGACGGTCACCCAGCGGATGCGCGACTGCCCTCTCCCCATCATCGCGTCGGTCAACGGGGTCGCGGCGGGCGCGGGTGCGGTGATCGCGCTCGCCGCCGATCTGCGCATCCTGTCGGCGTCGGCGACGTTCTCATTCCTCTTCACCAAGGTCGGACTGTCGGGCGGCGATATGGGCGCCGCCTATTTGCTCCCGCGGTTGATCGGGTTGGGCCGCGCCAGCGAGCTGCTCCTTCTCGGCGAAACGGTCACCGCGCAGCGGGCGCTGGCGATCGGCCTCGCCAATGCCGTCGTCGAGGACATCGAGCTGAGCGCGCAAACCAGCAGCGTCGCTCGCCGTTTGGCGGAAGGCCCGGCGCTCGCCTACGCCGCCACGAAAATGCTGATCTCGAGGCAGATGGATATGAGTCTCGGCGCCGCGCTCGAACTGGACAGCATGACGCAGGCGCTGCTGATGAAGAGTGCCGATCATGCGGAGTTTTACGCGGCCTTCCGCGAAGGACGGGAACCGAAGTGGACCGGCCGCTAGCAAGCGCGCACGAGATCCGCAATCCGGATAGCCTGCCGCGGCCGTCCGGTTACTCCCACGCCGTCATCGCTGATGGCAGTCGGACGGTTTACCTGGCGGGTCAAACAGCACATCGGGCGGATGGAAGCCTGGCCGCCGGCTCGATGGCCGAGCAATTCGACGTGGCGGCAGGCAACGTGGTCGAGGCGCTGCAGGCAGCGGGCGCCAGGCCACAGGAGCTGGTAAGCATGCAGATCTTCGTCACCAACATCGCCGAGTATCAGCGCTTATCGAAGGAAATCGGCGTCGCGTACCGGCGGCATTTCGGACGCCACTACCCGGCCATGGCGCTGGTCGAAGTCAGCCGGCTCTACGATCCCGCGGCCACGGTCGAACTGATGTGCATCGCAGTTACCGTCTAATCGACGCCAAATCTTAACTTGCCTTATCCACCTGCATATGGGACTGTAAAAGCACTCTAGGGAGGTGATCGGATGAGAAAGCTGTTCGCTGTTGTGTTCCTCGTCGTCGCGGCGTCGCTGATTCCTGCCGGGGTGGCAGCCGAGCGACTCCCCACCTCGAATCATGGAGGTGATCCATTTTCAGCCGTCCTGAGCGGCCACGGAAGTGGTTTGGCCCTGGTCACGCTGAATCCAGGGCACAACGAGGTGTGCTGGCAGGTCACCGTCGCAGGATTGACGGCTCCGGTGTTTGCGTCCCACATTCATAGGGGCGGCCCAGATGTCAATGGCCCGGTCGTTGTCCCCTTCTTCAACACGGGGCCCAGCACTCCCTCGACTGCCACCTCGTTCAGCGGATGCACGGAGAACGTTGACCGAGCACTGATCGAGGATATTAAAGACAACCCGGCCGGATACTACGTCAACATCCATACGTCGTGTGGTGGTCAGCCGGCAACCTGCGGTCCGTTCTTTCCGGGGAGCGCAGTCCGCGGTCAGCTGACGCATCCGTAGTCGAAAACATGAGAGGGCAGAGCCTGGGGCTCTTCCCTCTCAATCCCGCGGGCGGAAGAGGTCGCGGGCGATGATCTCGCGCTGGATCTCCGAGGTCCCTTCGTAAATCCGTGGGGCCCGGACCTCGCGGTAGAGGTGCTCGAGGAGGTGCCCGCGCTCCAGCGCAACCGCGCCGTGCACCTGGATCGCGGCATCGATGACTTGCTGCGCGGTCTCGGTCGCGAACAGCTTCGCCATCGCTGAGCGACGCGCGACCCGCTGGTCGCCGCGATCGTACGCCTCGGCGGCAGCATAGACGAGCGCGCGGGCCGCCTCGAGCCGCGTCGCCATTTCGGCCAGCTGATGGGAGACGGCCTGGAATTCTCTGATGGGCCGGCCGAATGCCTGGCGGTTCGATGCATGGGCCACGGCGGCTTCCAGCGCCGCCTGCGCCATCCCAATGACTGAGGCGCCGACGCTCGGCCGAAAGAGGTCGAGCGTCCGCATTGCGAGGCGGAATCCACCGTCGACCTCGCCCAGGATTCGATCCTCGGAGACAAAGACACCGTCCAGCTCCAACCGACCGATCGGATGTGACGAGAGGAGGTGCTGCGCGGATCCACTCAGCCCTTTCGCATCGCCGCTGACGATGAAGGCGGTGATGCCCTTCGTTCCAGCCCCGGGCGTGGTCCTCGCAAAGATCGTGTAGATGTCGGCATCCGGCGCGTTCGAGATAAAGACCTTGGTCCCGGTCAGGCGAAATCCCTTGCCATCGGGCTCGGCGCGCAGGGCAAGCGCACCGGCATCCGTCCCCGCGCCAGGCTCGGTCAGCGCGAAGGCCGCGACCGCTTCGCCGCGTGCCACCGGTGCTGCGTAGCGTTCGGCTTGTTCATCGGAACCTGCCAGCACGATTGGATAAGCACCGAGCGTCTGGATCGCGATCGCGTTCTCGGCCAGGGTTGATGCCCGTCCCAGGCTTTCTCGCACCACACACAGGTCGACCGCCGATACCCCCGCTTCGCGCGTGCCGCCCGCCCGTCGCGGAAATAGCCGGGGCAGGAGCCGCTCCTCCGCCAGGGCGCGGATGAGCCGCCGATTGACCCGGCCTTCCTCACCCGCCGCTGCGATCGGCGCGACCTTTCCGGCGACGCCGGTGGCGAAACCCGCTAGCTCGTCCCGGTCCGTCATGACTGGAGCGCGCCGCCGTCGAGGACGATACCCTGGCCGTTGATGCCCCGGGCGACGTCGGAACAGAGGTAGGTCGTCATGGCAGCCACCTCGGGGGCAGTCATCAACCGTCCCTGCGGGCTGAACCCTTCGAGGATTTTTCGCGCATCCTCTTCAGTGCGCCCGGTCCGTTTCACGATGTTCGCCGCCGAGGCATCGGTCATCTCAGTGTCGACATAGCCCGGGCAGACCGCATTGACCGTGATGCCTCGGCTCGCAACTTCCGCGGCGACGGCGCGGGTGAGGCCGAGAAGCGCGTGCTTCGATGCCGTATAGGCCGCGATGTACGGCGCACCGGCCCGGCCCGCGACCGACGCCATGTTGACGATGCGGCCCCATTTCGCCGCCAGCATCAGGGGCAGCACCGCCCGCGTGCAGTAGAAGGCGCCGCTCGCGTTGACGCGCAGCATCCGATCCCACATCTCATCCGTCGTGTCCGTGAGCTTGGCGCTGGCTGCGATGCCGGCGTTGTTGACGAGAATCAGCGGATCACCCAGCGCTGCTTTGACGCGCGCGACCATCGCATCGACCTGGGTCCGTTCAGAGACGTCGCAGACGATCGCCTCGGCGCGACGGCCCAGCGCTCGGATCGCCGCCGCGGTTTCGTCCAACTCCTTGGCGGACCGGGCCGTGACGGCGACGTCCGCGCCCGCCGATGCCAGGGACAATGCGACGGAGCGGCCGATGCCGCGGCCTCCCCCGGTGACCAGGGCAATCCGGCCGGTCAGCTCCGCCATCGTCAGTGCTCCCCCAGGATCTTCGTCAGCTTCGGCAGGTCGATGTTGCCGCCCGAGACGATGCACGCGATGCGCCCGCCGCCCGCTCTCCCCGAGAGCGCCACAGCCAGGGCCACGGCGCCAGCTCCCTCGGCGATCACGCGATTGCGCTCCACCATCAGCCGCAGCGCTGCCGCAATCTCGTCGAGACTCGCGGTCAAGGCCCCGTCGAGGAGGTCCTGCGCCATGACCAGCATGTTGGGAAAC
>VBEQ01000064.1 GCA_005881235.1 Chloroflexota bacterium | reverse complement strand
GGCGGGCGCCGTCCGCGAATGGCTCTTCACGACCGACCCGGACCATGAATGGCTGATGGATTGGAAAAAGACATGAGCAGCGGCCCCGAGGTCGTCGTGATGGGCCGGCTCAGCGCAGACATCTACCCGGCGCAGATCCGAACGCCATTGCGCGAGCAACGGAACTATGTCCGCTACGTGGGCGGCTTCGCCGGCAATGTCTCCACGGGCCTGGCTCGATTGCAGGTGCGGACGGCGATCGTCAGCAAAGTTGGCGACGATGGGCACGGCGAGTTCATCCGCGACTTTCTCACGGCTGAGGGTGTGGACGCGGGCTGGCTCCGCATCGACCACACCCTGAACACACCCGTCGTCTTCTGCGAGATCTGGCCACCGGATCGCTTTCCCCTGCTCTTCTATCGAACGCCGACCTGCCCGGACTGGGAGTTAACGACGGACGACTTCGATCTGGACGCGGTTGCCGACGCGCCCATCCTGCTCGCCTCGGGCACAGGCCTGGCGCGCGACAGGAGCCGCGCAGCGCACATGGCGGCCCTGGAGCGCCACCGGCACACGACGATCTTTGACCTGGACTACCGTCCGACCTTCTGGTCTGGAGCGGACGCATACCGCCGTGCCGTCCGCGCCGCCTTACCGCGTGCCAACATCGTCGTGGGCAACGAAGACGAAGTCCGCGCCGCAACCGGTGACGAGGACCCGCGCCAGGGGATCGCAAACCTGCGGGCGCTCGGACCGAGCGTCCTCATCCTGAAGCGCGGCGGTGAGGGCGCGGCGTTATTCGACGGCGATCGCGTCGTCGAAGTGCCTCCGGTCCGGATGGAGGTCGTCAACGGCCTGGGCGCAGGCGACGCATTTCTTGCCTCGGTCGCGCACGGTCTGCTGCGCGGGATCGACCTGGAAACCGCGGTGCGGCGCGCGAACTGGGCCGGCGCCTACGTCGCCAGCCAGGTCCCCTGCTCAGAAGCGATGCCGTACCTCAAGGACGTGAACGCCGCCACACCCTCGATCTCCTGAACTCACGCATTCGCCTCCCCGCTACGCTGCGTTATATCTTTGGGGAACTTCTTCACAACGAGGCTCAGTGCATATGCTAGGTCAATGTAAATAGGAACGGCGGCTTCCCCAGCCGCCGTTCTTCTTGTTTGAGCCAGCCTGAGCTAGAACGCGATGTTGCGTCCCTCCATGATCAGGCGCGTCCAGCCTTTAGGGTCGATCCACGATCCTTGAGTGGCATCAAGCTCAGCCTGAGAGACCCCACGGGCCTCGGCGCAACCCTTTCACACATGGATTGGGATCTTATTCTCGCGGGCGAAGTCCAGAACTTCCCTCATCGGCGGCACGCCCTTTCCTCGGACCGTGTCAGCCACGCCCGATCGGATCAGGTCCGTCGAGTCGCCCACCAGAACAATCCGAACGTCAACGCCGCTTTGTTTGGCCCCGCGAGCCAGGTGAAATGGGATGGTTGCCTTCGTTGGGTCATTCGTCCCCCAGGTCGTCGAGATCGTCAGCACCTGTTCCATGCGTTAGCGCGCGGCCGCTGCCTCCGGCGTCGGGCTGAAGCCCAGCTGCTGCAGCATGCCGAGCTGGTCCTGCACCCCCCAGTGCTCGACGATCTTGCCGTCTTTGACCCGGGTGATGTGGATGGCCTCCCACGTCGCCTTCTTGCCGCTCGGAGGCATCCCCGCAAATTCGCCCTTCATCGTGCCGGTGGTCGTGGCACGCTGCACCACAAGGTCGCCTTCGGCGACTTGAAGACCGATCGTGACCTTGTAATCTGGAAAGGCGCTACGCAGGGCCTTGATCAAGGCCTTAAGTCCTTCCTTTCCGGTCGGCATCCCCGGCGGCAGAGGCGAGTGCTCGACGGAGTTATCCGCGATCACCTCGTCGATGACCTCGAGCTTGCCCTGGTTGAAAGCTTCCAAAGGGATGCGTGAGACGAGTGCCTTGTTCTTCTCCGACATGTGATGTCCTCCTTTCGTGCGTGACGCTGGCTACCCCTCGCTGTTCTAGGCGTTAGTTTCCAGGTTGTCAAGCTGCTTGACCAGGCGCACCTCGCGCATCCTGGTCCCGCGGAAGTCCGACTCGCGTATCGACCCGTCCGGGCGGTAGCCTGCGCTGGCGTACACACGCAAGGCGCGCTCGTTCTGCTCGTGGGTATAGAGGAAGGCCTCGCGACAGCCTGCAGCGCGAAGGGCGCTGTCGGCCGCAGCGAGGAGCATCCGCCCGACGCCGCGACCCGCCGCCGCCGGGTCGACGAAGAGCAGGTACATCTCGCAGTCGACGGGATGGACGGCCGTGAAGCCAACAATCCGATCAGCATCGTCAGTCGCAACCAGCATCAGGTTCGGTGGCGCATGGTCGGCAACATCTTTGTCCCAGTCGGCCGCCGTGAACATCGGCTGGCTTGCCAACTCTCCGAGGTACGTCCACCCCACCCGGACCGCCGCATCGAAGACGGCTCCGATCGCCTGGGCGTCGCTCGCCACCGCTGGCCGCAGGCGGATGGCAGGGAGCTTCGGGTCAGTCATCCTAGAAGCGCCAGCGTGTCGCGCCATATGGCTCCACAGTAGCCGTGCCGAAGGCAGTCGATGGGGTCACGACGTACAGGTTCCAGGGAGGGGGCCCAGCGCTCGGCGCGCTGTACTCGGCAGTGAAGGCACCATCCTTCACACTCGCCGGCCACCCCTCCGCGTTATAGCGCTTCACCAGGCGCTGGAGCGTCGGCTCGTCGGTGACCACGCGGGCGGTTCCCTCGACAACCAGGTCGAGCCCGCTGAGGATGACCGAGATGACGCAACTCGGATTCTTCGCCAGGTTCCGGCTCTTGCGGGTCCCAGGGCCGCTCACGAAGTAAAAGTTGCCGTCGTCCCACAGCGCACCCACCCCCGCGACGTGCGGCCGCTGGTCGGGCCGACTGGTGGCCAACCAGAACGTGTTTGGCGCGCCGTTCCCAGGTTTCGTCGGTGGCGCCTCAAGCGCCGCGAGCGCGCGCGACCAGGGAATCGGTTTGTTGCCGTAGATATCGAGGTTCTTCTCTTCCACTCGTTGCCTCCTTTTGCAACCTAAGACTGGCGGGCGAAGTCAAATTCATCGGCGAGTTGTTTCCGAACAGGCCTGTATATTCCGTGAAACCAATGAAACGCGTCCACTACGCGTGGATTGTCGCCGCGGTCACGTTCGTCGCCCTCATGGGGGCCGCGGGATTCCGTGCGACGCCCGGGGTGCTGATCGTGCCACTGGAGCACGAGTTCGGCTGGAACCGGGCGGTCATCTCCTTCGCCGTCTTCATCAACCTCCTCTTGTTCGGATTCACGGGGCCATTCGCCGCCGCGCTCATGAACCGCTTCGGCATCCGCACCGTGACGGTCGGCGCGCTGGTCACGGTTGCGTCGGGCGCGCTATTGACCACGGTGATGACGGCGCCATGGCAGCTCTACCTGCTCTGGGGCGTGGTCGTCGGCCTCGGCACGGGCTGCATGGCATCGGTCCTCGCCGCGACTGTCGCCGGCCGCTGGTTCGTCCACCGTCGCGGATTGGTCCTCGGCGCGCTAACGGCGGCCGGCGCGACGGGCCAGCTGATCTTCCTCCCCTTCCTCGGCTGGCTGGCCCAGAATCGCGGCTGGCGTAGCGCCGCGATCACCGTTGGTGTCGCGGCGCTCGCGGTCGTGCCGGTCGTCGCGCTCTTCCTGCGCAACCGGCCGGCCGATCTCGGGTTGCGCGCCTACGGTGCAACCGTTCCGGACACGGGGCCACTCTCGACCGGCAACCCCATCCGCAACGCCTTTCGCGGTCTCGGCATCGGCGTGCGCTCGCGCGATTTCTGGTTGCTCTCCGGCAGCTTCTTCATCTGCGGCGCATCGACCAACGGCCTGATCGGCACGCACCTGATTCCGGCATCGATGGACCACGGCATGGCGGAGGTGACGGCGGCCAGCCTGCTCGCGGTGATCGGCATCTTTGACGTGGTCGGGACGCTCGTGTCGGGAGTCCTCACCGACCGCTTCGACAGCCGCTGGTTACTGTTCTGGTACTACGGCCTGCGCGGCCTCTCGTTGTTGTTCCTCCCCTACGCGTTTGGCACCGCGTACTTCGGGTTGGTCCTGTTCATCGTCTTCTATGGACTCGACTGGGTCGCGACGGTGCCGCCCACCGTTCAGCTGGCACGCAAGCTCTTCGGCCAGCAGAACTTCACCATCGTCTACGGCTGGATCTTCGCCGCGCACCAGCTGGGCGCCGCTTCGATCGCCTTCGCGGCCGGCGCGGTGCGCACCTTCTTTGGCGACTACCAGCTCGCCTTCATGAGTTCCGGGCTCCTTTGCCTGATCGCGGCCGGCCTCGTGCTTCGGATCGTCCGCACGCGCCGCACGGAGGGACCGGGATTGCCGATTCCCGCCGAGGCGCCGGCTTACACCTGAGATTGGGCCGTCGACTCCTGGTCGTCGGCCTGGCGGCCGTCCTGGCCCTCGCCCCGCGCGCCGTCTGGGCGCACGCGGTGCTGTTCGGCTCAGACCCATCCCCGGATGCAGTGCTCGGCGCTCCGCCCGCGTCGATCTCGTTGACGTTCTCGGAGACGGTGATTCCGGCCGGCAAGGGAATCAAGGTCTTCAGCCCGAGCGGCCGACAGGTCGCCGGGCCGGCTCGCGCAGAGGGTCACCTGCTCACCGCGCCGATCAGCTCGACGGAAACCGGAACCTTCGTCGTGACCTGGCAGGCACTGGCCGCGGACACCCACCCATCGCGAGGGGCATTCAGTTTCGTTGTCGGGCAACCGAGTGCCAATCCCTATCTGGCCGCAGTTTCCGGTGGCGAGATCGGGACGGCCACGCCGCTTGGGTTCGCGCTTCAAGCGCTGGCTCGCTGGATCCACTTCCTGGGTTTCGCCCTGACGTTCGGGATCATCGCGTATCAGGTTGTGTCAAGACGTGAGCCACGACTGCGACGGTTCGCGGTCATAGGCGTGGTATTGCTGATCGCCGCCGAGCCCGTCGCGCTGGTCGCGCAGCTCGCGAGCCTTTCGTTCGATGGCGACACCGCCATCGCGATCCTCGCCTCGCCTTTCGGCCGCCTGCTCGGCCTGCGCCTGGGCGTCGCCTTGCTCGTGTGGGCACTGCTCGCTCTCGAATCGGCCTGGCCGGTACTCGCTCTGGGCGCCGTCATGGCGCTGATCGACGGCGCGAGCGCGCACGCGATCCCGGGATTGCCGGGCGCGGGCTTGTTGCTCGACGCTTTCCATGTGTCAGCGACGGGAATCTGGGTCGGTGGGCTCGCGGGAGTCCTGGTCGCGCCGGACCGGCGCTTCAGGCCCTACGCAATCGGCGCCTTCGCGATCGCGATCGGCACCGGGCTTCTGCTGGCCCTCGCCCATCTCGGATCTCCGGCCGCACTGGTGACCACGGGTTACGGGTGGGTTCTATTCGTTAAGGGCGCGATTGTCGCGATTGCCGTCGCTCTGTTCTCCCGCCCTTTACTGCGGCGCTATTTTCCCTCCCCCTTGCCGGCCTTTTCCCTCCCCCGCTTGCGGGGGAGGGTCGGGGTGGGGGTCGCCGCCCTCATCCTTGTGATGGCTGCTGTGTTGATCTCGCTGCCGCCGCCCCGCTAGGCGTTCAGCTGCCACCGGCCGCGAAGGCCCCCCTCGCTCGCCACAATGATTACAACGCGGCTGCCGGAGTGGTTCGATGTCGATCCAGGCACAGGCCGTTCGTGTAGAAGGAGAGAGAAATGTCGACCGAAATTCCCCCGATTGGACGTGATGCCGGGTCCGCCGCCAGGCTGCAGATCCTGGCGACCGAGCACTGGAGCCTGCTGGCGACCCGCGCGCTCACCTACAACGAGGCGCTGAGCCGGGTGACGATTTTCCTGTCGATCCTGTCGGGGGCGTTGATCGCGCTCGCCCTCGTCGCGCAGGCCGACCACTTCGGGCCGATCTTCATTTCGATCGCGATCCCGATGCTGTTGATCGTGATGTTCGTCGGCATCACCACCGTGTCGCGCCTGACCGCGCTCAATCG
>VBEQ01000146.1 GCA_005881235.1 Chloroflexota bacterium | reverse complement strand
GGTTCGCTGATCCAATCGTCATCCAGGCATCGTCGACGATGCCTACCTTGGCGTGGACATAGACCGGCCAGTCCTTCTCGCCGCCGATCGCGTAGAGCGTGCATGCCAGCAGCCGGCCTCCGTCGCCGTCGGCCTGCACCAGCGTTCCGAGCTGGCCGCGCGTATCGTCAGCGCCGTTGTCGGGCCTGGCCGGAAGGACGAGGACGAGGCGGAAGTCGGGCGTCGGCGGTCGGGCGAGCTTCTCACGCAGCACCGCGAGGATCTCGGGCGACCAGAGGAATTGGTTCTCGAGATAAACAAAACGTTGCGCGGCACGCAGGCCGCGCAGGTACGACTCGAGGATCCGGAATTCTCCGCGCGGCAGCTGCCGGTACATGCCGTCCGGGACCGTCCGCACCAGCTGCAGCTCGACGTCACCGGTGACTGACGGCGCAGAGGCTGCGGGCAACTTCTCGCCCGTGGTTGCCTCCCAGCGCATCGCAAAGTTCTGCGCCACATCCTGCACCGCGGGCCCGCTGATTCTCGCCGCGACATCGTGCCAGCCAACACCGCCACGAGCCGGATGCCGGGGCGTGTCCCATCGATCGCCGTTGAAGCGCGTCAGGTCGATTCCACCGACGAAGGCCACCTGATCGTCGACCACGATCGTCTTTTCGTGATGGCAGTGCATCGGCCGCTCGCGGGCATCCAGCGCGCACTGGGTGCGGGTCCCAGTCACAAGTTGTTCGCGGATTCCGCGGACGTCACCGCGCCACGGACGAAGGACGGGAAGGGGCGCACCCGCCCAGATCAACACCCGAACGGGGATCCGGGTTGCAACCTCAGCGAGCAGCTGTCGTAGGATCCTCGGCGCTTCGTCGCGGGTCAGGGCGAAATCCGGTGTGACGTGCCAGCCGGTGACATGGACGTGCGAGCGGGCGTTCTCGATCGCGTCCACCATCGCCGGCAATGCCTCCGCCCCATCGATCAGCACGGTGACCGCGTTCCCCGCCCGCGGCGGTGGTTCGCCCTCGGCCCACCCGCCTGGCGGAGGATCGATGGCCGCGGTCAAGCGCACACGCGCGAGGCGGCGCCGGTGATGGGAGGTGGTGAGCCGCTCAACGACGCGGCCGAGGGCATCGTCGGCCACGTCACGCGGGCTTTTTGGCGGCATGTCCGGTACAGGCTAACTGCTACGCTTCGCCGGATGTCGCATCAGCTCATTCAAATCATCAGCGCCGGTGGATTGCTCGCCATCTTCCTCACGATGGCCGCGGAAAGCGCGGGCATCCCCATATCGAGCGAGATCGTCGTTCCCCTCGGAGGCGCGCTGGCGGCGCAGGGCAAGCTCTCCTTCGTGGGGGTCGTCATCGCCGCCAGCGCCGGTAACCTTCTCGGCTCGCTCGTCGCCTACCTGCTCGTCAGACGCTACGGCGAAGCGTTGATCCTCGGGCCGGGCCGCCGCGTCGGCCTCACCGCAGGGCATCTCCGCCTCGCCAACCGCTTCTTCGAGCGGTGGGGATTGCCCGCCGTCTTAGCCGGGCGCCTCCTCCCCGTCATCCGCACCTACATCTCGTTCCCGGCGGGACTCTCGCGCATCACGGTGCTGCCCTTCACCCTGGCGACCACCCTCGGCGCGATCCCCTGGAATCTCGCCCTTGCCTATGCGGGCTTCACGCTGGGCCGGAACTATGAGCGGGTCGCGGCCGCCCTTGGACCGTTCACCATCCCCATCGCGATCATCCTGCTCCTGGCCATCGTGGTGGCCTATTACTACGGGCGTCGAATCGGGGAGGCCGAGGCCGGTTAGCGGACGGCGGCGAGGATCTCCGTGTCGAGGCCAGGGTACTTCTGCAGTTCGGCGACTCGCTCCTCTTTGATGCGCTGGACCATGGCGCGATATTCCTCCGCGCGACCCGTGCGCTCGTAGAGCCGTCGCGGCTGCAGCACCTCGATGTCGTCGATGCCGGGAACGGCCTGCGCGACGTCGTAGCCGAAGTCCGCGTCGCTGGTCCAGCTGATCGTGTCTTCCGCGATCGCCTTGACGACCGCGCTCGAGTGTTCGATCGTCAGCTTCTTACTGTTGCGGGACCCTTCCGGGCCACCGACCCGTCCGGTGTTCATCAGGTAGACCTCGAACGGGCGTGACCGGTGCAGTTCGAGAAAGCGGTTGCCCTGCTGCTCGTGGCGCAGTGGGAAGAAGGGGTTGGTTCCGGGCACGCGCAGGGCCTTGCCCATCTCGTCCTTGCCGCCCGCTGACGTCCCCTGCGTTTCGCCGAGCATGAAGTAGGCGGCGGCGTGCTCGGAATCCAAGCGCGCCACTCCCGGGATGATGTTGTCGTTGCGGTTGAGAATCAATAGGACGTCGGCCGGCCCGATCTTCCGGGCGTCCTCCACCCACCCCAGCGCCGACAGCTCGAAGGTGGCGCGGCCATTCTGCGTGTAGCTCGCATCGTAGAAGTCGACGGGACCGCCGTCGTCTTTCTGCGAAACGTTTTCCAGGTACGCGTCCCGCTTCGTCACCGCGCCATAGATGGTCGGCTCGTGCTTGGGGTCGAGACCGAAGGTCTTGGCGAAGCAGCCGTTCTCGGTGCCATAGATCTTGCCCTTCGGCATCAGGGCGATGAAGTCATCCTGTACGGGTTTGGAGTTGTTTTGTCGCGTGAAGGTTGTCGTGGTCTTGCCCGTCCCACTGAGCCCAACGATGAGGACGACGCGCTGCTCCGAGCCCACCGGGATGACTTTGCAGCCGGCGTGCATGGCGAGCCCGCCCGCCTCGTACACCTTCTTGTTCCACATACGGAGGCCGCCCTTCTTCGACTCACCGAAATAGTCGGAGTTGAAGACCCGCGTGATCCCGGCCTCGAGGTCGACGAAGATCGCCCGGTCGCTGGGGTACCCCGGCGCCTCGAGGTTCGGCGTATAGATCATCGTGACTTCCGGCTGCTGGCCTGCGGTGGGCGGATAGTAGAGGTGCCGCTGCATGCCCGCAACGTTGGCGTTGCGGGCCTCGATGATCAGCCGGGCGGGCGTCAGGAAGGCTGGGTCATTTCCGATAACCCCGTCGAGCAGCACCATTTCCTGGTCGCGGATGTACGCGTCCTGGAGCTTGGCCCACTTCCGGCCTTCCTCGGGGGTTACGCTCTGCGCGGTGTGCTCCTGCGGACGATCCGTGACGATGTAGGTGCTTTTGGTGCTGCGGGAGTCGACCCGCGTGTGGACGTTGTAGTTGTCGTAAGTCGTGCGCCGCGCGTTCGGCATCCGGGCGGTGAGCTCTCGAAGCTGGTCGGCGGTCGGGTTCTCGATCAGGCGCTTGGATTGCGGGATATACCCGCTACGGATCTCGATGGTCACTGACTAAAGGATACCGGGAAGGGCGGCGCGGACTTAAATCTGCATGATGCCGACGAGCTCCTTGACGGAGTCGGCCGATCGCTGCAACGCGGCCCGCTCATCGCCGGTGAGTTCGAGCTCAATGACCTCTTCCGCACCGCCCGCACCCAGCTTGACCGGCACGCCCACGAAGAGACCGCGGATGCCATACTCGCCGTCCAGCCGCACGGCGCAGGGAAGAATCTGCTTGCGGTCGAGCATAATGGCATCGACCATTTCGGCGACCGCCGCCGAGGGCGCGTAGTAGGCGCTGCCCGACTTCAGCAGGTTGACGATCTCGGCACCGCCGTCGCGGGTGCGCTTGACGATGGCCTCGATCCGCTCCGATGGAATCAACGTGCTGATGGGGATGCCGGCGACGGTGCACATGCGGGCCAGCGGCACCATGGTGTCCCCGTGGCCACCAAGGACGTAGGCTTCCACATCACGCACGGAGACCTTGAGCTCCTGGGCGATGAAGCTGCGAAAGCGCGCCGTGTCGAGGACGCCGGCCATCCCGATCACGCGCTGGCGCGGAAATTTGCTGACCTCGAACGCCAGCTGCGCCATGGCGTCGAGCGGGTTGCTGACGACGATGAGAATGGCGTCGGGTGATCGGCGCACCAGCTCCTCGGTCACGCCGCGGACGATGTTCTGGTTGGTTTTCACGAGGTCGTCCCGGGACATGCCGGGCTTGCGGGGGACGCCGGAGGTGATCACGCAGATGCTCGAGCGGGCGGTCTCCTCGTAGCCATTGGTTCCGACGATGGTGGAGTCGTAGCCGACGATCGGGCCGGCCTCCAGCATGTCGAGCGCCTTTCCCTGGGGCAAGCCCTCGACGATGTCGACCAGCACGATGTCGGCGTAGCCGCGCTCGGCGAGGCGTTGGGCCAGGGTGGCGCCAACGTTACCGGCCCCCACCACGGTGATCTTGGAACGAGCCATCCGCCCGCTACCGTAGCAAATCGACCACGGCCGTCGGTAGACTCCGCGGGGGGATGGCGGGAATTATCCAGGCGGGCGAGCGTCGCCTGCTGAAGACACTGCACGAGTCCGCGGCGCAAACGCACCTCTCCTGGCGCGGCATGCTCGTGCTCAGCTCCTTCTGGTTTGCGATCGCGTACGTGATGCAGCCGCTGGGCGGCAACATCATCCCGCTGATCGTCGATCGGTTCACCGACCCGATGACCATCCGCCTCGGACCGTTTTCCATCGCCGCCGACGTCAACACTTATGTCTCTGCGCTCGACACGATCGGCGCCGCGTTCGCGATTCTCTGGCAACCGGCCATCGGCGCGATCAGCGACAACAGCCGCTTCGAGCTCGGCCGACGGCGCCCCTTTATTGCGATTGGCGTGGTCGGCGACATCGTCTTTCTGACGCTGATTGCGTTCGTGACCTCGTACTGGGCGTTGCTCCTCGTCTATGTCCTCTTCCAGATCGCGTCCAACACCGCACAGGGTCCCTACCAGGGGATGCTGCCCGACCAGGTGCCGTCCGAACAGCGCGGCGAGGCCTCGGGTTACTACGGCTTGATGAACCTGCTGGGCACGATCGTCGGCTTCCTGGTGGTCGGCGCCCTTCTGATCCCGACCCATCATCTCCGCCTCGCGATCCTGACCCTGCCGGTGGTGGTCGCCATCGCCGGCGCGCTGGTGATTTTCCGCGTACCGGATCGCCGGCGGACGGCCGCGTCGAGCCAGCGGCTGGGGCGCTCCGTGCTGCTCAGCGTTGCCATCGACACGCGGCGCTACCGGGACTTCGCCTGGTTGATGGTCTCGCGGCTCTTCTTCCTGATGGCGCCGGTGGCGATCGGGACCTACGCTTTCAACTTCATCCGCTATACGTTCAATTACTCCGAGGGCAAGGCCTCGCTGTTCAGCAGTGCCCTGCAGGCGACCATCCTGGTGTTCGCGGCAGTGCTCTGCATGACCGCCGGATTCCTCGCCGAGCGCATCGGCAAGAAGCGTCTGATTGCCGCCGCCTGCGTGACCGGCGCGGTGGGGTCGACCCTGCTGATTTTCGCCCCCAGCCTGCCCTGGATCCTCGGCTTCGGACTGATCGTGGGCATATCCCTCGGGACGTTTCTCTCCGTGGACTGGGCGTTCATGACCGACCTGATCCCCAAGGCCGAAGCCGGTCGCTACATGGGGGTCTCGAACATCGCGACCGCCAGCGCGGGGCTCATCGCGCGGCCGATCCTGGGGCCGATCATCGACGCCTTCAACAACAACCGCGCGAGCGCGGTCGGCTACCGCGTCATGTTCGGGATCGTCACCGGATTCTTCTTGATCGCCCTGCTGACACTCCAGCCGGTGCGCGAGATCAAGGTCGAGTGAGCAGTGGTCAGTCGAGGGCCGGGAGGCTGACGTCGACCTCGGTGCCCTTGCCTTCGACGCTCCTGACCCCGATTTCGCCCTTGTGCGCGTCGACGATCCATTTGGCGATCGCCAGGCCGAGGCCGGTGCCGCCGCTCTCGCGGGTGCGCGCCTTGTCGGCCCGGTAGAAGCGTTCGAAGATATGAGGTAGGTCGGCACTCGGGATCCCCTCGCCGGTGTCGGTCACCCGGACGTGGGCGCGGCCATTGTGACGGAGCACGCCCACCGACACCTCGCCACCCGAGGGCGTGTGCATGAGGGCGTTGTCGATCAGGATCAGCAAGAGCTGACGCACCCGACCCAGATCGGCGTCCACCCGGACCCCACCGTTCAGATCCGGGCGAAGCTGGACGCCGCGCGCTTCGGCCATGGGCGTCGCTTGCACGATCAGCCCCTTGACCAACTCATTCAACTCCATTGGCCGCGGATCGAGGTGCAGCTGCCGGGCATCGGCCAGGGCCAGCGTGGTCAGGTCGCCGACGATCCGGTTCAGCTGTTCGACCTCATCGACGATGCTCTTCGCATACGCGCGTGACGTCCCGTTGGAGCGCCGTAGCCATGCCTCGACGTTGGTCCTGATCAACGTGAGGGGCGTCCGCAGCTCGTGAGACGCGTCCGCCACGAACTCTCGCTGGCGCTGGAAGGCACGGCCGATGGGCCGGATCGAGCGGGTTGCCATCAGCAGCGAGGCCAAGGCCCCGAGGACGATCCCGATGGCCGAGGCCAGCACGAGCTGCCGTACCAGGCGCGAAAGCGCGTCCCCGACCCATGAGATCGGTTGCGCGACCTGCAGGACGCCAATGACCTTGTGAGACTTCGACACGATGGGACGCGTGTCGACCATGTAGAGCTCCGAGCCACTGGAGACCTGGGTCTGACCGGGTTGGCCGGCGTTGGCGGCACCGATCGGCGCGCTCAAGCTCGGGTTGTTGAACAGCTTCTTGAGCTCGGCGCGGGGCTGACTGACTTCCTGGCCCTTGAAGTCGAGGACGCGCACGAAGACATCGGCGAGGCTGGGGGTGAGCAGCGGCTGGGGGTTGACGCTGACCGTATCGCCACTGACGGTCACGTTGCTCATCGCCTGGGTGACGGCTGTTTCGAGGTCTTTGTCGGCTTTTGCCTGCAACGCTTGTGACACGGTCACATAGACGATCAGGTCAAAGCATCCGAGGATCAGAACGAGCAGGACGAAGTACTGGGCGGCGAGGCGCACCAGCGCGCCCCGGAACATCATCCCGACAGCCGGTAGCCGACGCCATACACCGTTTGGATGAGCTTCGGCGAGCGGCCCTCGTCGATCTTGTCGCGCAGGTAAGAGATGTAGACGGCGACGCGATTCGTGGTGCCTTCGAAGTTGTAGTCCCAGACGCGCTCCGCGATCTGCGCCTGGGTCAGCACCTGGTTGGGATGGCGCATCAAGAACTCGAGGAGGGCGAACTCCCGGGCGGTTAACTCAATTGGGGTGTCGGCCCGCCGGACCTGGTGAGTCTTGAGGTCGAGGACGAGGTCGGCCACCTGAAGCCGGTTGGCGTGACCGTTCTTTTGCTCCCTGCGCATGAGGGCTCGCAACCTGGCGAGCAGCTCTTCAAAGGCGAACGGCTTGGGCAGGTAATCGTCGGCGCCGGCGTCGAGACCGGCGACGCGGTCGTGGATCTGACTGCGCGCGGTCAGCATGATGACCGGCGTTTGAATGCGGTTCTGACGGAGCCAGCGGCAGACTTCCATGCCGTCTTTCTTGGGAATCATGAGATCGAGGATGATGGCGTCATAGCGCGCCGTTTCGGCTAGCTCCTGGGCCCGCTCGCCGTCGGCCGCGATGTCGACGGCATAGCGCTCGTCCTCCAGGAGCTGCTTGAGCAGCGTCGAGAGCTTTCGCTCGTCCTCGACGAGGAGGAGATTCATCGGGGTGTGTCCACAGTGTAGCGGGTCGGCCAGGCGAGACTAGGCGCCCGCCAAACCCCCCAGGCGCGCGAGCCTACACGGCGACGGCGGGGACGCTGGGAGCGCGCTGAGCGGCCATCTCCGCGGCCGTCAGCAGGTGGTTGCCCGAGATCCGCGACCCGCTGTCGACGAAGCGTCCGAGGCTGTCGCGGGCGCGGCGTACGTTCCAGCCGAGGATGTCGCAGTATTCGACGAAGGTCTCGCCGGCAAAGAACCGCTCCGATTCCGAGCGGTAGCTCTCCACGCTGAGGTCCGCCACCGCCTGCCAGATCACCCGCGTCAGGAGTGACTGGACGGCTTCCAGGGGGATATCCGGTTCCGTTGCGCCTTTTCTCATCCCTTCCTCCGATCGAACGCCGGCGCGGCCGCGTCGCCGCGTAATTTGAATGATGGTTTCGCTAATTTAACAAGTGATACCGATAATGTCAATCACCTCGCCTGGAGGCGGGAAGCCCGGCTCTGCGGGCCGGCGGTGGGGTGCCACAAGAGGTCGGCCGCCCGAAGGCGCGCGTCCACCCCGGTCAGGCCGCCGGCTGTGGCGGCACGGACGAGTGGGACGTGGGGGATGCGTTCGAGGTGCTCGGCGATGGGCCAGAGGTCGACCTCGCTCGTCATCCAGTGCAGCCGGTCGAAGCGCGCCAGGTTGACAGGTCGGCCGTGACCGCGGAGAGTCAGCTCACCCTCGAGATTGAAGTAGTGCTCGAAATACGACATCGCCAATTCGCGCAGCGTTCGGTAAACCGGTTGACGGGCGCGCAGACCGGTGAACTTGCTCGTCCCAATGGCGCCCCACAGGCCGCGGCGTCGATAGACCGCGATCACGTGGTCCTCGTCGTGAACCGCCGTGAGGTCCATGATCAGCGGCGGGTCGCCTCGGACACGCAGGGTGGCGGCCGCGAAGACGGCCCCTTCGATGCAGTTGGCGGTTCGGTCGTGGAGGACCCTGCGTGGCGATCGGAACGTCTCCGCCTGGTCCTCTGTGTTGTACGGAATATCGTCGAGGAACTGCTGGATCTTGGCCGCGGTGTCGAGTCGGCGGAACGCCGCCAGCTCGTGCCTGGTCAACTCAGCGAAGGCACGGGTCATGGGTTCGGTGGTGGGGTTCCGCCCGACGGCCGGCTGTGGCAGAATCTGTAGTTCGACGCGGCTGTGGTGAAATCGGTAAACACGCCAGGTTCAGGGCCTGGTGGGCGCAAGCCCTTGAAGGTTCAAGTCCTTTCAGCCGCATTCTTTCCCGCCTTTCCACGCCGGGGCGAGCTTATCGGCCGACCTCACGGTACCAGTCGCTGATGTACGCGTACCGCTCCTCCGGTTCGATGGCCGAGTCGAGGCGAGCCCCGTGGATGCGGCGGTTGACGGCCATCACGTACCGCGGGCTGTAAACAAAAACCGCCGGAATCTCCTTGGCGAAATCCTCCTGGAAGGTGGCGTACGCCTTGGCCCGGGCCGTCAGGTCGAGGGTGTTGCGGCCGTCCTCCAGGTCGCCATCGATGAAAACGTTCTTCTTCATACCGGCGAAGTTGAAGCCGCCAGGATGTGCCTGCGAGGAGTGCCAGAACGAGTAGACGTCAGGATCGGGGCCGTTGTCGAAAGCCGTGAGCGTCATGTCGAAGGTGCGCGGGTTGAGGTAGTCGTGTATCAGCGAGGCCGTCGTGACCGGTCGGACCTCGGCGACGATCCCGACCTGCGACAGCTGGCTTGCCACCTTCTCGGCCACCCGCTCGTATGGCGGGACGTCGCTCGACACCGTCAGGCCGAAGCTGAGACTGGTCGTGCCCTTGGTTCGAATGCCATTGACCATGGTCCAACCGGCGTCGTCGAGCAGTTTGGCGGCGGCCGTCGCATCATAGGGTGGCTGCTGGGCCGCGCTGTCGTACGCCCACGTGATCGACCGCGGGATCGGTGAGTCGGCGGGAACGGCCTGCCCGCCCAGGACATCCCGGATGATCGCGGTCCGGTCGATCGCCTTCGCGATCGCCTGCCGGACCCTGACGTCCTGGAAGTAGGGCTCGTCGCTTTTCAGGTTGAAGAGCAGCTCGGCGTATTGATAGGTCGCGCTGCTCATCACGGCCACCTGCGTGTTGGTCCGCTCCTGGGCGGCGCCTGAGGGCGTGAGATTGGCAAGGCCGTCGATCTGCCCTCGATCGAGCGCATCCAGGGCGGCGGCCTGCGACGGGAAGCTGCGGATCACGAGGGAATCCAGCCACGGCCGGCGCCAGGAGAACGGGTTGCGCTCCAGTTGGATCCGGTCGCCCAGGTTCGCAACCATTCGAAAGGGCCCGGTTCCGACCGGGTTCAGATTGGGCGACGCGGAGGCGAGCTCGACCATCGTTTTCCCCGCGAGCAGGTGCGCCGGGACGACGTCAAGCAGCTCGAGGTTCGCCATAAAGCCCGCGTTGTGGCCGGGAAGCGCGAAGCGAACGTGGCCGGCGTCGACCGCCGTGGCGATGATGTCCTTCCAGCTCTGGTTGAGGAGTGCGCCGGGGAACTGCGGATCCTGGACGGTCCGGACCGTGAAGACAACGTCCTCGGCGGTGACCGGGGTTCCGTCGGACCATCGCGCATCGGGCCGCAGCATGAAGGTGTAGCTGCGACCGTCCGGGCTTACCTCCCAGCGCGAGGCAAGGCGTCCCTGGACCACCCCCGTCGGCAGGACTCGGACGAGCGGCTCGAAAAGCAACGCATCGAGGTCATTCGACCCGGCGGTGGCCTCGCCGAAGAGCGGGTTCAGCGAGCCGAGCTGGCCCACCACGCCCTCCGCGTAGGTGCCGCCCGGTCGGGGCGCCTCGGGGGACAGGATGACGCCGCGAAAGACGAGCGCGAGGACGGTCAGCAGCGCGATCAGCGGCACGCCCACCCCGAGGGCGAGCAGTCCGCGCCGGATCAACCGACTCGGATGTAGACGACGGAGATCACCACGAACAGGACCACCAGTCCGATCGTGGCGTAGAACAGGTTCTTTTCCAGCCCGCGCTTCGTGCGGTAGCCACCGCCCGTATCTCCGCCGCCACCGATGGTGCCACCGAGCCCGCTCGCCTTGGGCGTCTGGAGCAACACGCCCAGCATGACGAGCAGGGCCAGGACGAGCTCGACGATCCCGAGAAAGGCTTTCATTGAGGCTAGAGCCGCTGAATTATAACGCCAATTCTCGGCGCAACCGGCCGTAGTACTGGCATTGACAGATACACAAATATGTAGTAGCATGCCGGCGTGTACGGCCCGTCCCGCTGCCTCCGGTTGCTCCTCCTCCTGGCGCTGCTGGCCGCCTCCTGTGCGCCGGGCCGTACCGCACCCCCTATGAGTGCCACCCTTGCGCTGCCGCCGGTCGTGCCAGCGCCGATCACCAGCGGGGCCGACCGGCTGCTTCCGCTGCCGGACGGCGCAACCGCCTTTGCCGCGATCGTCGACGAGCTGGGCCATGCGCGACGCTCTATCGACATTGAGCTGTACGAGTTCCAGCGATTAGATCTCGCGGCGTTACTGCTCGACGCGCAGGAGCGCGGCGTCACGGTCACCGCGATCAGGGATCCATCGGAGCGGACCAGCCGGAACGTTTGGGCGCAGCTCGAACAGGGCGGCATCCGAGTCGTGGCGTTTCCGCTGGAGCGCCTCACGATCGACCATGTGAAGCTGCTGATCCTCGACGGCGCCCGGGCCATCGTCGGGGGCATCAACTGGGGCACGCACTCTCCGAAGAACCACGACTTCGACGTGCTGGCGACCGGCCCCGTCGTGGACAACCTCGAGCGCGTCTTCAAACAGGACCTGGCGCTGTCGGGCGACCCGGGCGGTATTCCAGCGCCGGCCGCCGACCGCACGGTCGAGGTGCTCACGACGCATCCCGGTGAGTTCATTCGGGCCGCCGCGCTCGCAGCGATCACCGCCGCTCAACACTCGATCGACATCGAGATGTTCGTTCTGAGCGATCGCCTCGTCCTCGAGGCGCTCGTCGCGGCCGCGCGCCGCGGTGTTCACCTTCGCGTCCTGCTGGATCCGACCCAACCGCAGAATGGCGGCGCCTTCGGGCTCCTCGAGCCGGCCGGGGCCGCCGTACGCTTCTATCGTCAGGTCGGAGACGAGCTGCTGCACGCGAAGCTCGGGATCTTCGATGCCGGGATCACCCTCTTCGGTAGCTGCAACTGGTCGCGCTCCGGATTCACCCGCAACCACGAACTCGACCTCCTGGTGCGCGAGCCCCAGCTCGCCCGCACGTTCCTCAGCCGGATGGAGCAGGACTGGGCCGCGTCGACGCCCTGAGGTCGTCGCCGGACATGGCGTGGGGCACCTCCAGTCCGATGAGGGGCAACAGCGTCGGCGCGATGTCGCCCAGCTTGCCGCCCTCGCGAAGCCCGTGGACGTCGTCAGTGCCGGCCAGGATCAACGGCACCGGACTCGTGGTATGCGCGGTCAGCGGCGCACCCGTGGCTCGGTCGACCTTCAACTCGGCGTTCCCGTGGTCGGCCGTGATCGCCAGGATGCCGCGGCGGTTGAGCACGGGACCAGCGATCCGGCCGAGCATGGCGTCGACGACCTCGACGGCCCTGACTGTCGCTGGAAAGACGCCGGTGTGGCCGACCATGTCGGGGTTGGCAAAGTTGACGACCAGGAACCGGTCCTCGCCCCGCGCGAGCCGCTCCAGGAGGACATCGGTGACGGGCTGCGCGCTCATCTCCGGCTTCAGGTCGTAAGTCGCCACCCGAGGCGAAGGCACGAGCAGCCGGTCTTCGCCGGGAAACGGCGCCTCCCGCCCGCCGTTCAGAAAGTACGTGACGTGGGCATACTTCTCGGTCTCTGCGGTGTGGAACTGTCGCCAGCCCGCATCGGCAACCACCGCCGCGAGGACCTCGTTGAGCGGCTCGTCGGGGAAGGCGACCTCCGCCGTAAGGCCCTTCTCGTACTCGGTGAACGTTACGAAGTGCGCGAGGCTCGGCCGGTGGTTGCGCGCGAAGTGGTCCCAGGACTCGTCCACCATGGCATGGCTCAACTGGCGAGCGCGGTCGGGGCGAAAGTTGAAGAAGATCACGCTATCGCCGTCCCCGATTGGTGGTGGCGGTTCCCCGCCGGCCGGGACAATCCGGGTTGGCACGATGAATTCGTCGGTGATGCCGCCGTCATAGCTCTGCGTGATCAAGGCCACCGGGTCGGGCGCCGTCGGGCCGCTCGCCTCAACCACGGTGCGATAGGCGCGCTCGGTCCGATCCCATCGTTTGTCGCGGTCCATCGCGTAGTAACGGCCGCTGACCGAGGCAATCCTCCCGGTGCCGATCGCGCGGATGCGCTCGACCAGCTCGCCGATGTAGCCCGCAGCGCTGTTGGGCGGCTCGTCCCGACCGTCGGTGAAGGCATGGACGAACACGCGGGGTAGCCGCAGCGCGTGCGCCATCTCGAGCAGCGTGTACAAGTGCTGGCTGGAGCTGTGCACGCCGCCGGGTGAGACGAGCCCCATCAGATGGAGCGGGTGGCCGCTTGCGGCTGACTGCATCGCGGCGCGCAAGACGGAGTTGGCGGTAAAGCTTCCGTCCTGGACCGCCCGAATGATGCGGGTGAGGTCCTGGTGGACGACGCGGCCGGCGCCGATGTTGAGGTGGCCAACCTCCGAGTTACCCTGCTGGCCCTCGGGCAAGCCGACGGGTTCGCCCGCCGCGGCCAGGATCGTATGCGGCCATCGTTGCCAGAGCGCATCCCAGTGGGGCGTTTTCGCCGCGGCGATCGCATTGCCGAACGGATCGGTGCGGTACCCCCAGCCATCGATGATGACAAGCACCAGGGGGCGTCCCGGCGCCGCGCTCACGCCGGCCCGACGACCTCGGCCGCGGCGCGCACGATCTCGGTGAAATCGGCCTGCTTCAGGCTGGCGCCACCGACCAGCGCCCCGTCGATCTCCGGCTGGTCCATCAGGCTGCGCGCATTGGCCGGCGTCGCGCTGCCTCCGTAGAGGATGCGCATGTCCAGCGCGAGTTGCTCGAACCGCCCGAAGAGCAAGCCGCGGATCAAACCCATCGTCTCGTTGGCGTAGTCAGGCGTTGCCGCCCTCCCCGTCCCGATCGCCCAGACCGGTTCATACGCAATCGTCAGGTCCGCCGACCGCTTCACCTCGATGCCGTAGAGCGCCGCGCTGAGCTGGCGCGTGATGACCTCCTGCGTGCGCCCCAACTCATACTCTTCGAGCGTTTCGCCTACGGCCAAGATGACCTTCAGGCCGTTTCGGAAGGCGGCTTGCATCTTTCGGTTGAGCTGCTCGTCGGTTTCATTGAATAGCTGGCGCCGCTCGGAATGGCCGATCAGCAGGTAGTGGCACCAGCCCGCCAGCATCTTCGGCGAGATCTCACCGGTGAAGGGGCCCTGATCCTCCCAGGAGGCGTTCTGCGCACCAACCTCGATCGAGCATCCGCGAAGGACGTTGGCGATCTCCCAGAGCATCAGCGACGGCGGCAGGACCACGATGTCCTCGCGGTCCGCGAATGACGCCAGGGCATGACGCAGGTGCAGCGCATACTCCAACCCTTCGGGCACGGTGAAATGCATCTTCCAGTTGCCGGCGATGAGTGGCCTACGCATGACACGCGGGAAATCCCGCGGCCCTAGTCATGTCGGTCCTTGTCGCGTAACACCGCGATCCCCGGCAGCACCTTCCCTTCCAGGAACTCGAGGGTAGCGCCGCCGCCGGTCGAGACGAACGACATCCGCTCCGCCAGGTGCTCCTTCTGCAGCGCGGCCACGAGGTCGCCGCCACCGATGATGGTCTGCGCGTCGCTACCGGCCAGACCCTGCGCCAGCGCATCGGTGCCGTGGTCGAAGGGCGGGACTTCGTAGACGCCCAGCGGGCCGTTCCACACGACCGCCGCCGCACCGTCGCAGGTTTGCAGGAATCGCTCGACGGTCATCGGTCCGACGTCGAGAACTTTCATCTCGGCGGGGACGGCATCGACCGGCACGGTTTTCGCGGAGACGCCGGGCCTCGCCTCAGGAGCCACGACGGCATCGAGCGGCAGCACGAGCGTCGCACCCGAGCTGAGCAGCGACCGTGCCACGTCCAGCTGGTCGTCCTCGACCAGTGAGCGACCCATCTCCAGACCCCTGGCTTTCAAAAAAGTGCAGGCCATCGCGCCCCCGATGCAGAGGCGGTCGACGCGTCGCAACAGGCTGCGCACGACCCCGATCTTCGTCGAAATCTTCGAGCCGCCGATGATGGCCACCAGCGGATGCGGCGGGTCGGTCATGATGCGGCCCAGCGTCGTAATCTCGCGCTCCATCAGGAGTCCGGCGACGGCCGGCAGGTACTGCGCGATGCCCACCGTCGAAGCATGGGCCCGATGCGCGCTGCCAAAGGCATCGTTGACATAGAGTTCGCCGAGGGCCGCCAGTTGCCGGGCAAAGGCCGGGTCGTTTTTCGTCTCGCCGGGATTGAAGCGGACATTCTCGAGCATCACGACATCGCCGTCGCGCATCGCCGTTACGGCGGCTTCAATCGAGCGACCGACGCAGTCTTCCAGGTGGCGCACGGGGCGGCCTATCAGCTCGCCGAGCCGATCCGCCAGTGGCGTAGTCCGGTAGGCATCGTCGACCTGGCCGTCGGGGCGGCCGAGATGGGTGATCACGATCACGCGCGCACTGCGCTCGACCAGGTTCTGGATGGTCGGGAGCGCCTCGCGGATCCGAGTGTCGTCGACGATGTGGCCGTCCTCGATCGGGACGTTGAAGTCGACGCGGACCAGCACGCGCTTGCCCGCGACCTCGACGTCGCGAATGGTGGCTTTTTGGAGCGCGCCGCCCAGGCTGACGTCGGTAGTCAGTTCAGCCGGTCACCCATGAACACGGCGAGGTCGACGACCCGGCAGGAATATCCCCATTCATTGTCGTACCAGGAAAAGACCTTGCCGTGACGGTCACCGACGACCATGGTCAGGGGGGCATCGACGATGGATGAGTTGGAGTTGCCCTTGAAGTCGCTGGAGACGAGCTCCTCCTCGGTGACGGCGAGGATGCCCTTGAGGTCGCTAGCGGCAGCCTCCCGCAAGGCCTCGTTGATGGTTTCGGCAGACACGGGATCGCGGGTCATGACAGCGAGGTCGACGAGCGACACATTCGGCGTGGGCACCCGAAGCGAGATGCCGTGGAACTTGCCCTTGAGCTCGGGCATAACCAGTGCCATCGCCTTGGCCGCGCCGGTCGTGGTTGGGATCACCGAGAGCGCCGCGGCGCGGGCCCGCCGCAAATCGCTGTGAGGTGCGTCCAGCAACCGTTGATCACTCGTATACGAGTGCACCGTCGTCATCAATCCCGCTTCGATGCCGAAGCTGTCGTGGAGCACCTTCGCTACCGGGGCCAGGCAGTTCGTCGTGCACGACGCATTGCTGACGACGTGGTGCTGCCGCGGATCGTAGCGGTCACCGTTGACGCCGAGCACGATCGTGATGTCCTCGTTCTTGGCCGGTGCCGAGATGATCACTTTTCTAGCGCCGCCCTTGTCGATATGGACCTTCGCCTTGGTCGCATCGGTGAAGAGGCCCGTCGATTCGATCACGATGTCGATTCCCAGGTCCTTCCAGGGCAGGTTGCCGGGATCCCTCTCGGCAAAGACCTTCACCCGCGCGCCGTCTACCCTCAGATGATCGCCTTCGGCGGCGACGTCACCCTCGAAATTGCCGAGGATCGAGTCGTACTTGAGGAGGTGGGCCAGGGTGGGCGGATCCGTGATGTCGTTGACCGCGACGATCTCGAGGTCGCGCCGGCCCAGCGCGGCGCGGTAGACATTGCGCCCAATGCGGCCAAACCCATTGATGCCAACCTTCACCGGCATGACGCCTCTCCTCGCTCTTGGGGGATGATCACGGGAGTTCCCGCGCTCAATCTATTAGACCATTTCGATTCGCCAGCCTGACCAGCCGGCGTAAGCGATTGGCGACTGCCGACTTGCTGACCTGGGCCACCTGGGCAAGCTCGCGGAGGCCGGCGCGCGGATGGGCGAGGCGCAGCTCGGCCACCTCGCGCAGCGCGGGCGGCAGCGACTGCAGCCGGTTGTCGCGCGCCTTGAGCCGCCGGATCGCATCGCGTTGTTGGAGCGCAGCGCGTAGCCGCTTGTCCATGTTCGCGGTCTCGCTGTTGGCCCGCCGGTTGGCCTGGCTTCGCATGTCACGAAGAATGCGGTCGTTCTCGAAGCGCATCACCGCGCGGTTCGCGCCCATCAACCCGAGCATCCGCGAGATGGGCTCGGCGCCTTTCAAGTAATAGACCGTCCGGCCGCGGCGCGTGGTGCGCTTGAGGGGGATGCCTGCGCGTGCCGCCCCGCTGCTCACCAGCGTGGTGGCTCCCGCCGGCACCGCCATCTCGAGGTGGTAGGCGTCCGCGGGATTCCCCAACACGCCGCGCGCCAGGAAGGTCCCGCGCAGGATGGCGCGGGCACAGCAACCGTCCTTCGAGCCCCGGCCCGACGGCAGCGTGAGCCGTAGCCGGTAGCTGGGCCGTTTCTCCGTGGCCCCCTTTCGGACGGTCTCCACCCGGCCGCCAGCAACCTTGGCCAGGTGGACGACCTTGCGCGCCACGGCGTTGCGCGGGATGCGCAGCGTAAACGGCGCGCCATCGCTGGCGCCGACGAGCGCCTCGGCCATGGCGGTCAGCTCCGCTTCCTGGCAGCACGGTCGTGCCGGTTGGACGTTGGCGAGTTCCGCCTTCACCTCATCGGTGAAGGACGCCTTGAGCGTCATTGCCACACATTAAACTGGGTCGGTGCTGATCAAGATCGGGATCGATCCGGTTCTCGTATCGATCGGTGGGCTCAAGATCCACTGGTACGGGATCATGATCGCGATCGGACTCTACGTCGGGATCCAGGTTGCACTTCGCGACGCCCCACGCCGAGGGATCGACCGGGACCAGCTGATGAATGTCGCCTTGCTGGCGGCCGTGCTCGGCATCGCCGGGGGCCGCCTCTATTACGTTGTCCAGAACGACCCCAATTTCTTCC
Organism: Chloroflexota bacterium; assembly: GCA_005881235.1. Classification (GTDB taxonomy): domain Bacteria; phylum Chloroflexota; class Dormibacteria; order CF-121; family CF-121; genus CF-13. Next base: position 14,234 of record VBEQ01000146.1, on the reverse strand, counting down.
TGCACCACCCGGCCCAGATCATCGCGGTGTGGCAGGGCGGTATGGCCTTCTTCGGCGCGATGTTCGGCGGCGCGCTGGCGGTTGCCATCTCATCCTGGCGGTGGAAGATCCCGTTCTGGAGCCTGCTCGACGTCGGCGCGCTCGGCATGACCATCGGCCAGGCGATCGGCCGCATCGGCAACATCATCAATGGGGACATCGTCGGCTACAAGACCAACGGCTGGGGCTTCGAGTACACGAACCCCCAGACGTTCGGGCCCCTCAACGTGCCCGTCCAGCCGGCGAGCCTCTACGAGCTGCTGATCAGCCTCGCGCTCTTCCTGCTGTTGTGGAACCTTCGCACGCGCATCCATCCCGAGGGGATGCTCGCCATGCTCTACATCGTCCTCTACTCGGTGAGCCAGTTCTTTATTTTCTTCGTGCGCGACAACGTCGTGATCCTCGGCGGCTTGAAGCAGGCCCAGGTAACGTCACTCGTCGTGATCGCGCTTGCATTGCCGGTAATCGCCTACCTGCTGCGCAAAGAGCGTCTGGCGAGGCCACCACAGCCGCAGCCGGCCGAGACGCCCACGACCGCGGGAGAAGCCGCGAGCTAAGCGGCGCGTTTGCGGCGTTCGCCGCGCTTCAGCAACAGCTCGAGGAATCGCTCGGGCTGGAATTCCGCCTTCTCGACGATGGACTCGACCTTGCCCTCCAGGCGCTGCCGGTCTTCGGCCGTGAGCACCTTCGCGGTGTGGACAAGGATGGGGATCCGGCCGATGTCCTTGTCGCGGCGCAGCGCCGCGATCACCTCGAAGCCGTCGACCCCGGGCATCACGAGATCGAGAATCACGAGGTCGGGCTTGTTGCGCAGGGCCTGCTCGATCCCGGTGCGAGCGCTGTCGACCGCGCTGACGCGAACGTTGAAGGGTTTGAGAACGGCCTTGACCAGGCTGATCGCCTGAAGGTCGTCATCGATGACCAGGACGTTCGCGGGCATCTTTTTCGCGCGCTTGGTGTCGGCCATAAGATCGAATCTCACCATCAGCTGGACGAGCTGCTGCCGGTCGATTGGCTTGGTCAGGACCTCGCAGTCCGGGAGTGCGACCGGTGGACCGTCGGGGGTTGCCAATACCACCAGCGGGATATCACGGGTGCGCGGATCCTTGCGGAGTTCCTTGATCAGGGCCGGCGCACCGCTGAGCGGCAGCTGGGCGTCGATCAACATCGCCAGTGGCTGCAGGTGTGACGCCTTCTCCAGGGCGCGCGGACCGTTGTCGACATAGATGACTTCGTAGCCGGCGCGCTTGAGGAATGGCTCGATCCGTTGCCGCGAGACCATGTCGTTATCCGCCACCAGGATGTCCGGCGGTCGTCCCTCGCGGTCGACCACCGCTGGGGCGTCGGGATTCGCTGTGCGGCTGCCGGTCAACGAGCGTACCGCCTCGCCGAGCGCCACCGCGCTGTCGTGCAGGTACTTCAAGTATTCGCGATGCTCTTCGACCGTGAGTGCGTGTGTGCGCTCGTCGAGCAGGACGCTGGAAAACCCGATCAGCGAATTGAGCCGCGAGTTGATCAGGTGGCTTTGCTCCGGGCTCACGCTCGCGGCCGCTGAGAGCGGGCCCGCCGAGCTGTGCCGCTCCAGCGACTTCGCCTCTTCCAGGGCTTTCCGGACCTGCTGCATCTCTTCGTTCTGCGCCTGGATCTCGGCGGTGAGGGCTTGCCGGCGCGACACCCAATCCGAGGCGAGCTTGTTGGCCTGTTCGGTGAGCTCGGCATGACGAGCCTGCAGCTGCAGGTGCTGCTCGCGCTCGCTGCCCAGGTCCCGCTCGAGTCCCGTTGCGTGCTCCTTGAGCTGGTTGACCTCGGCAACCATTCGTTCGCGGTCGAGGCCCCACTGGATCTGGTCCGTCTGCAGGCCATCGCGGTCACGGGTGACCAGCTCGAGCTGGTCGCGCAGGCGAGTAAGTTCCGCGGCGCCGCTGGCCAGCTGGGCTTGTAGTCCGCTCGCCTCCCGCTGAGCTCCCTCGACCGCCTGCCGCGCCCGGTCGCGGTCCGCCGCGGCGGCGTCACGATCCGCGGAGGCCTGATCGCGCTCCTGCCGCGCCGCGTCCAGCTCCCGCTCGAGCTGGGCCAGGCGCTTGCGCTCCGCGGCGATGGTTTCCTCGTGACGGGCGAGCTCGGAGCCAAGCGCCTGCGTCATCGATTCGAGGCGCGCGAGGAACCCCCGCCCCTCGGTAACGGCGTCGCCGAGCGCGCTGGACAGGTTGGGCGAGTCCGGCACGCCCCTATAACGGTTTGATCCCCCTTTTCCCTCCCCTCTGGGGAGGGTAGCGTGCGGGCTAGGGGGAGGTGACCTCGGCGGCAGCCTCCTGGGCGAGGATCTCGTTGCAGAGCGCCACGCAGAGGTGGCAGATGTAGACGTCGGAGGGACCGGCCACGAGGCGGACCTCCCCCTGTTTCTTGCCGCAAAACGAGCACCGGCGCACCGGGTGATCCACGTTTTCGATTATCTCAGAGCATTTCCTTGATGGCGACGGCGACGGGCCGGGTGATCCCCTTGACGGCCATCAACTCGTCGACGGTCGCGCTTCGGATGTTGTCGATGCTGCCGAACTGGCGAACGAGCGCCCGGCGGCGGACGGGGCCGAGCCCACTGATGCCGTCCAGGGCGGAGGCGAACGCGTCTTTCTTCCGGACAACGCGATGAAACGTGATCGCAAATCGATGCGCCTCGTCGCGGACGCGCTGGACCAGGAAGAGGGCCTCGGAGTCCAGCGGCAGACGGATGGGTTCGCTGTCGCCAGGCTGGAAAAGCTCCTCCTGCTCCTTGGCCAGGCCGAGGGTGGGGACCGAGGCGAGGCCCATGGCCTCCATCACCTCCCGGGCGGCCGACAGCTGCCCTTTGCCGCCGTCGATCAGGACGAGGTCCGGGAGCCGGCTGAAGCTCGGCTCCTCGGGGGTCCCTTCTTCGGACCGGGCATGCCGGCTGAATCGGCGCCGCAGTACCTCCTGCAACATGGCGAAATCGTTGGCGCCCTGCACCGTCTTGATCCGGAAATGCCGGTAGTGCGCCGGCTTGGGCCGCCCGTCTTCGAAGACGACCATCGAGCCGACCGGGTACTTGCCCTGGATGTTCGAGATGTCGTAGCACTCGATCCGCACCGGCAGCGCCGGCAGCTGAAGCCGCGCCTGGAGGTCGTTCAGCAGCGAAGCGGTTCGCTCCGCGTCGTAATCGAGCTTGATCCGCATCTGCCGCATCGTCTCGGCGGCATTCGCGGCCGCCTGCTCGAGCAGCTCCCGCTGCTTGCCGCGCTGCGGGACCCGGACCGCGACGGTGCTGCCGCGGCGCTCGGTCAGCCATTGCTCGATCAGCTCGCGGTCGGGCAGCACCTCGGGAACGAAGACTTCCTTGGGGATGTGCGTGGCGCTCGCGTAGTACTGGCTGACAAAGGCATTGAGGATGTCGGCGTTCGCTTGATCTCTGTCGAGGCCCACCAGGTCGAAGTTCTCCGAGCCGGAGAGGCGGCCCTCGCGCACGCTGAAGACCCGCACCGAGCCCTGGCCGTTGGCTCGCGCAAGACCGAACAGATCCTGGTCGTAGCGGCCCATCGCCAGGACTTTCTGGCGTTCGGCCATTCGCTGCATGGCGTCGAGGCGATCCCGGTAGCGCGCCGCGGCTTCGTACTCGAGCTTGTCGGCGGCTTCCTGCATTTGTTGCTTCAGCCGCCGGGCCACGTGGTCCGAGCGGCCATCGAGGAAGTCCGCGACCTGGTTGAGCTGCTCGTGGTAGTCCTCGCGGTTGATGAATCCCGCGCAAGGCGCCGAGCAGAGGTTCAAGTGATAGTAGAAGCAGGGGCGCCCGAGCGCGAACTCGGAGTCCTTGCAACTTCGGTAGGGGATGACGCGGCGGACCGTCTTGAGTGTCGTGCGCAGCGCGATCGCGTGCGTGTAGGGCCCCCAGTACCGGGCGCCGTCGCTGGCCGGCCGGCGGACGAGCGTAATGCGCGGGAAATCTTCGTTCAGGGGCAGCTTGATGTAGAGATAGTTCTTGTCGTCGCGCAGCCGGATGTTGAAGCGCGGACGATGCCGCTTGATCATCGTCTGCTCGAGGACGAGCGCTTCTTTCTCAGTCGCCGTGTGCTCTGGCAACACGCTCGAGGCCTGGAAGTAATTCGGCACGCGGTTGCGCAGGCTCAGCGCCTTACCTACGTAGATGACGCGCGCCTGGACATCGCGCATCAGGTAGACGCCCGGGGTGTCGGGCAGCGCCTTGAGACGCTCTTTTAGATATTCAGCCCGCTCCGTGAGCGGAGCTGGCTTCCTGGTCGCGGTGGCCACGGTCTTAGGCTATCGCGAGCTCCGGGTCGAGCACCCGCTTGAGGTACTGACCGGTATATGAACGGGGATTCCGGACGATCTCCTCCGGGGTGCCGACCGCCACCACCTGGCCGCCCTTGTCCCCGCCTTCGGGGCCCAGGTCGATGATGTGATCCGCCGTCTTCAAAACGTCCAGATTGTGCTCGATGACGACCACCGTGTTGCCGGCGTCGACGAGACGATGCAGGACGTTCAACAGGCGCTCGATATCGGCGAAGTGCAGGCCCGTGGTGGGCTCGTCCAGGATATAGAAAGTCTTCCCTGTGTCCCGGCGGCTGAGCTCTTCCGTCAGCTTGACGCGCTGCGCTTCGCCGCCGGACAGCTGCGTCGCCGGCTGGCCCAGGCGAATATATCCAAGGCCGACCTCGCAGAGCGTCTGCAGCTTGCGCCGGATCCGGGGGATCCGGTCGAAGAATTCCGTCGCCTCCTCGACGCTCATGTCGAGCACGTCGGCGATCGTCTTGCCACGGTAGGTGACCTCGAGCGCCTCCTTGTTGTAGCGCTTGCCCTTGCAGACTTCACAAGGGACATAGACATCGGGCAGGAAGTGCATCTCGATCTTGATGATGCCGTCGCCCTCGCAGTTCTCGCAGCGGCCGCCCTTCACGTTGAAGCTGAAGCGGCCCGGCTTGTAGCCGCGGACGCGCGCTTCCGGCATCTCGGAGAAGAGCTCACGAATGTAGGTAAAGACGCCCGTGTACGTCGCCGGATTGGAGCGCGGCGTGCGACCGATCGGCGACTGGTCGACGTTGATGACCTTGTCGATGAAGTTCAGGCCGGAGACCTCGCGTGCGGCGCCCGCACGGTCCTTCGCCCGGTAGAAGTGCTGCGCCATCCGCCGATAGAGGATGTCGCTGACGAGTGTGCTCTTCCCGGACCCGCTGACGCCGGAAATGCAGATCAACTTGCCCAACGGAAAATACACATCGATGTTCTTCAGGTTGTTCTCGGTGGCGCCACGGACGACGATCATCTGCCCGTTGCCTTTCCGGCGCCGCGTCGGCAGGGGGATCGATCGCTCGCCGCGCAGGAACGCCCCGGTGATCGACTCCGGCGATTTCAGGATATCGTCGAAGCTGCCTGTGGCGACGATTTTGCCACCGTGCTCGCCGGCCCCAGGCCCGATGTCGACGATGAAGTCCGCCGTTCGCATCGTTTCTTCGTCATGCTCGATGACGACCACCGTGTTGCCGATGTCGCGCAGCGCGAGCAGTGTGTTGATCAGCTTCCGGTTGTCGCGCTGATGGAGCCCGATCGAGGGCTCATCAAGGATGTACAAGACGCCCATGAGTTTCGATCCGATCTGCGTGGCGAGCCGGATTCGCTGTGCCTCGCCGCCGGACAGCGAATCGGCCGCTCGGGCGAGGCTCAGGTAATCGAGACCGACGTCAACCAGGAACTGGAGCCGCTCGCGGATCTCTTTCAAGATGGCGCGCGCAATCAACGTTTCACGCTCGGTCAGCTGAAGTTTCGCAAACCAGCCCTGCGCGGCCGTGATCGACAGGTCGCACACGTCCATGATCGAGCGATCCGCCACGGTCACGGCGAGATACTCCGGCTTGAGCCGCTTCCCTTTGCAGACCGGGCACGGCCGGGGCGTCATCAGCCGCTCGATCTCGGCGCGGATGAACTCGGACTCGGTCTCGCGATGGCGCCGCTCGAGGTTCGGGATGATGCCTTCGTACGATGTTTCGTACCAGCGGCGCTGGCCCTCGCTGTTGACGTACTTCACACGCAAGGGGTCGCCGTTGTTGCCGTAGAGAATAATCTGGCGCTCTTTGACGGTCAGTTTGCCGAACGGCTTGTCCATGGAAATCTTGTAGCGATTGGCCACAGCCTCGACCAGGTCGTTGTAAAAGTACGAAGACCGGCCCAGGGTGCGGATCGCGCCGTCGGCGAGTGGCCGGCTCTTGTCCGGGATCACAAGATCCGGATCGATCTCGAGCTTGCTCCCCAGCCCGGTGCACGCCGGGCAGGCGCCATGCGGGTTGTTGAACGAAAAGTTGCGCGGCGCGAGCTCCTCCATCGAGAAGCCGTCAAAGGGGCAGGCGAAGTTCTGGCTGAAGAGCTGCTCCTCGCCCTTACCATCGGCACGCGTTACGAGAACGAGCCCGCCGGCCATCTTCGCGGCGGTCTCGACCGACTCACGTAGCCGGCTGATGCCTTCGCGGTCGATCACCAGCCGGTCGACGACGATCTCGATGCCATGCTTCTTGTTCTTGTCCAGGGAGATGCGCTCGGTCAGCTCATAGAGGTTGCCATCGACGCGCGCCCGGACGAAGCCGGCCTTCTTTGCCTCAGAGAGCACGTCCTGGTGCTCGCCTTTGCGGTCGCGGACGACCGGAGCCAGGATCATGACCCGGCTCCCCTGGGGGAGCTCCATGACCTTGTCAGCAATCTGCTCGGTGGTCTGGCGCGTGATCTCGTGTCCGCTGATCGGGCAGTGGGGGTGGCCGATGCGCGCCCACATCAGGCGCATGTAGTCATAAATCTCCGTCACGGTGCCGACCGTGGACCGCGGGTTGTGGCTGGTCCCCTTCTGGTCGATCGAGATCGCCGGCGACAACCCATCGATCTGATCGACGTCCGGCTTGTCCATCTGTCCGAGGAACTGCCGGGCATAGGACGACAGCGACTCGACGTAGCGCCGCTGCCCCTCGGCGTAGATCGTGTCGAAGGCGAGCGACGACTTCCCCGAGCCTGACAGCCCGGTGAAGACGACGAGCTTGTCGCGCGGGATGGTCAGGTCGATGTCTTTGAGGTTGTGCTCGCGCGCCCCCCTGATCACGATCTCGGTGTGCTGCAGAGACTTATTGCCGGCGGCGTTCTTGTCAGCCACCGACGCGGGCCCTCATCCGGCTGGTCTTCGGCTTGCGCCACCTGCCCGACTCGGCGGCGGCCGCCGGCGGCAGGGCCTCCCGGTACTCCATCGCGTCGCGACGAAGCCCGACGAGCCGGTCGCGCAGTTCCGCCGCCCGCTCGAACTGCAGGTCGCGAGCCGCTTTCTTCATCTGGCGTTCGAGATCCTTGATCAGCCGCTCGATCTCGTCCGGCGGCAACCCGGACGCCAGCGTGGCGATCGTTTCCTCGATCGCTTTCTCTTGGTGCTTCTCGAGGTTGTAGACGGCCTTGACGATGGTGGCCGGTGTGATCCCGTGCTCCTCGTTATAGGCAATCTGGATATTGCGACGGCGGTCGGTCTCGTCGATCGCCCGTCGCATCGAGCCGCTGACCGAGTCCGCGTACATGATGACGTGACCTTCCACGTTGCGGGCGGCCCGCCCCGTCGTCTGGATCAGGGAACGCGCGTCGCGCATGTAGCTCTCCTTGTCGGCGTCGAGGATGGCGATGAGCGCGACCTCTGGCAGGTCCAGACCTTCCCGAAGCAGGTTGATGCCGACGAGCACATCGAAGACGCCGAGCCGCAGGTCGCGCAGGATCTCCACGCGCTCCAGCGTATCGACGTCCGAGTGCAGGTAGTTCACCTTGATGCCCATCTCACGCAAATAGTCGGTCATGTCTTCCGCCATTTTTTTGGTTAGCACGGTGATCAGCGTCCGTTGACTCTTGTCCACCCGCTTGTGGATCTCCCCGATCAGGTCGTCGATCTGGCCCTTTGTCGGTCGGACTTCCACCGTCGGGTCGACCAGGCCGGTCGGCCGGATGATGACCTCGATCGTCTGCTGGGAGCGCTGCTCCTCGTACGGCCCTGGGGTGGCCGTGACGTAGACCACTTGTTCTACCTTCCGTTCCCATTCCGCAAACGTCAGCGGCCGGTTGTCGAGCGCCGAGGGCAGGCGGAAGCCATAGTCGACCAGCGGGATTTTCCGCGACCGGTCGCCGCCGTACATGCCGCCGATCTGCGGGACCCCCACGTGTGACTCGTCGACGACGACCAGCGTGTCTTCGGGCAGGAAGTCCATCAGCGTGTACGGCTCCTGGCCGGGACGGCGGCCGGTGAGATGCCGCGAGTAGTTCTCGATCCCGGCGCAGCTGCCGGTCTCCCGCATCATCTCCATGTCGAACAGCGTCCGCTGACGCAAGCGCTGCGCCTCGAGAAGCTTCCCCTGGCTCTCAAACCAGGCGACCCGCTCATCGAGCTCTTCACTGATGCCATCGAGCGCCCGCAGCAGCTTCTGCCGGGGCGTCACGTAGTGGGTCGCCGGGAACACCTGGAAGGACTCGATGTCACCGATGACCTCGCCCGTCAACGGATCGATCTGGACGATGCGCTCCACGTCGTCGCCGTTGAACTGGACCCGAGTGGCAATTTGATCGTAAGACGGCTGCACGTCGACCGTGTCGCCACGCACCCGAAAGCGCGACCGACCGAAATCGACGTCGTTGCGCTGGTATTGAAGGTTGGTCAGCTTGCGCAGAAAAATATCGCGACGAAAGCCCTCACCGGCGTGGATCTCGACGGACTCACCGAGGTAGTCTTCGGGCGAGCCGACGCCGTAGATACACGAGACGCTCGCCACGACGATGACATCCCGTCGGGTCAACAGCGCCCGGGTGGCGGATTGCCGCAGCCGGTCGATCTCGTCGTTGCGTGACGAGTCCTTCTCTATGTATGTGTCGCTCCGGGGGATGTAGGCCTCTGGCTGGTAATAGTCGTAGTAGCTGACGAAGTACTCGACAGCGTTCTGGGGAAAGAAGGAGCGAAACTCACTGCAGAGCTGGGCCGCCAGCGTCTTGTTCGGCGACATGACGAGCGTCGGCCGCTGGATCTCCTGGATCATCTGGGCGACGACCATCGTCTTGCCAGAGCCGGTGACCCCCATCAGGACCTGGTGTTTTTGGCCCCGGTCGACCCCTTCGGCCAGCTTTTTGATCGCCTCCGGCTGGCCGCCAGCAGGCGCAAAGCCAGCCGTAAACGCGAAGTTGGGCATGCCTCAATTGTAGGTAGTCGGATTCACTTCTAAACCCTGCCCGCGAGTTGGTCGGGCGCCTAACACCATTGGCCCGAGAGGCCGGCTCGAACGACCCCGACGGCTAAGAGCCATATCCAGAGGAGCAAGGCGGCCCAGACCGGCACTAGGACAACCCGCAACGCTCGGAACCAGGCCGGTTGCCTGCGCAACGCAACTCGAGCCGAGGGGAAAAAGAGCCAGGCATTAAAGGCGACAGCCAGTCCGACGGCGAGCAGCAGCCACACGGCAACCAGTGGCGCGAGCCAAAACCAGCAGCTCACATAGTCATCACAGCAGAGGCGGGTGGCTTTCGTCCAGCCATTTTTATGAGCCGGAAAGTTTGCGACATGCAGCTGTCGCAACCATGGCTCACCATCTGAGCATGGCCGCACCGGGCGATCGCTCAGGACCCCCGATTGAAGGGCTCAAGGCCGCCGTGGACAAGATGGCCGCCTGGATTGGCCAGGCCGATGGCGAGATGCTGGGCGACGCGCTGATCCAGATCCGCGAAGCCGGCATCGACCCGCTCGAGGCCGTGTTCGCGACGGGTGTCCGTCGCTTCGACAAGTCGGGCGAGTACAAGGCCGACGGCGCTCTTTCACTGACGGCCTGGCTGCGCTGGAAGTGCAAGCTCTCCGGCGGTGCCGCCATGGAGCGGGTGGAAATCGCCCGCCAGCTCGAGAAGCTGCCCCAGACCGAGGCGGCTTTTGCCAGCGGCGAGGTCGGCTACCAGCATGTCGCCGTCCTGGCGCGCGCGGCCGAACACGTCGGCGCGGCGGCCGTCCGCAAAGAAGAAGGCAAGCTGCTGCAGGCGGCCCAGACGATGGACCCCGGCCAGTTCGTCACGGTCGCCAAGAATTTCGAACATCGCGTCGATGCGGCCGGTGCCCTGGCGGAGGCCAACCACGCCTATCAGCGGCGCTATTTTCACATCGGCGAGCCGGTCGACGGCCTGGTGCGGGTCGACGGCCTGCTCGATGCCGAGGGCGGCGCCACGCTGCGCACGGCGCTGCAGCCGTTCATGAAGCCAATCCCGAACGACGACCGCAGCTACGGCCAGCGCAGCGTTGATGCGCTCATGGAACTCTGCCGGCAGGGTGGCTCAGGCAGCCGGCGCGACGGTGCCGGGCCGCGGCCACAGCTGATCATCCGCGCCAGCCTCGACACGCTCGCCGGGACCAAGGGCGCACCGGCCGGCGAGTTGGACGGCGGCGGCACGGTGCCGGCCGAGACCGTCCAGCGTTACGCCTGCGACTCGGCGATCAGCCGCATCACGGGCCAGGGCGAGCTCGAGCACGAGCTCAATCACGCCAGCCGCACCCTCCCGGCGTCGACCCGGCGGGCGCTCGAAGCACGCGACCGCCACTGCGTCTTCCCCGGATGCACGCGGCCACTGACCTGGTGCGACGGGCATCACCTGGTCTGGTGGACGCGGGGCGGCGCGACGGCGCTGCCCAACCTGGCGCTACTGTGCCGGCCGCATCACCGGATGGTCCACGAAGAAGGGTGGATCCTGCAGCGAACGAAAGAGGGTCACTGGAAGGCGAAGCCTCCGCTCCATCGGGTTCCGGCCAACGCCCGGTCGGCCTGACAGGGTTGCGCAACGGCACTCGTCCAGACGGTGGGGCACCAGCGCGATCGGCCGACGTCCGCTAATCCAGCAGATGGCCCGGATTTACCGCCCGTTTGCGCTCCAGGTAGGCGACCAGCGCAAACAGCAACGCCAGGCCGAGCAAAAGTCCCCCAATGGCGTCGGAGAGCCAGTGCCATCCGAGATAGACGACGCCGTAGCCGACAAAGAAGACCACCAGAACCAGCACGGGGCTCAGCCGCGAGCTATCGCGGCCAAAGAGCTCCCAGCGCTCCGCCAGGTAGAGCACCAGGCCGTACGTGAGCGTCGCCCGAACCAGGTGCCCGCTCGGGAAGGACCAACGGCCGATCTGGTGACCCAGCGACGGCAGGAATTCCGGGAATCGCTGAAGTGCCGAGCCGGGCGCCGGGCTGACGATCAGCTGCTTGCCCAGGATCTCGAGGCCGGAGCCGGCGAGAATGAAGACCGCCGGCAAGACGGCCAGGAGGCGCAGCCCGCGGAAGAGGCCGACGCCGAGCAGGACGGCGATCAGCAGCGTGACCTCGATGCTGCCCAGGTAAGCGAAAATCCCAAGGCCGATGTCCTGGCCGGTGCTCCCGCGACCCTGCAGATAGTGCGTCATCCGTAAATCCAGCGGGCCGAAGGCGCCGGCATCGACCAAGAGCGCAATGGCGACATACGCGGCGAGGAAGGCGCCCGCCGTGATCAGCAGCCGCCGGCTCAGGACCGGCCAGCGGAGCCGTATCAGCGCTGACACTTGCGGCAGTACACCGTGCCGCGGCCGGCCAGGCGCGTTCCCTGCAATGGCGTCCCGCATCTCAGACAGGGCTCACCGCTTCGGCCGTAGACCAGCAGCTTCTCCTGGTTGCCGCCGCGAAGCCCAAAGCCATCGACGTAGTTGATGATCGAAGAGCCTCCGTGCTGAATTGCTTCGTAGAGGGCCCGCCGTTCACGCACAGTGAGCCGGTGAGTCCACCGGCTAGGACGGATTCCGGCCCGAAAACATGCCTCATCGGCGTAGATATTGCCCACGCCCGCCAGAAAAGACTGATCGAGCAGGGCCGACTTGACGGGTCGTCGGCGGGCCCGGATGAGTCTTTCGAATTCGGCTTCGGTCAGGTCCCCGTGAATCGGCTCGGGGCCGAGCCGCGCCGGGAAGGCGCGCGCCGTGATCAGCTCGTCCATGCTGCCGACTACCAGCCGTCCGAACTGCCGGGGATCGTCATAGCGCAGCTCGAGGCCGCTATCCAGCAAGGCCCGAAAGTGGGTGTGCTTGACGGGGGTCTCTTCCGGTTCCCAGACCCGAAGATGTCCGGTCATGCCCAGATGGACAATCACGCGTTCATCAGTCGTGGGTACGACTCCGTTGGCGCGGTCGGCGCCGTTGGGTTCGGCGGCAGCCGCTTCGAGCGGCATGACGATGTATTTCCCACGCCGCTCGACGGCCTTGATCGTCCGGCCACGCAGGCGTCGAATGAACTTGTCTGCACTCGGATAGCGCACGAGTCGCGCGCGAATCGCGGGATCGCGCGTCAGGTGCAACAACTCGAAGCGGCGCCCCACCAGCTGCGGTCGCAGATCGTTGACGATGGTCTCGACTTCGGGAAGCTCCGGCATCGAGCCCTATGCCCGCGCGGCGACAAGGCGCACCCGCTCCATGTCCTGCCAGTTGGGGCCAAGCTTGAGATCGACCTGGACTGGAACTTTCAAAGGGTACGCTCTGGCCATCAGGTCCGGGACGACTTCGATCAATTGCTCACGCTCGCCGGGGGTGACCTCGAAGACGAGCTCGTCGTGTACCGTCAGGACCATCTGGCTAGCGAGTCCCTGCTCATGAATGTAGGTTTGCAGCCGGATCATGGCCAGCTTCATGATGTCGGCCGCGGATCCCTGCACCGGCATGTTGATGGCGATTCGCTCCGCGCCCTGGCGCAGCATCCGATTGGGCGAGCGGATGTCCTGGATATAACGCCGCCGATGGAGGATTGTCTCGACGTAGCCCTGCTCTCTGGCCTGGATCTTGATGCCTTCGAGAAACTCGCGCACCCGGTTGTAGGCGCGGAAGTAGGCGTCGATGAAAACCCTCGCCTCTTCCGTTGACATGCCGGTATCGCGGGCAAGGCCGAAATCACTGAGACCGTAGAACAAGCCGAAGTTGACGACCTTGGCCAGCCGGCGCTGATTTGGCGTTACCTGGGCCTGTGGGATACCGAAGACTTCGGCCGCCGTCCGCGCGTGGATGTCCTCACCGCGGGCGAAGGCGTCGAGCAAGACGGGGTCATCCGTCATATGCGCCAGAACACGCAGTTCGATCTGCGAATAATCGGCCGATAGCAGGACATCGCCTTGGCGGCCAGGGATGAAGGCGCGGCGAACTTTCTGACCGACTTCCGTCCGAATGGGGATGTTCTGCAAGTTCGGGTCGGACGAGGAGAGCCGGCCGGTGGCCGCGACGGTCTGGTTAAAGCTCGTGTGCACGCGATGGGTCTTGGCATCGACCAGCAGTGGCAGGGCATCGACGTAGGTGCCTTTGAGCTTGCTGAGCTGACGAAACTCCAGGATCTTTGGGATGACGGGATGCTGGTCGCGCAGGCCTTCGAGGACCGTCGCGTCTGTCGAGTAGCCGCTTTTGGTCTTCCGGCCACCGGGGAGATCCAGGTCTTCAAAGAGAAATCTGGCCAGCTGCTGCGGCGAGTTGACGTTGATCGGCCCGTGGGCGACGTCGGCGATCTCCTGGTCCAGCCGTTGCAGTTGGTCATAGAGCTCACGGGAGACCTGCTGCAGGTAGGGCAGATCGATCGACACCCCGGCCAGCTCCATCTCCGCCAGCACGGGAACGAGCGGCATCTCGAGATCGCGGAACAACTCGGCGTTGCCTAAACGATCCAGTTCTGACTCGAGCCGCGGCGCGAGCTGCAGCATGACCCGCATGCGCTCACCGAAAAACGCGGCGGCGCGCATGACGTCGACCTGGTCGCAGGTCGTCGCAGCCTTGCCGCTGCCGAAGAGGGCTTCCCGGCCCTCAATCGAGCGATGCAAGACGTCCGAGGCGAGGGCCTCCAGGCTCGGCGATCGAACCCCAGAGTTCAGCAAATAAGCGGCGACCAGCAAGTCCCAGTCGGCACCACCAAGCTCGATACCGTGCGCCCGCAATGCCAGGTAATCGGCCTTCTGATTGAAGCCGACTTTCGATGGCTTCGCATTCTGCAGGCTGGGGCCGAAGCGGCGCAAGACATCACGCAGCTCGAGGCAACGCTCTTCTTCATGAGCCAGCGGGACATAGAAAATTTCACGTTCGTTGAGGCCGACGACGAGGGCGGCGATCCGGCCGTGACGCGGCACGTCATCGAGGGTCACCACCTGGAAGCCGG
>VBEQ01000063.1 GCA_005881235.1 Chloroflexota bacterium | reverse complement strand
CGTTAGCGTCGCCGCGGTGGCATCGGTTTTCGCCAGCAACACCGCGAACTCGTCACCGCCGAGCCGAGCGACTATATCTTCAGGGCGAATCTCGGAGCGAAGGCGCGGACCGACCTGTTCCAGAAGGCGATCGCCGGCCTGGTGACCGAAGGTTTCGTTGACTTCCTTGAAGTGGTCCAGGTCGAGAATGAGGACGGCAACCTGCTCGTGTGCGGCCCGGGCCGACTCCAACGCGTGCCCCAGCCGGTCGGCCAATTGGACACGATTCGGTAACCCGGTCAAGGCATCGTGGAGCGCCTGGTACTCGAGCGCCTTCTGGGCGCGCCGGCGCTCGGTGACATCGGTGACCATCGCGAGCGATCCGACGTAATTCCCGGCCTCGTCCCGGTCGGGACTGGCCTCGAGCAGCACCCACAGTTCCGACCCGTCCTTTCGGCGGAATCGGAACTCATGCTCGGCCTGGTACTCCTGCTGCCGGCGGTCGCGATTCGCCACGAATGCCGCCTGGGCATCCGGGTCCATGAAGGCGAGGACCGGTTTTCCGTGCATCTCTTCGGGCGTGTACCCCAACATGTCGGCCATGCGGCGATTCACAAATGTCGTCTCGTTCTTGCTGTCGATGATCCACACGCCTTCGAACGCGGTTTCGACGATCCGCCGATATCGCTTTTCACTGGCTCGGAGTTCGAGTGCAGCTTGTTTCGCGGTGCTCATGTCGCGCGAGATGCCGGTGGTCGCGATCACGGTTCCGTGTTCGTCGGTGAGCGGCGCGAAGCTGATGGAAACTTCGACCAGGCGACCATCCTTTCGCCGGCGGACCGTTTCGAGCTGCTCGATGTGCTCACCCTTGTGCACGCGATCGAGCGCGGCCTTCAGTTCAGCCGCGCGCTCTTCCGGCACGATGACGGACAGTTTCCGACCGATGGTGTCCGCCGCGGGGAAGCCGTACATGCGCTCAGCGCCCGCATTCCAACTGATGATGTGGCCGTTGAGATCGGCCGAGATGATGGCATCGGTCGAAGCCGCAACGGTCGCCGCCAGCCGCCGAACCGCTTCTTCGGCATGCCGCCGCTGACTGATGTCGCGCGCGAAGGCGCTAAAGACAAACCCGTGCGCGGATGGCGCGGCCCCGATGGAGAGCTCGATCGGGAATTCGTGGCCATCTCGGTGGATGCCTTCCAACTCCACGCGCTGGTTGAGAACCGGTCCTTGGCCTGTCTCGAGGAAGCGGGCGAGACCCAGACGGTGTGCCTCCCGATAACGCGGAGGAATAATGCTATCCGCCACCAACCGGCCCACGGCCTCGGACTTTGGCCACCCAAAGATCGCTTCCGCCATCGGATTCCAGTCGGTGATGACGCCGTTCGCGTCCATCGTGATGACCGCGTCGAGCGCGGTATCGAAAATGCTGCTGAGCCGCCGCAGGTACTCGTCCTGCGCCGCGCGAGCGGCTTTTCGTTCGGCGGCAGCGCGGACTTCACGCTCGATGACGGGTCGCAAGCGGGAGAGGTTTCCCTTGAAAACGTAGTCGCGCGCTCCGCCGCGCATGACCTCCACCGCGGCATCTTCACCGACCGTCCCGGAGACGACGATAAATGGGATATCGAGGTCGCGCTCTTTCAACATGTCAAGCGCACGCGGGGCGGTGAATTGGGGCAGGCTGTAGTCGGCGAGGATCAGGTCCAACCCCGATTCCAGCTTGGCGGCGAACGCCGCCTCGGTATCGACCCGCTCCCAGGCTATGGCGAGGCCGGCGCGCCGCAGGTGCTCGGCAACCAGCAGGGCGTCATCGGGCCGGTCCTCCAGGATCAGGACACGCAATGACACAAGACGTATGTACGTATTCAGCGTGAGAAGGTGCGAGTCCTAGATCAGCGGGAGAAGAACGTTGCGCCGTTGTCACAAAATTGAGCCGATTGATAGGCAAGCCTAGTCCGGATTACCTAGGCAATTGGCCCCTTAGACTTGCTCCGGCAGGCACCTGAGACGAAAAGACCCGAGCGCCTACTGACGACCCGGGAGCTCAATCGGGCGTTGCTCGCGCGCCAGTTCTTACTCGAGCGTTCGTCCCTGGCGCTCGTGCCGACGCTCGAACGCATCGGCGGGCTTCAGACGCAGTACGCGCCATCGGGATACGTCGGCCTCTGGTCGCGCATGCGCCATTTCCGGCGCGACGCGCTGACGGCGGCGCTCGAACAGCGGCGGGTGATTCAGGGCACCCTGCTGCGCAGCACGATTCACATGGTCTCGGCCAGGGACTACTGGCTTTTCCTTGCCGCGGTCAGGATGGGCCGCCAGGAATGGTGGCGCCGTGTCACCCGCAAGGGTTTCGGTGATGTCGATGTCGAGGCAGCGGTGCCAATATTTCGTGAAGAGCTCGCGGCAGGCCCACGGCGCGCCACTGACCTGAGGGAACTGCTCGCGCGTCGCGGCTTTCCATCGATCGCCTGGAACGGCATCGGGCTCTGGGTCGACCTGATTCGCGTGCCGCCATCGGGCACGTGGGAGCAGCGTAAAGCCGATCTCTATGGACTCGCCGACACCTGGGTTCGACCGGCGGCCGTGACCGAGTCGGCTGGACTCGAGCATGTCGTTCGTCGCTACCTGGGAGCGTTCGGTCCGGCGACGGTGCGAGAGATCGCAGACTGGGCCGGCATCCCCAACACAACCCTGTCACCGGCGATCCATCGACTCTCGCTCCGGCAATTTCGCGACGAGAAAGGGAAGGAGCTCCTCGATCTTCAGCGCGCGCCTCTACCCGATGCCGCGACGCCGGCGCCCGTCCGCTTCCTACCGACGTGGGATGCGACGCTGCTGGTTCACGCCCGGCGCACCGAGATCCTGCCGGAGCAGTACCGGCCCCTCGTCTTCAACACCAAGACGCCGCATTCGGTGCCAACCTTCCTGGTCGATGGCGCCGTCGCCGGCACCTGGCGTTATGAGGGAGGCCGCATCGAGGTCAAGCCATTCGAGCCTCTTCCAAAAGCCGCGCGCCGAGAGGTCGAGGATGAGGCCAAGCGGCTGGCGGCGTTCCACAAATAAAGCAGCGCCCCACGGTGGGGCGCTGCTTCTTTTTCGAAGGTAGCTTTAGCGGCCCTGTCCGGGCTGCGTCGGCCACGTGGTCGTCTTCTCAGGCTGACCGGCCGGCTTCGAGGGCCAGTTCTGGCCCGGCTGGCTGCCACCCTGCTTCTGCGGCCACTGCTGGCCCGGTTGCGGTTGCCCGCCCTGGTCGCCGTGCTTCTTCTCGCGCTTGCTCATGCGAATGTTCCTCCTGCCGAATGAGTTCGTCCTCGAGTTCCCTCAACATTTCCCTCCCCCTCTGAGGGAGGGTAGGGTGGGGGTCTCCGAGTGAATCGAATAAATGGCTGGAGGGGGTGTTTCGTTCGCCCGTCAGCGAGATTTCACCCGTTGCCGCGACTCAGCCACGGGTTCGCGCCGATCCGCTAAGGCAGCCGCCACGAACCAACCCCGGGTCGGTAACGACCGTGTGACTCGCCGCAGGAATCGAACCGTTCCGTCGCGGTCAGACGTCCCTGAGGAAGATGACTCCATCGGCATCATTCAGCTCTCGAGGGTCCAGCGGGAAGTAGCCATTGTTGGGCGCCGTGTCGGTCCGGAGGACCAGATTCGGGAACACGCTGAGAGCCGTGATGAGGCTGGTGGCCTTGAACAGGTAACGGCTCTCCGGAAGGGCGGAAAGGGTCCCCTCGAGCGTATCTGGTGCGGGAGCGTTAAGCCCCTGCCGTGGCGCGGCACCGAGAGCCGCGCCAAGGACGGCGTACTCATCGCCGTGCTGCGCGCCGATGATCGATCCAACGCTCCACCACTCCAGTGACAGGTCTCCCAGATGCCACCTGCTCCGGCCCTTCTGCAGGTGCAGGTTGTGGCCAAACATCAGGGTGGGTCCCCGCTGGCCCTCGCGCGCGAGGATGGCATTGACGTTGTCAGCCATCATCACGTCTCGCAGGCCCAGGAGCCGCGCCACGCGAGCGTCGGATGTTTCCGCCATCGCGGCATGGTAGCGAAGCAGCCCGGCAGCCGTGCGCGCGTGCACGTAGGCACGCCACCACTCATCACGCGACGTGGAAGCAATCAGTCGCGGGGACTCGGCAATCAGCAGGGCGAGAAGATCGTCCGCGAGGAGGCGCAGCGTGTTGGCTTCCGCGGAAGCGCCGACCGATTGAGAGGGGTCGAGGATTGCGGCGGCATTCGACCACCGCTCATCGGCGCCGGCCAGCGTGTCGATGGCGCCGGCTGTTGTTGGTAACAACGCGGCCTCGAGGTTGGTCGCGAGGTAGGCCTGCAATGCCGTGAGCGCGGGTCGGGGGCTGTTGGCCCCAGTCATCTCCATGGGTGCGTCGAACCCGTAGAACCTGAGCCGGTCACTCGCGTCGCGACGTCGGTTGTACTGGCTCATCCAGGCGACGAGTTCGCGGTTGGCTTCGGCCTTCTCGAACCCATGGCTGAA
The DNA here is from genome assembly GCA_005881235.1 of Chloroflexota bacterium. Taxonomy (GTDB): domain Bacteria; phylum Chloroflexota; class Dormibacteria; order CF-121; family CF-121; genus CF-13. Next base: position 3,834 of record VBEQ01000063.1, on the reverse strand, counting down.
GCCGGATCGCACCACCTCGGCGAGTTGTCCCTTTCCGCCCGCGACGAAGGCGTCGACCGTCAGAGCGGCGAGGCAGTCCGTCTCGATCGCGATCGATCGGTAACCGTCGTGCTCGACGAGATGCTGGAACGCCTGGTTTCGCAGCTGCGGGAACGCCTCCACGCCGTGCATGGGCTCTCCCAGGCCGAGAAGCCGGGGCCTTAACGGGAGCGATTGGAGAAATCGTTCGAGCGCGCCCCCGATGCCGGCGCCACCATCACCGGCGAAGGCCCAGCCGGCCTCGGCGAGGGAAGCGCCATCGCTCAATTCCCTCCCTCGATCCAGCGGACGTATCGGTCGGCCGACTTCTGGATGGCGGCTTTGGCGTTACCGCCGACGATCCGGTCCCACCAGCCGCCGTAGATCCGGTCGAATTTGTATGGCTCGACGGTCGACACGATGCGCCGGACCTCACTCGCGGAGAGCGGGATCAGGTTGGGATAGCTCCGCATGAAGCTCACGAACCGCCGGTCGGGCCCCACCGTGATGGTGTCGCCGGTGAACAGCGCCCCTCGACCATCGGCCCCGCCGGCCCAATGGAGGACGGCGCTGCCCTCGAAGTGCCCACCCGACTGGATCAGCGTCACCCCTGGAAGCGGCTCGATGGTACCTTCCCAGTGTTTGACCGCGGGATCGGGCCGCATCACCCAATCGCGATCCGCCTTCGGGATGTAGATCGGCGCGTTCCCGAAGGCGCGACTCCACTCCACGTTGACGCCATAGAAATGCGGGTGCGACATCGCGATGCCATGGATGCCGCCGCGCGCACGGACGGCCGCGATGCCCTCGTTGTCGATGAATCCGAAGCAGTCCCACAGGAAGTTGCCGGCGGGCGTCTGGACGACTAGCGCGCGCTGTCCGATGCCGACCGTTGGATCGGCACCGATTCCGGTGAGCCCCGGCTCGAGGTCGCGCACCTCGACGCGGTGGCCTTCGCCGCGGAGTCCGGTCAGGGTGACCCAGCGCTGCCCACCGGGCGGGACGTATTGCCGCTCGTCGTCGCAGATCGCGCAGTGCGACGGCGGATCCTCGCTCTCCGCCTGTTGCACGCCGCACGTCCGGCAGATATAGGCGTCCACCGGCTAACGATACAATCGCCAGACCATGGAGATGGTGCGCGCGATCGACGAGGCCGAGCAGCGGCTCGAGGGCATCGCCTCGACGACGCCGCTGCAGCCGTCGATCCGGCTGTCCGAGCAATACGGCGCCACCATCCTGATCAAGCGCGAGGACATGCAGGCGGTGCGGTCGTTCAAGATCCGCGGCGCCTACAACAAGATCGCCTCGCTCTCGCCCGAGGATCGCAAGCGCCCAGTCGTATGCGCCAGCGCCGGCAACCATGCCCAGGGTGTCGCCTTCGCCTGCGCCCATCTTGGGATCGGCGCCACGATCTTCATGCCGCGCATCACTCCCACTCAGAAGATCGAGCGGGTGGAGCACTTCGGTGGGGAGTTGGTCGAGATCCGGCTGGTCGGCGATTCCTATGACGAGTCGAGCGCGGCCGCTGAGGAATACTGCGCGCAGAAGCAAGGCATCTTCGTCCACCCCTTCGACGATCTGCAGACGATCGCCGGCCAGGGCACCGTCGGCAAGGAAATCTTCGACGCCACCGCTGGTGACGTTGGGATGGTCATCGTTCCGATCGGCGGCGGCGGCCTGGCGTCAGGCGTCGCATCCTATATAAAGGGGAAGAATCCGGCGGTCGTCGTGGTCGGCGCCGAGCCGGCTGGCTCGCCGTCGATGTATGAGTCCCTCAAACAGGGCCGCATCGTCGAGCTCGAGGAGATCAACACCTTCATCGACGGCGCCGCGGTGCGCAAGACGCGGCAGCGCACCTTCGACCTCTGCCGGCGGTATGTCGACCGGGTCGTGCTCCTGCCAGAGGGCAAGGTCTGCACCACCATGATCGAGCTCTACCAGAACGAGGGCATCATCACCGAGCCGGCCGGGGCACTCGCCCTTTCGGCGCTCGACGACGTGGCCGAGGAGATCCGCGGCAAGACCGTCGTCTGCGTCCTGAGCGGCGGCAACAACGACGTCCTGCGCTACCCGGAAATCCTGGAGCGCAGTCTCGTCTACCTCGGCCGCAAGCACTACTTCATCATCGAGTTCGCCCAGAAGCCCGGCCAGTTGCGCCAGTTCGTCGACGACGCCCTCGGGCCGACGGACGATATCGTGCGCTTCGAGTACATCAAGAAGACGAACAGAGAGCGTGGGGCCGCCCTGGTTGGCATCGAGCTCAAAGACAGGGCCGACCTGGAGCCCTTGCTGAAGCGGATGGAGCAGATCCAGCTGAACTTCCGCCCGCTGGGCAGCGAAGAACTCCTCTACCAATATCTGGTCTAGCGAGAGCGCAGCAGCAGGACCACGGTACCGACCAGTGCCACAAGGATGGTCGCGTGGTAGGCGAGGTCGATAGGACGTGAGACCGGCCCACCGATGATCACACTCAACCCGATGATGACGCCGGCCAGCGCGAAGAGCGTCGCCGCCAGTGCCAGCCCCAACGAGCCGGCCCCGCGCCGCATCACGGCGATAGCCGCAGCTCCGAGGACAACGGCAATGATGGCCTCGGGAATCGCTGCGTCGATGAAGGATTCGGCGACGCCAAAGTGAAGGATCGAGGCGATGGCGAACGTCACCGCCTCGGCCAGCATCAATCGACCGACCAGTATGAGGCTCGCGTTTGTCCGGGAGACTGGGTTGGCATTCATCTTGCTAACTTACCGTGACGCTGCCCCTTCGTCTGCGGATGGATCGAGCAGTGAACTGCATAAGTCCATGACTGTTGAGCTCATAGAGTTGCCCATGTGTATTCCTTTCGGATAAAGGCGCTAACCGCCTCCCTTGCATCCCGAGCCTGGCGTCGTATATCAGCTAAACGAGAGCGATAGTCCTCAAGATCTTCCCGATTTGCCTGGTGAGTCCGCTGACGCAGCAATCCGAAGCTATAAAGAAAGCCTTCATCTGCCTGCGTGAAGTCGAATATGAGTTCGGCCGCATCCTTTGCCATGATCTCAAAGCGCGGGGCCAGTTTATTGAGATCGTGGGAAATTGCGAGCAATGCTTTCGTTAAGTCTTTGTAGAGATCCTTCGCCGCCCCTTCAAGCGAATGGTCTTCGGGGTTTTCTATGAGAGCGTCAATCATTCCAACCAGCTGGAGAATCGATTTCTCGATCATCCTCAGCTGGGTAAACAAGTCAAGGAGCATCTCTCTTTGCTGCTCCGGGCGCCTGTCCCGGAGCTTCGCCAATAGTGCATCCCCAAAAAGATCGCCGAGCTTCTTCAGCACGGCTCCGATTAGCATTCCGCTGACCGGTTCTGACATCGCGACCTTTCGCTTCACTCTACGCCTCGATCGCTGGCCCTTGATCAGTCATGCGGGACAGTCATTTTTTGAGGTAAGACCGTAGATGCGTACCCACACTGGCAGCGAGAGCGCTTCTAAACGATATCTCCTGCTTCGCCGCCAACCCTCCCCTGAAGGAGTCTTCTAGCGACCTGCGAGTCGCTCGACGACCGGCGCCAGACCGTCCATCAACTCATCGCCCACAGCGATGTACGAGATGCCGAGGCTCTCGCGGCGCCGCTGCAACGCGTCGACCATCTCGTCGACTGTGCCGCTCAGCGCCGCGACCGCGCCGGCGCGCGCCAGCCCTTCTGCGGTCAGCCCCATCTGGCTCGCGATCCAGCGCGGGACCTGCTGCCCAACCGCCATCAGGTTGAGATTGATCTCGATCTGATCGAATCGCGAGCCCGCGGCCTCCCGGATCCATCCGATTCGTTCGGTTATCT
>VBEQ01000062.1 GCA_005881235.1 Chloroflexota bacterium | reverse complement strand
GCCGTGCAGTTTGCGTATCGCGCCGGTCACCGCTCGCATGTGCCGGACCGCCTCAACGACGTTGCCGGTGCCCGCCTCGCCCTTGGTGCGGATCATGGCGGCGCCTTCCGTAATCCGCCGCAAGGCTTCGCCGAGATCCCGGCATCCGCAGACAAACGGGACCTTGAAAACATGCTTGTTGATGTGGTGTTCCTCATCGGCCGGCGTCAGCACCTCACTCTCGTCGATGTAGTCGACCCCGAGCGACTCCAGGATCTGCGCCTCGACGAAATGCCCGATTCGGCACTTCGCCATCACCGGGATGGTAACGGCCTCGATGATGGCGGTGATCAGACCGGGATCGCTCATCCGGGCGACACCGCCCTCCCGGCGGATGTCGGCGGGCACCCGCTCGAGGGCCATTACCGCGACGGCCCCGGCATCCTCGGCGATCTTGGCCTGCTCGGCGGTAACGACGTCCATGATGACGCCACCCTTGAGCATCTCGGCCAAGCCGGCCTTGACCTTCCAGGTCCCCTTCCGATCGTTCATCCTGCCCGAGCCCTCCGCCACAGGATCATTTTACTGCTGGCTGCGGGCAATTCAGGCCCAACTCGTGGACGCCACGTCACGAACAGGTCGCGGCGATCCGGCCGCGACACTAGAATCGTCCCGCAGTGCGGGGGCCCTCCAGGACGCGACGGCAGCGGGTGGTTGCCGTGATCGTCGCCCTGGCCCTGGGGTCGCCGGCGCTGTTTGGGATCGCCACCTTCGTCGGGCTCCTGGTCACCCCCTCGGTTGACGACATGCCCAGACGCGTCGATGCCATCCTCAAGCAGCACGGTGGAACGCGAGTCCACCTCAACGACATTCCGGATCAACTGAGCGAGGCGCTGATCGCGATCGAGGACGAGCGGTTTTATCAGCACAGCGGCATCGATACCCAGGGTCTCATCCGCGCCGTCATGACGGATTTGTACCGGCATCGAGCTCTGGAGGGCGGTAGCACCCTGAGCCAGCAACTCATGAAAGTCGTCTACATGAACAACGACGATGACGGCTGGCGCAAGCCGGAGAACCTCCTGCTCGCCTTGAAGGTCGAGGCCCGCTTCGACAAACACACCATCCTGGAGAATTACTTCAACGCCGTCTATTACGGGCACGGTGCGTATGGCATCGGCATGGCGGCCGAGATCTACTTTCACCGGGTCCCAGGCCAGCTCGACCTGGCCCGGGCCTCGATGCTGGCCGGCCTGCCCCAGTCACCGTCGTACTACGACCTCTACCGCAATCCCTGCTCCGCCCGAGCTCGACAGTTCAACGTTCTGGCCCAAATGGCGCACGATGGCTATATCAGCCAGAAGGCCGCCACCGCCGCCTACGCCGAGCCCATCGGCTTTCCTTGCAAATAGCCATGGCCCTTGACCTCGTCCTGCTCGGACCGCCCGGCTCGGGCAAGGGCACCCAGGCAGCCAGGCTGACGCAGAAATACGGGATTCCGGCGATCGCCACGGGCGACATCCTGCGAGCGCAGGTCGAGGCCGGGACACCGCTCGGCCAGCGCGTCCGCTCCTACCTCGATCGCGGCGAACTGGTGCCCGACCAGCTGGTCGTCGACATCATCCGGCAGCGCCTCTCGCAACCCGACACCGAAGCCGGCTTCATCCTGGACGGGTTTCCCCGCACCCTGCCCCAGGCGCGGGCCCTGGACGCGATGCTCGCCGAGCTGCAGCGGCCCTTAGACGCTGTTCTCTATCTGGAGACCGACCGGCAGTCGCTGCTGGACCGGCTGGGCCACCGACATCGCCAGGACGACCGCGCCGACATCGCCGATCACCGGATCGATGTCTTTCTCCAGCAGACGGCGCCGCTGATCGGCTACTACCGCGACGAGGGCAAGCTCAGGCTCATCAATGGGGCGGAGCCGACGGAGTTGGTCGCCGCCGCGATCGACGACGTCATCCGCCCGCTGGTGGGGGCCGGTCAGGCCCGCAATCCCCGGCCGACCGCCAGCTGACCAGCCGGGCGGGCCGTGCCGTTTGGCCGGCCCTGATTTGGGCATAAACCTAAGGTCTCGACCGGTTGTTCCTGGCGAGAACACGAAGGAGAAGTACCAATGGCTGAAGTAAGAACCGATTTCATACCCCTACTGCCCCTCAACAACGGGGTCGTCCTGCCGAACATGGTGGTCACGATCCCGCTGGAGCGAGAGGAGGCGCAGGCCGCCGTTGCCGCCGCTCGGCAGGGCGATGGTCTCGTCCTGCTCGTGCCCCGCGTCGAAGGGCGCTTTGCCAATTTCGGCACGGTCGCCAAGCTCGAGGATTCCCGAAAGCTGCCCAATGGCATCGAGGTCGCCATCCTGCAGGGACTGTATCGGGCCTCCGTCGGCAGTGCTGCCGCCGGGACCGGAACCGCCCTGCGCGTGCTGGCCCAACCGGCCCAGGACGTCAACCCGCTGACCGAGACGTCGCACGTTCTGGCCCGCGAGTACAAGGCGCTGATCGAGAACCTGCTCGAGCTGCGTGGCGCCGGCGAAGTCATTCAGATGGTGCGCGGTATCGACAAGCCAAGTCAGCTCGCCGACCTGGCCGGGTATTCGCCCGATCTCTCACTGGAGCGCAAGGTCGAGATCCTCGACACGCTCGACGTCGAGCAGCGCCTCAAGAAGCTGATCGAGTGGACCCGCGAGATCCTCGCCGACGCGTCCTTGAAGGACAAGATCCGCAACGAGGTGCAGGAGGGCATGGAGAAGCGCCAGCGCGAGTTCCTCCTCCGCCAGCAGATGGAAGCGATCAGGAAAGAACTTGGCGAGTCCGACGGCGACGTCGCCGCCGAGTATCGCAAGAAGATCGAAGACGCCGGCATGCCGGAAGCCGTTCGTAAAGAAGTCGAGCGCGAGCTCGACCGCTTCGAGCGGACGAGCGAGCAGAATCCCGAGGCCGGGTGGATCCGAAACTATCTGGATTGGATGCTCGACATACCCTGGAACAAGCGCACCGTCGACCAGTTCGACGTCGTCGAGGCACGGCGCGTCCTCGATGAGGACCACACCGGGCTCGAGGACGTCAAGGACCGCATCATCGAGTTCCTCGCGGTCCGCAAGCGGCGCGATTCGCGCGGCCTGCAGGTGATCGGCGGCCGGGGGTCCGGCGCGATCATCACGCTGGTCGGCCCTCCTGGCGTCGGCAAGACCTCGCTGGGTGAGTCGGTGGCGCGAGCGCTCGGGCGCAAGTTCACGCGGATTTCACTCGGCGGCATTCACGACGAAGCCGAGATCCGCGGACACCGGCGGACCTACGTCGGGGCACTCCCGGGCCGGATCGCGCGCGCTCTCAAAGAGGCGGGCACGCGTAATCCCGTGATCATGCTCGATGAGATCGACAAGGTCGGCAACGACTGGCGCGGTGATCCGTCGTCGGCACTGCTGGAGGTGCTCGACCCAGCGCAGAACCACTCGTTCCGCGACCACTATCTGGAAGTCGACCTCGATTTGTCAGAAGTCCTGTTCATCCCGACGGCCAACGTGGCGGATACCATTCCCGGACCGCTGCTCGACCGGATGGAGATCATCCGGCTCGACGGCTACACGGAAGAGGAGAAGCTGGCGATCGCGCGGGACCATCTGCTGCGTCGGCAGCTCGACCGCAACGGCCTGGGCGCCGATGAAGTCACGGTCGACGAGGAGGCGCTGCGGCGCATCATCGCGGACCACACGCGGGAAGCCGGCGTGCGCAACCTCGAGCGCGAGCTTGGTCGGTTGCTACGCAAAGTCGCGACGCAGATCGAAGCCGGCAAGGTCAGCGCGCCGGTGAAAGTCGGCAGCGATGACATCCGGACTTACCTGGGGCGGGCGAAGTTCCACGCGGAAGTCGCCGAGCGGACGGAAGTCCCCGGCGTTGCCACTGGGCTGGCCGTGACCGGTGTTGGCGGCGAAGTGCTGTTCGTCGAAGCGGCGGCCATGGATGGCCAGAAGGGCCTGACCCTGACCGGCCAGCTCGGCGACGTGATGAAAGAATCGGCGCAGATCGGCCTCTCCTACGTCCGGTCGCACACGGCGGAGCTGGGCATCGCGCCCGGCTTCGAAGAGAAGGCGATCCACGTCCACGTGCCGGCGGGAGCCATCCCCAAGGACGGGCCTTCAGCCGGCGTCACGATGGTGACGGCGCTGGTGAGCCTGTTTAGCGGGCGGCCGGTGAAAAGCACGGTCGCCATGACAGGCGAAGTCACGCTGCAGGGCAAGGTACTGCCGATCGGTGGTGTCAAGCAGAAGCTGCTGGCGGCGCACCGGGCCGGGATCACCGAGGTCATCCTGCCGTACCGTAACGAGGCGGATCTGGACGACCTGCCGCAGAGCGTGCGCGACGCGATGACCATCCACCTGGCCAAGGATGTACGAGAGGTCCTCGACTGGGCCCTCGAACCGAAGGTCGCGCCACTGACCCAGGTTGCGTAAGTCATGAGCCGGGCCTTCGTCAAGGAAGGCGACTCGGCAGCGAGCGGATCCCTGGTAGATCGGTTCTACCAGGGATTACTCGGGCTCAGCGATCCAGCGAGAGCCCTGATCGGCAAACGCCAGCAGCAGGCGTGGCTCACGTCGCAGACCAGCATCGAAGCTGCCCGGCGGGATGCCAAGGCGGCTCTGGGAGCTGATTCCTACCGCGAGATTTTCGAGAGCGCCGCAGAGCGCGCCGGCGATCCATCAGAGAGTCCCACCTGGTGGGCCGCCGGTGATGCGGCCACCGCGATCGCCGCGCGGCGGCGCCTGGCGTCTGAAGAATTTGCGCTTCTGGTTGGACCACTGGGCGTTGCCCTTCCCTGGTTGAAGGACGCGGCGAATCAGACTTAACTAGCCGACTCGATCCCGTTGCCCGTACACGTGATGAGCTGGCCGCCACAACCTGGGCAAGGTTCCATGTCGCAACCGAAGTGATGAATCCCACCCGGCATGACGTTGCAGCTGTCACAGCGGTCGGTCGCAGTGGAAGCATGTCGAATGCGGTCGAGCGTCCTGCCCCGTGTGACCACGGCAAAGATCGCCACGCAGCTGGGGGCTAGCAGCATCTCTCGCTGACAATCGGGGCATGCCGCCATGGGGCGACGCTAACACCCATTTTTGACAGCTGTGCGTCGGGGGGAAGCGTTTCGTCTCCTGGACTGATGGTAAAGCGAGCACATCCCTGGGTCATTGACAGACAGCTGTCGCAAGCATGGTTCAGGCTTAGAGCATGGCCGTGGCCGAGGTCGAGCGAAAGCCGGGAACCCGCCGCCTGGATGCCGCCATGCAGTCGCTGCGCGCCGGGGTGCGCGCCGTGTCGGATTACGTTCGTGACGCGGAGGGCGAGACGCTGGGCGAAGCGCTAATCCAGATCCGAGAGGCGGGAATCGACCCGCTGGAGGCCGCCTTCGTGACGGGTGTTCGCCGTTTCGACAGGTCGGCCGAGTACAAGGCCGACGGCGCCCTCTCACTGACGGCCTGGCTGCGCTGGAAGTGCAAACTCTCCGGCGGCGCGGCCATGGAGCGGGTGGAAATCGCGCGCCAGCTCGAGAAGCTGCCCCAGACGGGTGCGGCGTTCGCCAACGGCGACGTCGGCTACCAGCATGTCGCGGTTCTGGCCCGCACCGCGGAGAACGTCGGAGCCGCCGTCGTGCGCAAAGAAGAGGGCACGCTGCTGCAGGCGGCCCAGACGATGGACCCCGGCCAGTTCACCACGGTCGCCAAGAACTTCGAACACCGCGTGGATGCGGCGGGCGCCCTGGCGGAGGCCAACCGCGCCTATGAACGGCGCTACTTTCACATCGGCGAGCCACAGGATGGGCTTGTGAGGGTCGATGGCTTGCTCGATGCCGAGGGCGGCGCCACGCTGCGGACAGCGCTAGAGCCCTTCATGAAGCCGGTCAAGGACGATGCGCGCAATTACGGCCAGCGCAGCGTTGATGCGCTCATGGAACTCTGCCGGCAGGGCTCAGGCAGCAGGCGCGACGGCGCCGGCCCCCGGCCGCAGCTGATCGTCCGCGCCAGCCTCGACACCCTGGCCGGGATCAAGGGCGCACCGGCGGGCGAGCTCGAGGGTGGCGGCACGGTGCCGGCCGAGACCGTCCAGCGCTACGCCTGCGACTCGGCGATCAGCC
>VBEQ01000061.1 GCA_005881235.1 Chloroflexota bacterium | reverse complement strand
CTGCGCCGGCGTCGTGACGCTCGCCGTCTGGTTGCTCACGACCTCGCCCTCGGGATTGATGGCGATGACGTCGTAGGCGTACGTGGTTGATTGCCAGAGCAGATGGTCGGTGTACGACAGCGTCGAGCCGCCAGAGGTTGCCACGTCGTCGAGCAGCCGGCCGTCTCGGCGGATCTCGATCCGCGCGACGCCCGGTACGGCGCTCCATTGCAACAATGCCGATCCTGGGTCGAGCGCCGTCACCTGCAGCGGCGACTCACCCTCGGCTGAAGCGCTGCGCGGCGCGGCGACTCCCGATGGGCACCACGTGCCCACGATGAGCGCCACGGCGACGCCCTTGATCAAGCCACGGCGAGGGATCTCATGCATGGTGAGCGTGCGAAGCACTTCTCATGGTGAGAGACACGCCGATACGGCGTGAAGGGCGCGAGTTGAAGCTCCGTGCATGCTCGGGACGGCCGCCGTCGCGAGGTCCTGATTGTCCCGGCCCACGGCCGGCGCGCCCTTTTGCCACGGCTTAAGCCGCGCTCAGGGGATGGACGGCGTCGGCAGGGGAAGCGCCGGCAGTGACGACTTCGGCAGTGGCGGCGCCGACGGCAGGAGGTTCTGCCCGACCAACCCGGGGGCCGCTGTCGGGGCCATCGTCCCGCCACTGGATGAGGTCGGTGGTTCGTCTTCGACGTCCGGCGGCTCGTCCTCGACCTCGTCACCCCCATTTCCGCCGCCGGTCAGGCTGGTGCTCCCAGGTGGCCCCTGCGCCTGCGGGTTCGACGCCTGGCCACCGGGCTGCGGACCAGGACTGGCGAGCGCGCTGGGCGAGGGACGCGGGCTCGACGGACCAAGAGCCGGGAGGTTCGGACTGCCGTTGTGAAACGACGGGAAGTCGAGCAGCACCGCCACCCAGAGCGCGACCGCGACCGCGACTGCCGCCCCAACAGCCAGGAGTCGCCGCCACACGCTTACCGGCCTCCTTGAGTTCACGGCGGGAATTAATTACACGCCCGCTATCACATACTGTGCCGTTCGACCGGTCCTTGTGTCAAGCCGGCGGCAGGTGCACGATGACCGCCGTCTCGCGGGGTTCGAGCGGGGCAGCGGCTGGGTCTGGTGCGTGAAATGAGGGAATGATGCTGCGCAGAAAGGCGCCGGCCTCCTGCCGCATCCGAAGCTCGTCGAGGGTCAACAGCGGATCCCAATGCGCAGGCTGGTAGACCCACTTTCGGCCGCATTCGCAGACGTGGCCTTCCGGCGCTTCGGGGTCGACCGGCCAGGGCAGCGGGCAACGATGCGCGTACTCGGTCGACGGTCCGGGCGCCGGGTCAAGCATGATGTTCCAGCCTCTGCCTCGAGCCTAGGGCGCCACGCCACCGTTTCGCAATGGGACTTACCCCACGGAGACGGGGCCGCTCGTCCCGGCTCGCCTAGGGCGACTGGACGTCGACCAGTCCTTCGCGAACCGCCAGGATCACGGCCTGGGCGCGATCGTAAATGCCGAGCTTATGGTAGGTGGCGCTGATGTGGTTTCGGAGCGTTTTCGTCGTGATGCCGAGGGCGCGGGCGATTTCTGCCGTGCTGGCGCCGGTCGACAGGGCCCGCAACACCTCCCGCTCTCGATCGGTCAGACGGGCGAGAAGAACACTGGAATGGTTGCCGTCGGTCCTGGTCGCCAGGGCGTTCGGGATCGCGATGACCTGGCGTGTGCCCTGCGCCAACGAGCTTGCCGCTTCACAGAAATCGTCCGGGGTCGCGTCCTTGGCGACGTACCCGCTCGCACCCGCCTGCAGCGCGGACTGCACCGACTCGGCGCTTTCGAACATGGTCAGCACCCCGATCGGCACCTGCGGTGCGTCGGCCCGAATGGCGCGAATCGCCTCGACCCCACCCATCCCCGGCATCCGCAGGTCCATCAGGATCAGGTCAGGCCGCAAACGCCCGGCCGCCGCAATCCCCTCGGCCCCGTCAGATGCCTGGCCGACGACCTGGAAGCGCCCATCCGCGTGCAGGATCTGCACGATGCCATCGCGGAAGAGTGCGTTGTCATCAACGAGCAGGACCTTTATCACGTCATCTCCTCCATGTTACGAAGCCTGCTAGGAAAAAAGCCTATTGCCCGGGACCCTGGCACCCCCCTACCGTGGGATCAGAACCCACAGCGAGGAGGTCCCGCATGGCGACTCGGGCGGCCAGAGTCATGATCGCCGACGACCAAACGCTCTTTCGAACCGGGCTGGCCCGGTTGCTCGATGAGGACCCGCGGGTCGAAGTCGTCGGCGAGGCAGTCGACGGCGCGGACCTGGTCGAACGGGGGCCATCGCTGACACCGGACGTCATCCTGATGGACCTCAAGATGCCCAAGCTTGATGGCGTGGAGGCGACGCGCCGGCTGCGCGCCGAGCATCCGGAAATCAAGGTCTTGATCCTCAGCACCTTCGATGCCGACAGCTACGTCCTGCAAGCGCTGCGGGCGGGGGCCAGCGGCTACGTCCTCAAGGACTCCCAGCCCGACGCCATCGTCTCCAGCATCATGGCCGTCATCAGCGGCGAGCGTGTGATGGCGAACGCGGTCGCGAACCGGGTCCTCGACCTGCTGAGTGGCACGGCAACGCCCAAGGAGTTCTACGACGGCCTGACCGGGCGTGAAATCGAGATCCTCAAATTGCTCGCCACCGGACTCGCGAACAAGCAGATCGCCCGCCGGCTGGGCATCAGCGAGAAGACCGTTCGCAACCACGTCAGCCACATGTACGAGAAGTTGCAGATCTACGATCGCTCGCAGGCCGTGCTCTACGCGGTCCGCAAAGGGTTGGTCGAGCCCTAGCGGGACCCGCTGTCCCGACATGGGACAGATACCCCGGCGTCCTAGGTGCGTGGACGCGTGGACTTCGCGTAATGCCCATTCCCCGTCACCGGGTGCGCTCCATATCGTGGGTGACGGGAGATGACCAGGCTAGCAGCGATCCGCGCGGGGCGAGAGGCTGCATCGTGCTGAACGAAAAGGTTTCTCGCCTCACACTCGATCCGGCGTTTCGTCTGGACGCGCCTTCATCAGCATATCCCGTCGACGCTGGCCTCGATCTCGCCGCGCTCAGCCCCACAGCGACTTCGGCCGGGCGCTTCGCCATCAGGGCCGCCACCCCGGTCGCGGACGCGATCGCCCTGCTGGCCACGCTGGTCATCACCGCCAACACCCATCGCATCGGCCTCAGCTTCGCCCTGCTGGCGCTGGCCGGGCTGGCGGCCACCGGAAAGCACGATGCACGGGTCGACCTGCGCGTGCTCAAGGATGCGCCCTCGATCGCGGCCTGGGTCGCGATCGCGCTGACCGGGACGTTACTGCTCGCGCCCTCGATGGTCGCGGTCGAGGCCCGTCTTCGCCTCGCCCTCGTCGGCTTGGGCGCGCTTCTCCTTGGACGATTACTCGCTTACGCCGCCATCCGGTCGATGCGATCGCACCACCTGGTGAGCGAGCGGACCCTGATCGTCGGTGCGGGCCCGCTCAGCACGCGGCTCGCCACCACGCTCGCGGATCATCCCGAATTTGGTCTGCAGCCGATCGGGTTCCTCGACGCGCGGCGGATCGCCAGCGGTGCATCGATGGCGGTGCTGGGCGACTACGGCAACCTGGAGCGGGTCGTCCGGCAGTTCGAGGTGCGACGGGTGATCATCGGGTTCGGTCGCAACCTCGATCTGGTTCAGATGGTCCGCGGTTGCCAGGCCCTGCGCGTGCGCACACATCTGATCGCCCGCGGCGCCGACCTTGCGATCGCCCCCGACGCGCACCACGTCGATGACGTCGTGGGTATCTCGTTGCTCCGGGTGCCGCCACCCGCGCTCGGCCGCCCGAGCCGCCTGCGCGTCAAGCGGGCACTCGACGTGACGATCGCCTTTTCGCTGCTCGCGTTGAGCGCCCCGATCTTCGTGACCGCAGCGGCGGTGGTTCGCCTTTCCAGCCCAGGTCCGGTCTTCTTCCGGCAGCGTCGAATTGGGCGCGGCGGCAAGCCTTTCGATCTCCTCAAGTTCCGCAGCATGCGCGTGAACTCGGACTCCGACACAACCTGGTCAGTGGCGAACGACCATCGGGTCACCCCGGTCGGACGGCTCTTGCGCAAGACATCGATCGACGAGCTACCGCAGCTCTACAACGTCCTGCGCGGCGACATGTCACTGATCGGCCCGCGACCGGAACGGCCCCACTTCGTGGAGCAGTTCGGCACGGAAGTCCCCCATTACGAGGATCGCCATCGCGCGCCGGTCGGCATCACGGGATGGGCCCAGGTCAACAAGCTGCGCGGGGATACCTCGATCACCGAGCGCGTGCGGATGGACAACTACTACATCGAGCATTGGTCTCCCTGGCTCGACCTCGTCATCGTGCTGCGCACGGTCGGCGAGATCCTTCGTTGCCTGTGATGTCGAAGCTGGTGACGGTCCCCCTACCGGCCCCTAACGAGGAAGCCAGCCTCGGGCCTTACCTGAGCTCGATGCTCGACCAGGAGCTCGTTACGGTCGTCGTACCAGCCCGTAATGAGGAAACCAACCTCGGGCACTGCCTGACCTCGATCCTCGGCCAGGACTGGCGCAATCTCCAGGTGCTCGTCGTCGATGGCGCGTCGACGGACGGCACCGGCGCCATCGTCCAGAGCTTCGCCCGCCGGGACCACCGCGTCGAACTCCTCGTCAACCCCCGGGGCACCATCCCGGCCTCACTCAACCTCGCCCTTCGCGCGGCGCGCGGTTCGTGGCTCATCCGCGTCGATGCGCACGCCAGCGTGCCGCCCGATTATGTGCGCCGGCTCGTCCATCACCTCGAGTCCGGCGACTGGGGCGGGGTCGGTGGCCGGAAAGATGGGCAGGGCGTCACGCCGGCCGGCCGCGCGATCGCCGCCGCCATGGCCTCCCCCTTTGGCGTCGGCAACTCCACCTACCACCACGGTCGCTCCGTCCAGACGGTGGACCACATCCCGTTCGGCGCCTACCCGACCGCGCTGGCGCGCGAGCTCGGCGGCTGGGACGAGCGGCTGCTGGCCAACGAGGACTTCGAGTTCGACTATCGCCTCCGGCAGCACGGCCGCAAACTGCTCTTCGACCCTGAGCTGAAGATCGACTGGCAATGCCGCCAGTCCGTGCCGGATCTTTTTCATCAATACCGTCGCTACGGTCGCGGCAAGGCGGACGTCGCCCGCCTGCACCCAGCCTCACTCCAGCCGCGCCACCTCGCGGCGCCGGGCCTGCTGGGTTCCTGGCTCGGAGGCCTTCTTCTTCTCCCCATGCTGCGCCTGCTCGCCGCGCTTCCGTTTGCCGTCTACCTCCTCGGCCTCGCCTTCGCGACCGCGCACACCTCCCGCGCTCTGGACCCCCGCGCTCGGCGCTACCTGCCGGCCGCCTTCCTCGCGATGCATGTCGGCTGGGGTCTTGGCTTCTGGGAAGGGTTGGCCCGGCGACGACTATCCCTTCCCCGACGCTCTCCGGCAAACAGGGGAGGGTCCCCGATCGGTGGCGGGCTGGCACGGGCTGCCGTTCACGGCGTCGCCTGGCAGTCCGTGTCGTTTTTCGCCGGCAAGGCTCTGGTGCTGGTGGCGACCGCAATCCTGGCCCATCTGCTCCAGCCGTCCGCATTTGGCGTCGTCGCTCTCGCGCTGGTCTTCATCACCTTTGCCGATGTTGTAACCGACCTCGGGCTGGCCCAGGCGCTGGTCTTCTTTCCGCTGGAGCGGCGCCGCAACGACGCCGCCCTGCTGGTCTGCCTCGCCGTTTCGGGGACGTTCGTGGTCATAGCGATGCTGGCGGCCCCCCTCGTGGCGTCCTTCTTCGGTCACCCCGAGGTGACCGGGATGTTTCGGGCGCTATCGCTCTCCCTGATGGTGCGCGCCTCCGGACAGGTTCCGGACGCGCTGCTGCGCAAGAGCCTGCACTTCCGCCCGCGCACGATCGCTGAGCTCGGTCGGGCCACGGCGCAGGGCGCCCTCTCCGTGGCGCTCGCCGTTACGGGCTACGGACCGTGGGCCATCATCGACGGCTACCTGGCCGGTTGCATGGTATGGAGCCTGCTGCTCTGGTGGGCCGTCCCCTACCGCCCCGGCCGCTCCTTCTGGCGCCTGCGGGGAGCCGGTCTTCGTCCCCTGTTGCAATTCGGCGTGCCCGCGGCAGGAACGGCGCTGCTGCTCTGCCTGGTCTTCAACATCGACTACCTGATCGTCGGCCGGTTGCTGGGCGCGAAGGCCCTCGCCTACTACACGCTCGGCTTCCGGCTCCCAGAGCTGGTCATCATCAGTGTCTTCAACGTCATTTCGGTGGTCGCCTTCCCGCTCTTCAGCCGCGTGCGGGAGAACGAGCAGCGCCTGCACGGCGGCTACCTGTTGGGGCTGCGCGTGCAAGCGATCTACGGCGCGGCGGCCGGTGTGGGCCTCGCGATGGCGGCGCCCATGATCGTGGACGTCGCGTTCGGCCGGGCGTGGGGAGCGGCGATCGTCCCGCTGGAAGCGCTCGCGCTCTACGCGACGTTTCGATCTCTTGGCCTCGGGCCGCACGAGGCGTTCCGTGGTATCGGGCGTCCCGACCTGCTCGTGCGCCTGTCGCTGCTGCGGCTCGCGGTGGTGGCACCCGCGTTACTCATCGGGGCGAGGTTCGGGATCGACGGTGTCTCCTGGGCGCAGGCGGCCGCCGCGCTCCCACTTGCCCTCGTCATGCAGGTGGTGGCGTCCAGGGTTCTTGGCATCCCGCTCCGCCAGATCATTCGGGCGCTGGAGCCGGCTGCGGCGGTGGCGCTCGGTGTCGCGCTCGCCATGGCGCCCGTGCGCTTCTTGATGGTCGGACCGGAGCCGGTCAGGCTGGCGTTCGCCCTCGCCGCGGGGGCGGCCGGTGCGGTACTCGCGGTCGCGCTCGCCGACCGGCGGGTTGCGATCGAGTTCAAACGACTCATCATCCCAGGCTCCCAGGTGCAGCTCGCGATGGGTGCCAAGTAAGGAGTGAAGAAGATGCGTGCCGCCATTCGTCGATCCCTCACCCTGATAGTGGTCCTGGCGCTGGGGCTCAGCGTCGCCGCGTTACGCAGTCCCACCGCATTCGCAGCCCAGACCTGTAACGTCGCGACCACCTCGACGAACGACGTCGTCCAGATCTGTATCACGGCGCCCAGTGCAGGGGCGACCTTGTCAGGGCCGACGACGGTG
>VBEQ01000126.1 GCA_005881235.1 Chloroflexota bacterium | reverse complement strand
AGCCCTCGGTCAGCTGCAGCTCGCCGGTGCTGCTGGCCAGGCGTTGCGCCAGGGCGTCCAGGACCGGTCCGGTGACGACGTAGCGGCCGAAGATGGAAAGGTTCGAGCGGGCGTGCCGCGGTTTCTCCACCAGTTCGCGAACGCGAAGGTGCTCGCCCCACGGCTCGCAGGTCGCCATCCCAAAGCGCGGCGCCTCCGCCAGCGGCACCTTGCGCACGCAGAGGGTGGGCGCCCCGGTCTGTGTCGAGAGCGCGCGCAGCGCCCGCCAGTGACCGGTGCTGGGGACGACGTCGTCGGGCAGCAGGACGGCGAAGTTGTCCTCGCCGGTGAGCGCGCGGCTCAGCAAGACCGCCTCGCCGGGACCGCGGGTCCACTGTTCGATGAAGGTGACCTGCATGCGCCGGGCGAGTGACTGTGCCTCGAGCAGCCGGGCCAGTCCATCGAGGTTGCCCTGCTCCGCCAGTTCGCGCTCCAGCTCGGGGGCGGCCTCGAAATAGGTGCGGATCGCCCGCTTCATCGGCGAGATGACGATGATGGCGGCGTCGAAGCCGGCGCCCTCCGCCTCGAGCAGGGCGTGATGGATCAGTGGCCAGTCGCCGAGCAGCAGGAGCTCCTTGGGGACCGCCCGGGTCAACGGAAGGAATCGGCTTCCCAGCCCCGCCGCCGGAATGACGATGCGCATGGTGTGCCCCCGGGACCTCAGGCCGCCACCAGCGCGCCGAAGTGGGCGGCCTGCTCGGCCCGCAAGCGGTCTTGGAGACGCCCGCGCGGAACCTCGACGTCGTGGTAGGTGATCACCTGGTCCTTGCCGATGTCCCGCGTCAGCCGGCAGCCTTCCGCCACGCCCATGGGCAGCAACCGCTCCGCCTGGGCGACGTCCGCGTTTTCGCATTGACCGTAGGTATGGTAGAAGCCGATCCCGTCGAGCACCTGCCCCGCCCGCAGGTCGACCTTGGCGGTGGCCACCACCTCGACCATCGGTCCGCCCAGCGGCGTCAGCACCGGGTCCCTGAGCAGCACCGCGCGCCCGACCGAGAGCGGGACTTCGAAATGGCAGAGGTGATAGGGAACGTAAAAGCTGTAGAGCGGACCTTCGCCCAGCCGGTAGAGGTTGAGGAGATGTCGCTGCCTGGGATCGTCGTGGGTGCCGAGGACGAAGACGCCCGGCGCCGGCCTGGCGCCGACCACGTAATCGACGATGCCGCCCAGCGCCCGCAGCTGCTCGACGTCGTAGCGCTGGGTCAGCTCGTCGACGTGGCCGCTGACCTCGTAGCCCAGCATGCCGCGCTGGGCCACGCGCATGCCGGTGCCGTTGGCCACGATCGCCTGCTCGAAGGAGATCTTGGTGCCGTCCGCGAAACTGGTCGCCATCTGCGGCGAGAGGCCCCACTTCGCCGCATAGCCCTGCTGCGTCGTCGGGTTGCGGTAGTGATCCTGGAGCCCCTTGATGTTGCCGCACAGCAGCGGCGTCACGCCGATGCCCTTGACGAACCGATAGAGGTTCATCTGGACACCGGGCTGGTCGCCATCGCAGGCGGTGAGGATGACCCCGGCGCGATCGGCATAGACCTTCAGCATGGGGCCGACCGTCCCGTCGAGCTCGGCGTTCATCAGCACGATGTCTTTGCGGTGCGCGATCCCGTCGAGGACGACGCCGGCGGCGAAGTCGATGGTACCGGTGACCTCGATCAGGGCATCGATCGGGCCGGCCGCGCACAACAGCGAGGGGTCGTCGGTGATGGCCGGACGTCCGGCGTCGATCGCCCGTTCCAGGGCGGCGACACTGTCGACGGCCGCGACCTCCTCGATGCCGGCTTCGGCAAAGGCGCGGCGCCCGGCGTCCGGATGACGGTTGGCGATCGCGACCAGGCGCATCCCGGGGACGGCGTTGACGATCTGGTTGGTGATCGCCCGGCCCATCGCGCCGGCGCCGATCATGCCGACCCGCAGCGGCTGTCCCATCCGCTCGCGTTCCTGCAGCGCGCGATCCACGATGATCATGCTGGTGCTCCCACCGGGACCGGCCCCAGCAGCGGCCAGGCGGCATCCTTCTCCGAGATGGCGCTGACCGGGAGCGGCAGGGTGATGCGCAGCCTCGGGTCGCTGTAGCGCAGCCCGCGTTCGCGGTCGGGCGTATAGAACTCGCTGACCTGGTAGATCGCCTCGGCCTTAACGCTCAGGGTCTGGTAGCCGTTGGCGAACATCTCCGGGACGTAGATCGCCCGGCGGTTCTCCGCCGAGAGCGTCACCTGGACGTGCGACAGATAGGTCGGCGATTCCGGCCGCAGGTCGACGATGATGCTGCGGATCGCGCCGTTAACGCAGCGGATCAGTTTTGCCTCGGTGGCGGGCGGCAGCTGGAAGTGAAGACCGCGCAGCGTCCCCTTCTGGTGGTTGTAGGACAGGTTGCACTGGGCGACGACGGTCTTCAGCCCGTGCGCCGCGAACTCCTCCTGGCAGAAGGTGCGCGAGAAGAATCCGCGCGCGTCGTGACGCGGCTCGAGGTCGATGGTAAAGGCGCCCTTGAGGTCTAACTCGGTGAAGATCATGCGGCCACCAGCGCGTTCCAGCGCAGCGAGCCGTCGAGCCGGCCGCTGGCGAGCAGGGCCTTGAGATGGAGCAACCGGGTGTAGCTGGGGCCCTGGAAGGTCTGTGCCGTCAGCCCGGCGGCACGGTATCCCTCGAGCAGCTGGCGGGCGCCGAGCCGGGCGTTCCACACCGGTTGAAAGCCGGGCAGCGCGGCATGGATCTTCTCGAAGCTGACGCGGTAATTCCGCGGGTCGGGGTTCTTGCCCACGTATTCGACGGTGGCCTGCGGCAGCAGTTCGTTGACGATGCCGGCCAGGTCGCGGACCTGGTAGTTCTCCCCCGCGGGTCCGACGTTGAAGGCCTGGTTGTGGACCGCCGCTCTGGGCGCGGTCAGCGCCTGGGCGAAGGCCATCGCGATGTCTTCGACGTGGACGATCGGCCGCCAGGGGGAGCCGTCACTGAGGATCTTGATCTTGCCGGTGGTGAAGGCCCACCCCATCAGGTTGTTGAGGACGAGGTCGGCCCGCAGATGCGAGGAGATGCCGTAGGCGCTGCCGTTGCGCATGTAGACCGGCGTGAAATGCCCATCGGCCAGCCCGGCGATGTCTTCTTCGGACTTTGCCTTGGACACCGCGTACGGCGTCAAGGGACGCATCGGCGCGTCCTCGGTGAGCAACTCGTCCTTCCAGCCGTCGCCGTACATGCTGCAGGAGGAGGAGAAGACAAAACGCTCGACACCCGCGGCCTTCGCCGCCTGGGCGAGGTGCACCGAGGCGCCATGGTTGATGTCGTAGGTCCAGTCGGGGTTGAGGTCCCCGAGCGGGTCGTTCGCCAGCGCCGCCAGGTGGACGACGGCGTCGAAGCCCCGCAGGTCGTCCGCGGTGACGTCGCGGACATCCTTATATATAGAGGGCGTCGGGTCGTCGTTTTGGCCGAAGACGCAGTCGCCGAAGAATGCCGTATCGAGGCCCACGACGTCGTGGCCCTGCGCGTCGAGGTAGCGGGTCATGACCGAGCCGATATAGCCCTGGTGGCCGGTGACGAGAATGCGCATCAGATTGCTTCCACCTCTCTTTGGATTGGTCGCGTCGATTGCGTGGTCAGTCGTTGCTGGTAGTACTGGTCCAACTGCTCCGCGAGCGGGCCGATGGCGTGATGCCGCTCGACGTAATCGCGGCCGGCCCGGCCCATCTGGCCGGCGAGCCGGTGGTCGTCGAGCAACCAGCAGATCCGTTCGGCAAAGGCCGCGGCGTCATCGGCGATGAAGCCATGGCCGCCCTCATTGAAACCGAGGTCGCCGACCGCCGCCGACGTGGTCACCACGGGGGTGGCGCAGGCCATTGCCTCCAGCACCTTGTTCTGCACCCCAACCGCGTAGCGCAGCGGCGCGACCGCGACGGCGGCGCCGGCGATCAGCGCCCTCAGGTCGGGCACGTAACCCGTCACCGAGACGTCGGCGGCGCGGCGGCGCAGCAGTGACCTCGGCGGCCGCGCGCCCGCCAGCAGCAGCCGGGCTTCCGGATGCCGGGCACGCACCCGCGGCCAGATTTCGTCACATAGCCACTCGGCCGCCACCCGGTTGGCATGGAAGCTCATCTTGCCGGTGAAGACCACCGTGTTGGGCGAGCGCCGCAGCCCCGGCCGGAAGCGGTCGAGGTCGACCGGATTGTGCAGCACGCTGACCGGGGCCTGCGGCCACAGGGCGCGCATCCCGGCGGCGTCGCGCCGCGATGCCACCAGCACGCGGGCGACCGACGCGATCGCCTGCGCCTCGAAGCGCGCCAGCCGGCCCGCTTCCTGCCGAAAGATCCGTCCCCGGGCACGGCCCTGGTAGGGGGCCGCCTGCGCAAACAGGTCGGAGACGCAGTCGACGGCGTCGAACAGGACCCGATGGCGCTCCGCCAGAGGCACGAAGGGGAAGGCCCGCACGTGCTCGACATGGATGACGTCGTAGCGGGTCCGGGCGAGGGCGCGGCGCACCGCCTGCCGCATCCGCAGGGATTCGACGGCCATCGTCTGCAAGGGGTAGGCCCGATCGGGGAGATGGCGCAGTGCCGCGAGCCGGTCTGTGACCCCCGGCCGGTATTGCGTGACCGCGACGACGTCGACCTGGTGGCGCTGCTCCATGGCGCGCAGGAAA
>VBEQ01000145.1 GCA_005881235.1 Chloroflexota bacterium | reverse complement strand
GTCCTGGTGGTGGGCGAAGCTCATCACCGCGCCCGCGGTGTAGCGCCCGATGCCGGGAAGCCTGCGCAGCTCGTCCAGCGTGTCGGGAAAGGTGCCGCCGGGCCGGTCCGCGACCCGGAGCGCCGCCGTATGGAGCCACCGGCCGCGAATCTTGTACCCGAGTGGGTCGGTGATGGCTTTCACTTCGGCCAGCGGCGCACTGGCGAGCGCGGTGACCGTTGGATATCGACCGAGGAGGCGTTCGTAGACGGGCAGGACGCGCGCGATCTGCGTCTGGTGCGAGAGCACCTCGGAGACGAGGATGGCGTAGGGGTCTCGGGTCCGGCGCCAGGGCAGATCGCGCCCGTGCGCCGCGTACCAATCGAGGACGCGGTGCTGGAAGGACCGGCGGCGGCCGCGGGCGATCATGGGGCTCGGCCTGGGCTAGACGGCGACCGGGACTTTCTCGGAGAAGAAGCAAGCAGCCCGGTGGTCCCGTGCCTTGTCTTCCAGCGGCGGCTCCTGGTCGGCGCAGGGGGTCGGCAGCTGGGCGATCGGGCAACGGGTATGGAAGCGGCAGCCCGAGGGGGGGTTGACCGGCGAGGGGATCTCGCCGGCGAGGGCGACAATCCGCCGCTTCGATTGGACCTCCGGGTCGGGGATCGGGATAGAAGAGAGGAGCGCCTTGGTGTAGGGATGTCGGGGATTGCGGTAGATCTCGACGCTGTCGGCGACTTCGACGATCTTCCCCAGGTACATCACCATCACCCGATCACTGATGTGGCGGACCACGGACAGGTCGTGGGCGATGAACAGGTAGGTCAACTGAAACTCTTTCTGCAGGTCCTCCATCAGGTTGATGATCTGCGCCTGGATGGAGACGTCGAGCGCCGAGATCGGCTCATCGGCGACGATGAGCTTCGGCCGCAACGCGAGCGCGCGCGCGATGCCGATGCGCTGTCGCTGGCCCCCGCTGAACTCGTGCGGGTAGCGGTTGTTGAAATAGGGATTCAGGCCGACGATCTTGAGCAGCTCCTGGACCCGCTGGTCTTTCGCCCGGCCGCGCAGCAGGCCGAAGTTCTCCAGAGGCTCGGCGATGATGTCGCCCACCGTCATCCGCGGGTCGAGTGACGAGTAGGGATCCTGGAAGATCATCTGCAGCTGGCGGCGGTATTGCCGCAACTTTTCGCCTCGCAGCTTGGTGAGGTCGACGCCGTCGAAGAAGATGTTGCCGGAGGTCACCGGCAGCAGCTGGGTGATGAGGCGCCCCAGCGTCGACTTTCCGCAGCCGGACTCGCCCACCAGCCCGACGGTCTCGCCCGGATAGATCTCGAGGCTGACCTTCTCCACCGCCTTGACGCTGGCGCCCAGCCCGGCCGGAAAGTGCTTCACCACCTGCTCGGCGCGCAGCAAGGGCGTCCGGTCAGCCACGCCGCTCTCCGTTGGACGCCAGCGCCCGCCGCATCGTGACCCAGCAGGCGGCGTCCTGGTCGGGGCCGACATTCAGCAGCGGCGGATCATCGTGCAGGCAGCGGTCGATTTTGAACTGGCAGCGCGGGTGGAAGCGGCAGCCGCGCGGTGGGCGGATGAGGTCCGGGGGGAAGCCCTCGATGGAGAGCAGCCGATCGTGCCGGTCCGAGTCCAGGCGGGGGATCGATTGCAGCAGCGACCAGGTATAGGGATGCTGCGGATCCTTGAAGATCTGCTCGACAGGTCCCTGCTCGACGATGCGGCCGGCGTACATCACGAGCACCCGGGTGCAGAGGCTGGCGACCACTCCCATGTTGTGGGTGATCAAGATGATGGCCGTCTTCAGGTCGCGGTTCAGGTCGCGCAGTAGCTCGAGGATCTGGGCCTGCACCGTGACATCCAGCGCGGTGGTCGGTTCGTCGGCAATCAAGATCGAGGGCGAGTTGGCCAGGCCCATGGCGATCATGGCCCGCTGCCGCATGCCGCCGCTGAACTGGTGCGGATAGTCGTGCACTCGGGACTCCGCCGCCGGGATTCGCACCTGTTTGAGCAACGCCACCGCCCGGCTGAGCGCCATTTTCCCCGGCACCTTCCCGTGCGCCTCGATGGCTTCCTCGATCTGGAAACCGACCGTCAACACAGGGTTGAGGCTGCTCAGGGGGTCCTGGAAGATCATCGCGATGTCTTTGCCGCGAATCTCCCGGACCTCCTCGTCCGACATCGTGACGATGTCGTCGCCCTTGAAGAGGATCTGGCCATTGACGATCCGGCCCGGTTCCTGCACCAGGCGGAGGATCGACAGGGCGGTCACGCTCTTGCCGCAGCCCGACTCGCCCACGATGCCGAGGGTTTCGCCGGGGTGGAGGTCGAAACTGACGCCGTCGACCGCCTGCACCACGCCGTCGTCGGTGAAGAACTGCGTTTTGAGGTCCTTGACCTGGAGCGCCGGCTGGGTCAACGCTTCTGCCTCGGATCGAGGGCGTCGCGCAGACCGTCGCCCAGGAAGTTGAACGCCATCAGCGTCAGCGACAGCGCGATCGCCGGTGCCAGCACGATATGAGGCGAGATGCGAATGGCGTGGAAGCCGTCCGCTGCCATGGCGCCCCATGAGGGAGTGGGCGGCGGCACGCCCAGGCCGAGAAAGCTGAGAAAGGCTTCGAAGAGAATCGCCATCGGGATGCCGATGGTGGCCTGGACGATCAGCGGCCCCAGAGCGTTCGGCAGGATGTGGCGAAAGATGATCTTGCTCGCCTTGGCCCCCCCGGAGCGAGCAGCTTCCACGAACTCGCGCTCGCGTAAGGCGAGCGTCTGGCCTCGCACCAGCCGGGCCATGTTCATCCACTGGGTGAACGCGATCGCGAAGATGATGATGGCAAGCGATCGCCCCAGGAGGAGGACCAGGGTGAGCGCGACCAAGAGGTCGGGGATACCGTAGAAGATGTTGATCACCGTGGAGATGATGGTGTCGAGGAAGCCGCGGTAGAAGCCCGCCACCAACCCGATGATGACGCCGACCACGATCACGACCAGCTGGGTGCCGATCCCCACTTTGAGCGAGACCTGCGCCCCCAGCATGAGCCGGCTCAGGATGTCGCGGCCCGATTGGTCGAGGCCCAACCAATGCTGTGCGGTCGGCCCCTGGTAGATGGGCCCTAATCCCTGTGTGAAATAAGAGTACGGCGTCCAGAACTGGGCGATGATCGCCACCAGGGTCAGCAGCGTCAGGAAGACGGTGCTGACCAGCGCCAGCCGGTTGCGACGGAGGCGGCGCCAGGCGTCCCCCCAGAGGCTGGTCTGCTCGTGCGCCAGCGTCTCCTCGATGTATTTCTCCGTGATGCCGGGGGCGGTCGCCATACCTCAGTACCGGATCCGTGGGTCGATGACGGTGTACAGCAGGTCGACCAGCAGGTTCGCCAGCGCGATGATGATGGCGTAGAAGGTGAAGAGCCCGATCACGATGTTGTAGTCGCGATTCAGGATGCTGGCGGCGAACTCCTTTCCCAGTCCGGGGATGCCGAAGATGTTCTCGATCACGACGCTCCCGGTGACGATGCCGATCACCAGCGGCCCGAGGATGGTCACCACCGGGATCAGCGCGTTGCGCAACGCGTGCCGGACGATGACGACCCGGCCGGTCAGGCCCTTCGCCCGGGCGGTGCGAACGTAATCCTGGCGGATGACCTCGAGCATGCTGGCCCGGGTCAGCCGGGCGACGATGCTGGCGTAAGGGAACCCGAGCGCGAAGCCTGGAACAAGGATCTGGTCCAGGGTTCCATAGTTGCCCGTCCACCCCGAGTTATAAAAGAGGGCGCCACCGGTCCAGCTGTAGAGCGCGACGCCGAAGAGCAGAAAGAGCAGCGAGGCGATGACGAAGTTGGGCATGCTGTACCCGATGATCGACGTGGTGGTGGCCAGGTAGTCGACCCAGGTGTTCTGCCGGACGGCCGCGATCACGCCCAGCAGCACGCCGAGGCCGATGGTGAAGACGAGCGCCGCGGCGCCGACTTCGGCGCTGACCCGGGCCTCGCGCAACAGCAGCGGTGTAATCTGCACGCCGCGATTGACGTAGGACTCGCCGAGGTCGCCATGCAGGAGGCCGGTGACGTACCGAACGTACTGCTCCGGTAGGGGAAGGTCGAGATGGTAGTAGTGCAGGAGCGCCGCCTCGGCGGCCGGGTCCGGGCGCCGCTCGTTGAGCAGTGCGTCGCCCGGGAGGCGGTGGACGCCGAGGAAGACGATCGAGGAGACGGCGACGGCCGTGAAGACGATCAGGACCAGCCGCTGCCCGATGTAGAGGAGCGCGCCCCGGGTGAACATGGGGAACTCAGATTAAAGAAAACGGGGGCGCCTCGTTAAGAAGCGCCCCCGTAACCCTTCCTCGACTAGTGGGACCCGATCTTCATCTCGTTCCAGTAGAAGTCGTTGAAGTTGTTGGAGCCGGCGCCCTGCAGGTAGGGCTTGAAGAGGAATTCGCCCTTGAAGTAGACGAGCGGCGCATACGCCGCATCGGCCATCATCTGCTTGTTCGCCGAAATGTAGTCAGGGATCGCCTTGTTGATATCTGGCTCGGCATCCGCCTTTTTGACCAGGGACTCGACCATGGGATCGGTGAACTCGCCACCGTTGCTCCCGCCACCCTTGATGAACAGGTTGTCGAACCAGTCCTGCGGGTGATCGTAGTCGGCCTGCCAGCCTTCACGGAAGAGGTTGTACTGATGGTGCGTGTAGTTCTTGATGAAGGTGGCGTGATCGATCGGCTGGATGTTGACATGGATCCCGAGGTTGGTTTGCCACTGCGACTGGATGTTCTCCGCGGTCGCCTTGTAGATCGCCTTGTTCGGGTCGTAATAGTAGGTGAGGTTCTTGGTCTTCGCCCCGGTTGGGTCACCGCTCTTGAGCAGCGTCTTGGCCTGGGTGGCGTCGAACTTCGCCAGCGGGTCGCTGCCGTCACCAGCGTAGCCCTTGAGGCCCTTCGTGATCAGGCCGCCGTCCGCCGCTGAGCAGGTGATGCCGCCGGCGCAGGCGACCTGGACCAGCTGGGCGCGGTCGATCGCGAGCGAGAACGCCATGCGCAGGTCATGCGCGGGGCCACTCGCGAGGTCGCCCTTGAAGACGCTGTCCGCCCGCCCGAAGCCGTATTGCACCCAGATGGTGCGGACCTTGTTGACGAACTTCAGCTGCTTGGACAGGGTGGGGTCCTTCTGGATGCGCAGGATGTCGTCGGGCGAGATGTCGCTACCCATGCCGCCGTAGCCGACCAGGTCGTAGCCGCCCTGCTCGAACTTGGAAACCCCCTGGGCCATGTCGCCGATGAAGTCCATCTTCACGTGCTGGACGGTCGGCTGCGGGCTACCCCACCAGTTGGGCACCGCGTCGAACGCGATGGACTGCTTGGGCGTGTAGGAAACCATCTTGTAAGGGCCGGTTCCAACCGCCGTGGCGGGCGTGGACCACCAGTTCGCGTCGTCCTGGTTGACCACGGTGGGGTCGACCACCTGGGCCGCGGCCGCAAGCGCCAGCTCGGTGGTGAAGACGCCCCACGGTGAGGTCAGCTTGATCACGAGCGTGTGGTCATCAGGGGCGCTCATGCCGCTCAACATCTTCTGGTTGTGGGCCCAATCCTTGGTGGTGGAGACGACGTCATATCCGACGACGTGGTCGAAGTTGCCGCCGTACGCGTCCTGCCCTTCGGCCGCCGACCGGCTGAAGGAATAGATGAAGTCGGAGGCTTTGACCGCGTGGCCGTTCCAGAACTTCGCATTGGGGTTGAGCTTGAAGGTGTAGGTCAAGCCGTCCGAGGAGATGTCCGGAAGCTTGGTGGCGATGTCGGGAACGACGTTCAGCTTGTCGTCGAATTTGAGGAGGCCGTCGAAGAGGTTCTGATAGATCTCGACGTCGGTTTCGGCGTTGATCTGAGCCGGGTCGAGCGTGCCGATGGCGCTGTCGCTGGGGAACCGTAGCGTCTGGTCAGTCGCGAGACCCGTGCCCGCCGTGGAGGTGCCACCGCAGGCGGCGACCAGGACGCCGATCGTTCCTAACACTGCCAGCGGCCGCACCGCGCGGAGCTTGCCTACAAAAAGGTCACTCATAGACCCTCCCTTTTTCCCGTTCCTTCCTCGCTACGAGGACTGCCCAAACAGTAGCAAATAGAACTACACCTCAATTGTTAGAGGCCTGTTAGACCCCGATCTCGACGCCGGCGGCCCGCGCCAGGCGCACGGTGGCAGCCTCCAGCTCGGTGGCGGCGACGGCGGCGTTGACCAAGCCGGCCAGCGCGGCCTCGTTCGCCGTCATCAACCGCCCGGTCAGCATCAGCTCCAGCCCAAGCTTGCGCGGCAGGCTTCGAAAGATCGCCGGCATGATGGTCAGCGGCATGATGCCGAGGCGCACCCCGGGCAGACCGAAGCGGGCGGTTTCGACGGCGACCGACAGCGGGCAGACGGCGACCAACCCGAAGCCCGCGCCCAGTGCATCACCGTTGACCATGGCGACTACTGGCTTGGGGTAGGAGTCGATCAGCAGGAAGAGGGCGCCGAGTTCACGTCGTTCGAGGGCTTGCTCGAGGGGCGGACGCTCGCTGATGAACTCCTTCAGATCGGCGCCGGCGCTGAACGTGTCACCGGTTCCGGCCAGTGTCACGGCCCGGATTGCGGCGTCCTCGCGCGCGTGGGCCAGCGAGGCATGCAGTGCCCGAACCATCGACGGACTGAGCGCGTTACGCGCTTCCGGCCGGTTCAGCCGCAGCGAGAGGATGCCGTCGGACCGGCGCTCGAGGAGCTCGCCGGCCGCTAGACGCCCGCCACCACGACGCTCTTCTGCTCGGTATAGAAATCGAGCACCTCGACGCCGTGTTCTTTGCCGAAACCGCTGTGCTTGGTGCCGCCGAAGGGCAGCTCGTCATAGGCGACCTGGATCGTGTTCACCCAGGTGTAGCCGGCATCCAGCCGGTCGATCGCCTGCTGAGACCGCTTGAGATCGCGGGTGAAGATCGACGAGCCCAACCCGAACTCGGAGTCATTGGCACGAGCCAGCGCCTCATCGAGGTCCTTGACGGGGGCAATCGGCAGGAGCGGGCCGAAGGTTTCCTCGCGCCAGACACGTGCCTCTTTGGGGACGTCCGTGATGATGGTGGGCTCGAAGAAGAAGCCCCGATCGAAGGGCTCCCCTCGCAGCCGGTGACCGCCGGCCACGAGGCGCGCCCCGCGATCGAGTGCGTCCTTCAACTGCTCCTCGATCGTCTCCCGCCCGCCGGCGGTATGCATCGGGCCCATCTGAGAGGAGGGGTCGGCGCCGGGTGCCACCTTGAGCTTCTTGGCTCGGGCGGCGAGCTTGTCGATCAGTTCCTGGGCGACAGCCTCGAAGACGTATACGCGCTTCACCGCGAGGCAAGCCTGGCCGGCGTTGAAGAACCGGCCGATGGCGATCGCCTTGCTCGCCTGCTCGATGTCGGCGTCATCGCAAACGATGGCGGGATCACTGCCGCCGAGCTCGAGCGTGACGTGCTTCAGGTCGGAGGCCGCCTCCGCCATGACCTGCTTGCCGGTCTGGGTCTCCCCGGTGAATCCGATCTTGCGGACTTTGCCGTTCTTGATCAGCTCCTGGCCCACTACCGCGCCGGGGCCGACCACGACGTTGAGGACACCCGGCGGAAGGCCACCCTCGTTCATCAGCTCGACGAGGCGGATGGTGGAAAGCGGGGTGCTGCTGGCGGGCTTGGCGACCACGGTGTTCCCGACGGCGAGGGCGGGCGCGATCTTGTTGGCCAGCAAGGTGAGTGGAAAGTTCCAGGGGATGATGGCGCCCACGACACCCAGCGGACGCCGGACGACCATGCCATAGGCGCCGGGCACCGAGAGCTGGACGTGCTTGCCACGGATCGCGCCGGACGCGGACAGCATGGCGTAGAACTCGATGTTCTCGACGAATCGCTCGGCCTCGATCTTCGAGTCGCGCAGCGGCTTGCCCTGTTCGCGGGTGAGCAAGGAAGCGACCTCGTCGAGGTGCTGCCGCGCGAGTGCCGCGCCCTTCATCAGGATCTGCGTGCGCTTCTGCGGCAGGGTGTCGGCCCAGCCGCGGAACGCCGCGTGGGCCGCATCGATTGCCTGCCGGGTCTCCTCGACACCGGCCTGCGGGACTGTGTCGACCCGCTCACCGGTCGAGGGGTCGTGGATCTCCACGGTCGCGCCGGAACGCGCCGACGCCGGCTTGCCGTCAATCACCATCGTGCTCATGTGTTGCTCGTCCTCCAAATGCCGATGCGAACTAGACTTCAGGGTACACAACAGGCGGGAAATCCCGCCGCCCTATCAAACAGGAGGGATCGATGGAGCAAGCGACCACCTCGGCCAGGGTTGTGTCGGTCACCAGGGAGCAGGGCGGCGTCGCCCTCATTCACCTCAATCGCCCGCCAGCGAATTCGTATGACCGGCAGTTCATCGATGACCTCAATGCCGCCATCGATGAGATCCGTTTCGACGAGGCGATCGGCGCCGTGGTGCTGATGTCGGACCTGCCGAAATTCTTCAGCGCCGGCGCGGACATCGGGATGTTCCGTAGCGTCACTGCCAAAGCGCGGGCGATGACGATCCTCCACATGCACGAGGTCCTCCTCAAGATGGAGCACACCCCCAAGGTCTTCATCGCCGCCATTGGCGGCCACTGCCTTGGCGGTGGGTTGGAGATCTCGCTGGCCGCCGATTTCCGCTTCGCCGCGGAGGGCGAATACCGGCTGGGCGTTCCCGAAGTCACGCTCGGTCTGCTGCCCGGAAACGGCGGCACCCAGCGCCTACCGCGCCTGATCGGCCGGCAGAAAGCGATGGAACTGCTCCTGACCGGCAAGCCACTGGACCCGAAGACCGCGGCGGCGCTGGGGATCGTCGACCGGCTGGTCGCCCCAGACCAGTTGCTGCCCGAGGCGATCGCGTTCGCGGCCACCCTGGCGGGCGGCCCCCGGGCCGCCATCGGGGAGATCAAGCTGGTGGCGAAGCAAGGGCTCGAGATGTCGCTCGAGAGCGCACTTTCGCTGGAGCGCGAAGGCATCTTCCGTCTCTTCGAGACCGCCGACGCCAAAGAGGGGCTCGCCGCCTTCGCCGAAAAGCGCAAGCCCAGCTGGAAGGGCGAATAGCGCCGGTTGCATCACGTGCGCGCGATGCGGTAAACCCATTTTGGGATGCGGTGGCTTGCGGCGCTCTTGCCTTGGCCCGCGCTGATCGGGCTCCTCCCGGGCAATGCGCTCGCTCCGATCCCAACCGGTTTCGGCTGCACGCAGGCGTCCGCCGGGGCCCCCGTCGTCTGTAGCGGAAAGGTGCCCTCCTGGGACGGGGTGCCGCTCGACGCCGACCTGACGCTTCCCCCCGGTCCGGTCACCCCCCGGCCGTTGATCGTCATGCTCCACGGCTACGCGAATCAGAAGACGGAGTGGGAGTCGACCAGCGCCGATAACGCGAACCCCGACAAGGACCACTACAACAATTTCTGGTTCGCCTCCCGAGGCTATGCCGTCCTCACCTACACCGCGCGTGGTTTCCACGGATCTTGCGGACAGGGGCCGCTGACCGATCCCAGGTGCGCCCGCGGGTGGATGCACCTCGCGGATCGGCGTTTCGAGGTTCGCGACACGCAGTACCTGGCCGGCCTGCTGGCGGACCTGGGAGTGGCGGACCCACAGAAGGTCGCCGTGACCGGGGGATCGTATGGCGGGGGCCAATCGCTGCTGCTGGCTGTGCAGGGCGACCGCATCGCCGCGGTCCCGGACCCTTCTGATCCCGCCACCTACGACCAGGCGAGCCTTGTTCCATGGACCTCGCCGTTGCGGCATCTCGCAATGCACCTGGCGGCCGCCGTGCCGAAGTATCCGTGGAGCGACCTGGTCGACTCGCTGCTTCCCAACGGCCGCGCTTCTGACGGGGTCCTCCTTCCCGACGGCAACCGGCTGAGCCCGGTTGGAGTCGAGAAGCAAAGCTATGTTTCGTATTTCTACTACAGCGGCAACGCCCCCAACGGCTTCTACTGTCCCCAGCCCTGCCTCGATCCGTCGGCCAATATCACGGCTTGGTTTGCCCGGGTCAACGCGGGCGAGCCCTACGATCCAGCCGTCGATCCGCTCGTGGCGAGTGCCATCAACCAGCTCAAGACCTGGAAGTCCGCCTACTACCAGGATGCGCTGATCGCGCGAACCACAGACCTCGTTCCGGTCTTTGACATCCAGGGCTGGACCGACGAGCTGTTCCCCGAGGTCGAGGGGGTCTCGATGGTGAACAAGCTTCAGGCGAATGGCTGGCCCGTGAAGGTCGCGGTCGCCGACGTCGGCCACCCGATCGCCCAGAATAAGGCGACGGTGTGGAGCGGTCTGAACACGCAGGCGAACGCGTTCCTCGACCACTATCTGAAGGGCTCACCAGCACCGGCCCTCGACGCATCCGCCCAGGTCACGACCTGTTCCGGCGCCACCGGCGCCATCTACACGAGCCCGAATTGGGCAGGCCTCGCGCCCGACCGCGCAGTCTTCAGCGCCAACACGACCCAGGCGACCACCTCCGCGACGGTGGACCCAATCGGTCCACCGACGGACCCGATCGCCGTCGCCGGCACGCACGCGGGAAACGGCGCCTGTGTGAGCCTGCCGGCCGCGATGCCGCCGGGCGCTGGCTGGGACTTCGCGGTTCCCCGCGCATTCACCCTTCTGGGTGAGCCATTGCTGCACCTCGACATGACCGTCACCGGCGTCGATGCGGAGATCGATACCCGGTTGTGGGACGTGGCCGAGGACGGAAGCCGGACGCTGGTCACGCGCGGGACCTATCGCTTCACGGGAGGACCGGCGGCAGTCTCGATCGACACCTGCCTGCAGGGCAACGGATGGGACTTCGCGCCAAATCACAGGATGCGGCTCGAGGTCACCCAAAGCGATACGCCCTACTTGAGAATGGATACCTATCCCATCCCCTCGATCATCAGCTACGCCGCGGTCACGCTCACCCTCCCGACGCCGACCGTCTCCTAGCAGCTTGATGGTCCTGGCAGTGGCGGCACGCTGCCGTGCGCACACCCACCATTTCGGCCCGCTATCTCGATCCCAGCAGAAGCTGGATGATGCGAACCACAAGAAGAATGCACAGTACGCCGATGATCAGGAATAGCCCAATCAGGACGATCGAGGCAACGCCGCTTAGAGCCGGCAGGAGCACATACCCAATGCCGGCGATGGCCACGGCGATTACAAGGAGCGTAAAGATCGTCGTTCCCAGGTTGGCGGGATCGGTCTCCCGCGGCCGCCATCCGCGATACAGGTCCATCTATCCGTAGAGGTCAGGCATACCAGCGTCGCGCCAGCGGCGGGAGAAGGATCAGCACCGCCGCCGTTGCCAGGATGAGATCGAAGGCACTCCAGATGCCGAAGTCTCTTACCGATGGCACCGGGCTGATCGCGAGCACCGCGAAGCCGGCCGCCAGTGCCAGCGCCGAGGCGGCGATGGCCGGCCCAACGCCGGTCGACGCGCGGCCGGCCGCGTCGCTCGGCTCGACGCCGACGGCGCGTTCGCCGCGGTAGCGCGCCAGCCAGAGGACACCGAACTCGGTGGCAAAGGCGACCACCACGCCTTCCAACAGGATGGTGATCGGACTCGAACGCTGGCCGGACAGGCTGTCGACCAGGAACAGCAAACCGGTCGCCGCTCCCGCCGCGACGACCGTGGGGAGGATGGCGAGGATCGCCGGAACCGGCCGGCGGTAGGCCAGCAGCAGAACCAGCAGGATCAACCCGATGGACAGCCCGGTAAGCCGTAGCTGCTCGCCCTTCAACTCGCTCAGCGCTCGGTCCGCGACCACCGCCAGGCCGGCCGGGAAGGCGCGGTACCCGGATGGTGGACTCGCGACCTGGTCGAGTCCCGTGACCAGGACATGATCACGCTCGACCGATGTCACGTGCGGCAATCCGAAGATCGTCAGCGCCAGACCCTGCGACTTGTCGTAAACGGCGCTACTGAAATAACTCGGGATCCGGCTCAGGATCAACGCGGAACGGTCGGGGTCGGGCAGCGTGCCCTGGTTGAAGCCAGCGAGGAACGCGGGAAGACTCTCCAGCGGCTTGAGATCACCGCCTGACTGGGCGGCCGCATGCCGGCTCGCCTGGTCGAGCCATTTCACGACGTCCGGAGCAGCCGGGTCCGGACCCTGGACCAGCAGGTCGATCTCGCCGGTGAGCCCGATCTCTTTGCGAACTGCCTCAGCCTGGACGAACGCGGCATCGTTCGCGGAGACCAGCTGCGCGGGGTCGGTTTCGATCTTGACCGAGGGAAGGGCGGCCCAACCGGCCAGCCCAATGACCAGGAGTGCGACCACTACTGGCGGCGCCAGCCTTCCCATGCGAGCGATGCGACGGCCCGCGGCCGCCCGGAATCCGCCACCCTTGAGCGCCCACGGAACGCGTCGGCCAAGCAGCAGGAGCAATGGCAGGCCGACCAGGTAGTTCGCCAGGCAGGCCATCACCACGCCCAGCGCCATGAAGAGCCCGAACTGGCGGATCAGCGGAATCCCCGACGCGACGAAGGCCAGCATCCCGGCAGCGGTGGCGGCCGCGGCCAGTCCCGTGCTGGGCAGAATCCGGCGCGCCGCCAGCGTGAGGCGCTCCTCCAGCGTTCCCTCACTTTCCATCACCCGATTCACCGATTGGATCAAGTAGTCGGCGGCCAGCCCGAGCACGACTGGCAGCACCACCAGCGTTGCGGGCGTGACCGGCAGGCCGAGGAAGCCGGCGATGCCCGCAGTCCAGAGCGCACCGAGCGCGGCAACCAGAATGGTGAGCAGCATCGAGGCGCCCAGGGCAAGGAGGGCGACGACAAGGACCGCAACCAGCGCCAGAGGAACAAGCAGCGCGAGCGAACTCAAGATGGAATCAGCTACCGAAAGCGTGAGCGCTGGTGAGCCCGAGGCGGTGAATCGCAGGTCGTGAAGCTCCTTCAGGTCGCCGCTCGTCGATGCGCTGTTGACGATGTCGATGACGTGACGGACCTGGTCGAGTGAGGCATTGCGGTCGAGCCGGACGGTGATCACCGCGTGCTGCATGTCCGGCAGCGCCCAGTTCCAGAAGGGGCGGACGTGCTGGCCATCGGGCTCGAGTAGCACCCCCTGGATGAAGGTCGGGTTGTTCACCGCGGGCACGCCCAGCTGTGGAAAGGCCTTGGCATAGCGCTGGGCGCAGGCGCTCACCGCTTGCTGGAAGGCCTGCTGACCGGCCTGGTCCTGTTGTGCCGCGGTCTTTCCCGCCGCGATCGCCTGCTGGCGTGCGGCGGCTTCCGCGGCCTTTCCCTCCTGGGCGCAGGCGTCGAGCAGGATCGTGGTGGTGCTGATCGCGAGCGTGTTGACCAGTGTTCCCGGGCCGTAGACCTTCTTGACGCCCGCCGCCTGGTGAAGCTTCCCTTCGAGGTGGGACAGGCCGACGATGTGGTCGGGAGTGATCAGGCTGCTTCCGGAAGCGGGCTTCGCCATCACCACGACCGGGTCGGCGCCGAAGGTGTCGGCGAAGAGCGCCTGGTCCTTGAACGCCGCGCCATTGGGGTCGACGAGGAGATCGACGCGCGCGTCCGGACGCAGGCGCGTCAGCCCAACCGCGCTCCCCGCTGATAGAAGGAGCGCCAGCAGCAAGAGCATGACCGGCCAGCGCGACGGGATCGTGAACAAAGACAGGGGCTGACGCGACGTCGCCCGCGGCGGCGAGGACGCGGTATCCCTAGTTGCCAAGGAAGAGCGCAACGAGATCCTGATCATGGAGTGGAAGCGTTTGCGATGTGGGAGATCCGCCGCAGTCGGGCCGTGGGGCTGTCCCGCTGGTCGGCACGACCTGAACGCGGACATAATGGCCGTTGCCGTCGCGCCCGCCGAACGCTGACTTTGTTTCCAGCACCGCCTGCATCAGGCAGGGAAGGGCCGGGTTGACGCCCACGATGATGGCGTCGAGCTCGCTCGCAACCGTCCGCAAGTTGGCGATGGTCGCCGGTCCCTTGGAGAGGACATGCGCCAGGTTCTGCGAGTTGCCGCTCAGGACGGTGTCGAGCTCCTGGGTGACGGCCGCGGTGTGATCGATACCCGAACCGATCGAGTCCTCCACCTTGACCAATGCGCTGAGCACCAGGTCGGTGTCCGCGATCTGCCGGTCGATCGGCGCACTCTGCAGGTCGCGATCGAGTTGCTCGCTCGCGACGATCAAGCTGGCGAGGTCGTCGGCACGATTGTGCAGGACGCCGGTGGTGGTGGACACGTCGGCGGACGATTGTCCGAGCGCCTGGAAGGCGCCATTCATGGCGGCGCCGCGCCCGTCAGCGGCGCGGCCGAGCTCGACGAAGATGGTCTTGAGATTCGCGCGCACGTCAGGCTGGAGGGAGTTCAAGACCTGGTCGAGGTCGGTCGACACGGTCGTCCGCGAGAGCGGGATCAATGCCCCATCGCCCAGTTGGCCCGTGGTGCCGCCTTGCAGGGACACGAACTTGGGGCCGAGCAGACCATGGGGCCGGATGGCAGCCGTCGTGTCGGCGTGCAGGAGGCCCGCGAAGCGCGGCTCGATCGACATGCGTATCAACGAAAAACCATTGCGGGATTCCACGCGGTCAACGGATCCCACCCGCGCGCCGTTGAGCTCGACCCAGGCGCCGCTATTGAGCTCGCCATAGGCGCCCGCCTGCACCTGCAGGTGCAGGTTCTGGTTCCAGGGCAGCGAAAAGGGGAGGAAGACCATGACCGCGAAGGCCGCGGCGGCGACGGTGACGAGCAACCCCACCAGCCGAGCACCGCCCAGGCGACGAGATCTCATTGCGGTGCCCCGTAAAGCAGGATGCTCAACCAGTCGGGAAGGATGCCTAGTGGTGGGACCAATCCCGGCACCGACGGGCAGAGAGAGAAGCTCGGGCTGGGCGTCGGCAGCTTTGGCGGCGGCGGTGCCGGTACGCAGGGGGGTGTCGGGACGGCGGGTGGGGAAATGGTCGGGCAGGGGAGCGGCGACAGCGTCGGCGTCGGCAGCTTTGGTGGCGACGGTGTGGGCAGGCACTTCGGCAGCGATGGCAGTGACGGCAGCGACGGCAACGCCGGTAGCGTGACGTTCTGTGGCGCCTGGCCCACGCCGGTTTGACATTGCGGGTTGGGCTGCGCACTCACCTGGTCGCAGGCGGGGTTGACGACGTAATACTGCCGCAGCAAGTGTTGTCCCGCCGCATCCGTCTGCGACACGGCGCTCACGAGCTCCGGCTGCAGCACCCGGTTGTTGGTGTTGATCGCGCCGATGCTGCTGTGGGTGTCGGCGGCAACGATGCTGAGCGTGCCGTTCAGCTCGGTCAGAAGCGGATCGAGCGTGACGATGGTGGTGTGGAAGTTTTGCTCGTTGCCCGCCAGGGTGGCATCGAAGTCGCCCATGACATTGCCCAGGTGGGTGAGAAGGGCGGCGAGCGCCTGGTCATTTTGCGCCAGCGTGCCGGTGACGTCACCCATGCTGGCGACCAGGTCGCCGAGTTGCTGGTGGCTCTGCGACAGCCGATCGCTGGTCACTCCGAGGTTGGCCACGATGCGGTCGAGATCAGGATCGTGCTGATGAAACGTACTCAGGGGCGCGACCGATTCCTGCGAGAGCCCGTTGAGCTGCGAGAGGAGGTCATTGATGGTTTCCTGCTGCCCCTGTAATCCGCCACCGGCCTGCTGGATAAGCGTTTGCAGGCGCGCGCGCGTCTGCGGATCCAGGGCGCTGAGGAACTGGTCAAAGTCCACCGGGCTCAGCGTGCTGTCGCTCTGGATGCTGGCGCCGCTCTGCAACTCGGCCCCGCCGTTGCGCGGCGCGATCTCAACGTACTTCTGCGCCAGCAGCGTCGAGTAGCGGATGCGCGCCGTGCTGGACTGGTGCAGTGGCGCATAGCGTGAGGCGACCCGCATGGTGACGACCGCCCGCGTCCCGGAAAGCTCAACGCCGGTCACCTGCCCGACGCTGTGACCGGCGATGACGACGTCGGCTCCGCGGTTGACGCCGTTGGCGTCGGTGAAGGCGGCCTTGACGGTGTAATCCTGCCCGGGCGGGATCAGGCTCAGATTGAAGGGAAGACCGAAGCTGACGTTGATGGCGACGGCGATCAGGATCAGGATGAGCACGCTCGCCAGCGTCACCACGCCTGTTCTGAACGGGTTACTCTTCCTGTTGCTCATCAATGGCCTCCGCTGCAGGCAATGCGAGCGGGGTTGACGGGTTCGGTCCCGGTGAAGACGTAGGGATGGACGCGCAGCAGGTTGCCGTTGGCGTCGCGATAGGATGTCGCGCTGCGCATCTCGGCGAGCGTCTGCACGATGTCAGCCATGCAGGGATCGAGAATGGCCAGCGAGGTGGCGGAATGGTTGGAGAGCTTCTCGAGCGCGTCGAGGACGGCCGGTAACTGCTTCAGCATCTGGTTGAGATCGCGCTCGTGGCCCTTCAGCCCGGTTGCCAGCGAACCGAGCGCGCGATCCGCGTAGACGAGCTCGGCCTTGAGCTGCGTCTCGTGCGCGGCGGTCAGGTCGAGCAGGCTGGCACCGTTGGCGATGTCGCGCCGGAAAGCCTGGTCCTCGGCCGCCATCATCTGCGCGATCCGGTCGAACTCGACGTCGAGGGCGCTGAGCTGCTGATCCTGTGCCGCGATCTTGCCGGTGACGGTCGAGGTGTCCTGCAGGATGCCGGGCATCGCCTGGAGGAAGAGATTGAGATCCGAGCCCCGGTCAGCGAGGGCGGTGCCGCCTTCCCGCGTCAGCGTCTGGATCCGCGCCCGGGTCTGTGGATCGAAGAGGTCCATCACCTGGTCGAGGTCGACGGGGGAGGCGGTGTCCTCCAGCGGGAGCGTGCCGCCCGAAGGAATCGCCGCGGCGCTCGCTGGGCCGGCGGTGAGCTCGACGAAGGGGTTGCCGAGGAGGCCCTTCGGCCGGATGGTGGCGCGGGTGCCGCGATGAAGGGGGGCGGCGCTCCCTTCGACTTCCAGCACCACTTCCGCTCCGCCCTGGCTGGGGCCGTTGTCGGGCGCGATGGCGACCGAGGAGACCTTGCCGACGCGCGCGCCGTTGATCACCACATCGTTCTGCGGGGTGAGTCCTTCGGCGCTGAGGAAGTAGGCGGTCACGGTGTAGGGGTGATTGCCGAAGAGATTGCCCAGCAGCCCGGCCGTCAGCCCGCCGGCGGCGAGGAGCGCGAGCAACAGTTTCATCGGCCGTTCCCCAGTGTCTGCAGCAGCAGCTCGGTAAGATCCTGGGGCGCCGTCGGCGTTCCGCCGCCCACCTCACCAGGCAGCGGACCGGACATCTTTTGCACCGAGGGAGTCAACCCGGTGATTCGCAGCGAGTGATAGCCGGTCGCGTCCTGCTGCGAGAAGGCTGAAATCCATTCCGCGGCGAGCGTGAGCGATTCCGCATCGGTGATGTTCAGCTGGTCATTCGGGTAACTGATCTGCCCCAGCAGGATCTCGGGCAGCAGCTGGTCCACCTGTGGGTTGGTCAAGCCCAACGTCCGCCGCCCCGCCGCGATCGTGGCAGGACTTTTTTGCAGCGAGCTCCGGTCGGCCGGGGTCACGCCGCTGAACGCCGCATCGAGGGAGCCGAAGACGGCGGCGCCGTTTCGAACCGTGCCGGCGAGCGCCTGGTCACGCGAGGCGATCGCACTCATGACCGTGTCCCCACTGTCCACGAGGTGGCCGAGCTGGTCCTGCTCGTCGGCCAGCGCCTGCATGATGGTGTTGAGATTGGTCAAAATCCGGTCGAGCTCCTGCTGCCGGCTTTCTCCGACGCGCGCCAGCGGCCTCAGGTTCGTCATGGTCGCGTCGAGCGGCGGCAGCGCGGCGCCGATGTCCTGCTGGCGGCCGTCGAGCGCGATACCCAGCTGGCGGAACGATTCCGACATCGCCTTTCGGGTTGGCGCGTCCATAGCATTGAGGATGTCGTCGATCTCGACCGCCTGTCCTGTCTGGGCTTTTGGAATCAGGGCACCGCTCGCCAGGTAACCCTGTGTGCTTCCCTGCTTGCGAACCAGCTCGACGAACTTCTCGCCGAGCAATGTCTTCGGCCGGATGACGGCGCGGGTGTCCTGCCGGAGCCGGATGCCGGGTTGGAGTGCCATCCGCACCAGCGCGTCGCCACCCCCGGAATCGTTGATCGCGGTCACGGTGCCGACATGGACGCCGCTGACCCGAACCTCTGCCTGAGGAACGAGCCCATTGGCCGTGGTGAACTCTGCGCTGAGCGCGAACTCGTTGCTCCACGGTCCGCGCAGCCCCATGTTGAGCGCGATCAGGCTCAGTCCGCCCAGACACACCGCGGCGAAGAGGAGAACCATGGCGACGCTGACGATGGTGCGGCGCGGCGTCACGGCGCCCCCGGCCTAAAGCACTGGTCGGCGCAATAGACGCGCCACATGTGCACCCAATCGTTCGGGTTGCTGCCGGGTTCATCAGGGTGCCCTATGCCGCTCATCACCGAAGCCAGCTCGCGGAACAGTTGCTGGATGCCGGGAGTGTCCTTCTGGACGACGCCAAACACCGTCGCGGCGTCGCCCAGGTAGTGGTTGGCGTTGTCGATGGTGGTCGGCGCCTCGGCGAGTGCGCCGTGCAGCTGCTGGGCCGCGCCACCGCCGAGCGCCTGGTCCAGGATCGCCATCACCCGGTCTTGCTCGACGATCGTCCCCTTGAGATTCTCTTCGCGTGAGGCAAGCGTCGCCATCACGTGGTCCCAGTCGGCCAGCATGGCCCTGAAGTCCGCATGCCACGCAGCCAGTGTCTCCATGACCTTGCGCAGGTCGGCGATGAGCGCGTCGAGGTGGTCGGAATTGCTGGCGAGCGTGTGGGCCAGGGTTTTGAGGTCCAGGGCGAGAGACGACAGGTCGCCCGCGGACGCGTTCATGTCCTGGCCCCGCCCGGCGGTAGCCTGGCCCAGGGTGTTGATCACCAGGTTCAGCTGGTCGCGGACCTGGGGATCGAGGGCGTTCAGAACCTCGTCGACTTCGACCGGGGCCAGGGTGTGGTCCTGGTCGATGGTGCCGCCGTCCGCGATGCGGCCCTGGGCCGCGGTCCCACGATTGACCTCCACATACGTCTCGCCGAGCAGGTTTTTTTGCCGGATCACGGCCCGTGCGTCGTGGAAGAGGGGTGTGAAGTCGCCGTGGAGCAGCATGCTCACCCTGGTCGCGCCGGCGATGGGAGCGAGCGACTCGATCTTGCCGACCCGCAGCCCCGACATCGTTACGTCATCGCCCGCCACCAGGTCGGCGCCGGTTTTGAAGATGGCGTTGACCCGGTAGCCTCCAAAGACGAATTCACCGCCCATCTGCAGCGCCAGGAGGGCCACGGCGAGCAAGCCGATAAGCACGTAGGCGATGAACACCGGCAGGTTGGCCCGGCTCCTCACTTCGCGCCTCCGAGGAGCACGCCGACGACGGCATCGAAGGCATCCGGAACGTTGAGCAACCCACCCACGCTCCCTGCCGGCAGCTTGCAGGGGGCGACGCTGCAGCCGCCGGTGACGACGCTAATCCGCGTGGCGTATCCCTGACCGTCCTGAGCCCCAAAGACATCAGTGCTGTCTTTCATGCCGGCGTCGAAGGTGGCGAGGTCACCCACGAGCAGGTCCGTATTACTGGCGAAATCGCCCGTGAGCCCATTGAGGAGGTGGGCCGTGACGGGCGCCTGGCGAACGATGTTGTTGAGCTGTGCCGCGGTGCCCGACAGCGCGGTATCGGTTCGGCCAAGCGCCGCGTTGGTGGCTTGCAGGGTTGCCTTGATCTGCGCGTCCTGCTGCGCCAGCGAATGCAGCAGCGTTTCCGAGTTCTTGATCAGCTCGCCAAGTTGCTGGCGGCGGTCGCTCCTGGCGAGCTCGGCGGTTACCTGGTCGAGTCCCTGGATGACCGCTTGCAGGTCCTGGTCGCGAGCCGATAGGGTCTGGGCAATCGCCGCGAGGTGGTCCAGGTCCTGCCGGCCATAGTCGATGGTCTGATTGGTGTCGAGGCCGCGACCGGCCAGGCCGCCGCCGAGGGCAACGATGAGGGTGCGCAGCTTTTCACGAGTCGGCTGGTCGAGGCTGTTGACCACGTCCTGGAGCTCGACCGAGCGCGCCACCTGTGACTGCGGTAGGCGCGAGCCCGACGACAGCGCATCGGACGTCCCCGGCTCGAGCGCGACATATTTTTCGCCCAAGAGGCTCTTTGGTCGAACCGTCACCCGCGCGTCGGCGTGAAGTGGCGCATAGGCATCGTCGATCGCGATCGTCACCAAGGTCTGGGTCCCGTCGAGCGTGATGTCGCGCACCGTTCCCGCCTTGGCGCCCGCGATCAGCACATCACTTCCGGGATAGAGGCCGTCGGCCGAGTCGAGGGGAACGACCAGGCGGTATTCGGTGATGCCGTTGACGACCCGGAAGGAGACGATGGCGAGGACCACGAGGAGGCCGAGGATGATGGCGACGCGAAACCTGGCGGTCCAGGCAAGAAGCGCGTTCACTACTCCATACCGAGCGGGCCTTCGACCGCGCCCTTGATGAATTGCTGGGTGAACGGCTTCGTCGAGCGTTGCAGCTCTTCTTTGGAGCCCTGGTCGACCACCTTGCCGCCGTGCAACAAGATGATGTGGTCGCCGATGTTGAAGCAGGACTTGATGTCGTGGCTGATCACGACACCGGTGGAGTTGTACTTACGCTGGATTTGCTTGATCAGATCGCACAAGAGGGCGGTGCGCACCGGGTCGAGCCCGGAGTCCGGTTCGTCGAAGAGGAGAAGCTCAGGTTCCAGGACCAATGCTCGCGCGAAGCCGGCCCGCTTGCGCATGCCGCCGGAGAGCTCGTTCGGCATCTTCGTGACGGCCTCCTGCAGCCCCACCTCCTCGAGCCGCTGCATCACGATCTCTTTGATGTCGCGCTCAGACTTCTTGGTGTGCTGACGGAGTGGAAACGCCACGTTGTCGTAGAGGTTCATCGAGCTGAAGAGCGCGCCGTCCTGGAAGAGCATGCCGACGTTGCGGCGGAGCTCGAGCAGCTCCTCCTCGTTC
Source organism: Chloroflexota bacterium (assembly GCA_005881235.1). Classification (GTDB taxonomy): domain Bacteria; phylum Chloroflexota; class Dormibacteria; order CF-121; family CF-121; genus CF-13. The sequence goes on along the minus strand of VBEQ01000145.1, from coordinate 7,608 downwards.
AGATGGGGGACGCTTTTGCCGGCCACGCGAACATCGCCCTTGTCCGGATAGAGCAGGCCGACAACGTGACGCAGCAAGACGCTCTTGCCCGTCCCGGACGGCCCCATGACCACCGAGATCTTTCCGGCGGGGATCTGGCAGGTCACGCCATCGAGCACCTGGTTGCCGTCGAACCCTTTATGGAGGTCTTCGACCTCGACCATGTACTCGCCGTCCTTGCTGTCCATCTCAGATGCTCTATGAGGGGATGGGGAGATTCGGATTGGTGCCCCAGAAGATCTGGGTGAGGATGGCGTTGACGACCACGATCATCACCAGGCTGATCGCCATGGTTTTGGCCACGGCCCGGCCGATGCCGACGGCGCCACCTTTGACGTGGTAGCCGTAATAGACGCCGACGCAGATCACGAGGAATGCGAAGATGACGGCTTTGATCACGGAGTAGCCGAAGTCCGTCAGGTTGGTGAAGCGCCAGAAATACGAGAAGTACACCCCGTTGGAGACCAGTCCGATCTGAAAGCGCTGCACGACCCAGCTGGCGAAGAAGCTGGTCGCCAGGGAGAGGACGTACATCAGGGGCAGAACCAGCAGGCAGGCGATCATGCGGGTCGAGACCAGGAAGGGAACGGACGGCACGCCCATCGTTTCCAGCGCATCGATCTCCTCGTTGATCCGCATGGTCCCAAGCTCGGCTACCAGGCCGCAGCCCACTTTGGCGCCGATGGCAAAGCCGAAGAACAGCGGGGTGATCTCGCGAAGATCGCAGAGCGCGTTGAAGATGCCGGCGTAGGATTCGGATCCGCCGAGCTGGTGCAGCGTGTGATAGGCCTCCACCGAACACTCCGAGCCGCTGAAGTAGGTCATCGCCAGCGCCACCGGCGTCGAGCCGATGGCGAGAAAGGCGGCGTACCACCAGATTTCTTTGTGGTATCTCAGAGCCCGAGGCACGGAGCGGAGCGCGCTGACGGCAAAGAGGATGATCTGGCCGAGGACATCGAAGAGGTCGAGGCCCGGCGCCCAGAAGCGGCGCGGTACGGGACCGAACTGCTGAGCGGGCGGCCGAACGGTGGTGGCGGCCATCAGCGCAGCACGTTCTGGCTGTGGAAGAGGGCCAGAACGGTGGGGGTGTAGAGATACTCGAGCGCCTGGATGCCGACGAAGCACCAGACGACGCCGGCGTGCACCGCCCGCGCGACGCCTTCCGCGCCCCCTTTGGCGCTTATACCTTTATATATGCAGATGGCGGCGACCAGCGCGCCAAAGAGGATGCACTTGATCTCGCCGCCGAAGAGGTCGACGAGCGTCCCTTGAGTGAAGAAGCTCGCGAGGAAGGCGCCCGGGTTGACGCCCACGACCGCCACCGCGATGAAGAATCCGGAGAGCGTCGTGAAGGCGATCATGGGGACGTTGTAGAGCGCGGTCATCACCATCAGCGCCAGCGCCCGCGGCACCACGATAAAGAGCACGTTGGAGAGGCCCATCACGCTCAGCGCCTCGAGCTCCTGGCGGACCTGCCGCGCGCCGAGGTCGGCGACGATGGCGGTGCCGCTCACGGCCGCGATCATCAGCCCGGTCGCCACCGGCGAAAACTCGCGGATGTTCGCCATCACGGTAAAGCCGCCCAGACGCCACTCGCTGCTGGCGCCCCGGAAAAAATGTCCCGCCTCGAGCGAGACGATGATGCCCCAGCCCACGCCGGTCAGCAGCAGCGGGATAAAGTTCGCGGTCAGGATGAAGCGGCACTGATCGAAGAACTCCTTCCAGTAGAAGGGGCGGCGGACGGCCCCGCGCAGGGCCGCCCAGAAGAGCAGGCTCAACTCGCCCAAACCGGTCACGGAGCGTTGCATGCGACTGATCACTGCGTCACCGGCACCCCGAACCCATCCGGCCACCCTACGGGTGGCGGCTCACCCATCCTTACAGTATTGTATACGCCTTTCCCCACAGTACCTTGACACCTGAACTCGGTGTCGGCCGGACGGAAGGGCCGGCTCTCGCCCGGGGAGGCGACCGGTGGTGTCACACTGGACCCGGCGGCGGTGCTTGCCTGATAGATGCTGCAGATGCAGGCATGGCGCCCGACCGTAACCCACGCCGCGCTGGGGGCGATTAACCACCGCGTGCCCGATCCCTTCGAGCGGCTGTTCCTGCAGGAATATCCGAAGGTGGTCGCCATCGCCTACCGGGTGCTCGCCGATCGGACGGCGGCCGAGGATGTCGCCCAGGAGGTCTTCCTCAAGTTCCACCGGAGTCACTCCCCCGACTCCGAACACGCCTCAGGGTGGCTCCATGCCGCCGCCGTCCATTCGGCGCTGAACGTGATTCGTGGCGACCGCCGGCGCGCGCAACGTGAGACCGCTCACGCGCTCGACCCGGCGAGGTCGTCGTCGGTCGCCAGCCCGGAGGGCGTTGTCGAGGAAGCGGAACAGCGACGCGAGGTCCGCCGCGCACTGAAGCGGCTGCCGGAGCGGACGGCTGCGGTCTTGATGCTCCGACACAGCGGACTGAGTTACGCCGAGGTCGCCACCGCGCTCGGAATCAAGGTTGGAAACGTGGGAACGCTGCTGCGCCGAGCGGAAGAGGCTCTGCGCAAGGAGGTAGATCGTGCGACACCTGAGTGACGGAACGCTGCGTCGGATCTATGACGAGCCGCTGGCGTTGACGGCGGCGGATCAGGCACACTTCGACGAATGCCCGGACTGCAAACCGCGATTCGATGCCATCGCGAATGAGGCGCGCGCCACGACGGCACGGTTGCGGGTTCCGTCCTTCGAACCGCAAGCTCGCGCCGCGCTTTCGGTGGTGCAGGCGCGCATCACCCGAGAGGAAACGGCACGGCCCGCCCGCTGGTACCAGCGCTGGCTCGATCGGAACTCGCCACGCTGGCGACCCATGGCCACGCCGGCGATCGCCGTCCTGCTGGCGGCCGTCCTGGTCACCGGCCTCGGCGTCTCCGGCGTTGCGCAGAGTCTCATCCGGGTCTTCGAGCCGCGGCAGCTCCAGGCGGTGCAGGTCTCGCCGTCGGACTTTGCGCAGGGTACGGCCCTGCTCGATTACGGGAACGTGAAGTGGCAACCTGAACCGCCCAAGCTGCAACAACTGTCGGATGCCGCGGCGGCGCAGTCGCAGTCGGGACTCCCGGTTCTCAGCCCGGCGTCTCTGCCGAAGGGCGTCTCCGGGCCGGTCAGCTATGGCGTCGTCTCGCACGCGACGGGATCACTGACCTTTGACGCGGCTCGCCTGCGGGCATCGGCCGCACAGGCCGGCGTGCGTGTCAGTCCGATGCCGTCAACCATCGATGGCAGCACCCTGGTCGTCAACGGGGGGCCGGCGCTGATCGAGGTGTGGGGCCTGGGCACGACGAGGGAAACCATGGGCATCCCGACTCTCGTGATCGCGCAAACCCGCGTGCCGACGGTCGACTCGAGCGGCGCCAATGTGTCGCAGCTCGAGGACTACCTGCTCTCGCAGCCGGGTGTGCCGCCCGAGCTCGCCGCACAAATCAAGGCGATCAAGGATCCGAGCACGACGCTTCCCATCCCGATCCCGAAGGGCCTGGCGACGACGGACTCGACGCAGGTCAATGGAACGCCGGCCGTGCTGATCAAGGCCGTCCTGGGTGCGGGCGTGGTGTGGGTGAAGAATGGCGTAATCTACGCGGTCGGTGGCCAGTTGACGCCCGACCAGGTGCTCGCCATTGCAACGTCCCTCCACTGATCGCAGCGATCCGAATCCGATAGAGGCGGCCGATGCCGCCTCGCTGGCTGTCCACACCCAGGACCTGGCCAAGCGTTACGGCAAGACAGTTGCCCTGAGCGGGCTGACGATGAGCGTGCGGCGTGCCGAGGTGTTCGGATTCCTCGGGCCCAACGGCGCGGGAAAGACGACGGCCGTGAAGCTACTGGTCGGCCTGGCACACCCGACCGCCGGTGAGGCCTGGGTTCTTGGCGCGCCGGTCGGCGATCTGCAGACCCGGCGACGCCTCGGCTACCTGCCGGAGTTGTTTCGCTACCAGGGCTGGATGAAAGCGCGAGAAGTGCTGGGATTGCACTGCGAGCTTTCCGGCATGGCGCGCTCCGAATGGAAAGCCGAGATCGCCAGCGCCCTCGAGCTCGTCGGTCTCTCCGAAAGGGCGGACGACAAAGTGGAGGGCTTCTCCAAGGGTATGCAGCAGCGGCTGGGTCTCGGCGTCGCCTTGCTCGGCCGCCCCGAGTTGGTCCTGCTCGACGAGCCCACCTCGGCGCTCGACCCGGTAGGGCGTCACGACGTCCGCGAGATCATCCGCACCTTGAAGGCGCGCGGCACCGCCGTGTTTCTCAACTCGCACCTGCTGAGCGAGGTCGAGCAGATCTGCGACCGTCTCGCCGTGGTCGACCACGGCCGGGTGATCGCCACCGGAACGATGGCGCAAATCCTGGGACAGGACGGCGCGGTCCGAGTCCGGGTGACGGGACTGCCCGCCGGCAGCCGCGCCGGGCTTGGCGAATTCGGGAACCTGGAGGACGAGGGCGAATGGTTGACGTTTCGCGGCCTCCCCAGCGAACGCGTGCCGCAACTGGTCGCCGAGATCGTGCGCCAGGGCGGCCGCGTCTACGCGGTCGAGCCAAGGCACGAGACGCTCGAGGATCGGTTCCTCCAGTTGCTCAAGGAGCAGGACCAGTGACGCAGGTCCTCACGATCGCGCGGCTCACCATTCTCGAGGCATCTCGCCGCAAGCTGCTGCTTGCGCTCGGCGTGCTGACCATCCTCGTCATCGTGCTCACCAGCTGGGGCTTCAGCCGGCTGCCGACGATGAGCGGTGTGACGCCCGCCGAGGTTCGGCTAGCCTCGTCGCAGCTGACCATCCTGGTCGCCTTCATGTTCAGCGGCGTGCTCGCGCTCGGGTCGACCCTGGTGGCGGCACCGAGCATCGCCAGCGACATCGAGTCGGGGATCGCGCTCGCGATCCTACCGCGGCCGATTCGGCGCAGCCAGCTCCTGATGGGCAAATGGCTCGGGCTGGCGTTTCTGGTTACGCTCTACGCGGCGGGTAGCGGGCTGCTGGAATTGCTCGGCATCTGGCTCGCCACCGGCTACACTCCGCCAAATCCCGTGGCGGCGCTCACCTTCGTCGCCGCGGAAGGGATCGTGCTGATGACTCTGACCCTCCTGCTCAGCACGCGCCTGGCGCCCATGACCGGCGGCGTCATCGCCCTGGTGCTCTTCTTCGTCGGCTGGATCGGAGGTATTGCCCTCGCCATCGGGACCGGGTTCGACAACGAGACGATCAAAAATATCGGTACGGGCAGCCGACTCTTGATCCCCACCGACGCGCTGTGGCACGGGGCGATTTTTCACCTCGAGCCGCCGGACTTTCTGGCCCTCGCCCGAGCGGGTGGGCGCGGGGCACGGGCGGGCAATCCCTTTTTCGCCGATGCGCCTCTTCCCGGGATCTATATCGCCTGGGTGGTTGGTTGGCTGGCGGCCATCATTGGGCTCGCCAACTGGAGCTTCGCGAAGAGAGATCTCTAAGCGGCCAGCGCCGGCCCCATGGCCATTGACTTAGGCCTTCGCCGAACGTACATTTAGCTCGCCAAAATCGGCGATCTGAACTCAATTGGAGGGGAAACATGGGAGTTGCGACCTACACACCTCCGGCGCAGCGAATAGGGGAGGAACTCGTCTATCCCGACGGCCGGCACGAGCTGGCCGACGACTCGGCGATCCGCAATAGCCCGCTCTACAACGAGGACCTGGCGCCGGTGCCGATCAAAAGGCGGACTTGGAGCACCTATAACTACATGGCGCTCTGGATCGGAATGGCACACAACATCCCGACCTACCTGCTGGCATCGGGGCTCGTTGCACTCGGCATGGCCTGGTACCAGGCCATCCTGACCATAGCGCTGGCGAACATCATCGTCCTGATCCCGATGCTGGCGAACAGCCACGCCGGCACCAAGTACGGCATCCCGTACCCCGTCTTCGCAAGGGCCTCCTTTGGCGTCTTCGGCGCCAATGTCGCGGCTCTTCTTCGAGCCGGCGTGGCCTGCGGCTGGTTTGGCATCCAGACCTGGATCGGAGGCGGCGCGCTCTACGCCCTGAGCGGAAAGCTTTTCGGGGCAGGTTGGACGAACTCGGCGATGGTCGCCGGGCAGCACTGGACGCTCTGGCTGAGTTTCGCCGTCTTCTGGGCGCTCAACATCCTGATCATCATGCGCGGCATGGACGCCGTGCGGCGCTTTGAAAACTGGGCGGCGCCTTTCGTGCTGATCGTGGCGCTCGGCCTGCTCGCCTGGATGGTGGGTCAGGCCGGCGGCTTCGGGCCCATCCTCAGCGAACCCGGCAAGGTCGGGTGGGGCAGCAACTTCTGGCTGGTGCTCTTTCCGCCGGCTTTGATGGGCATGATCGCCTTCTGGTCGACGCTCTCACTCAACATGCCGGACTTCACCCGTTTTGGGAAGAGCCAGCGAGCGCAGGCGCTCGGTCAGATCTTCGGCCTTCCCACCACCATGACGCTCTTTCCGCTGGTGGCGGTTTTGATCACGGCGGCCACGCAGAAGGTGTACGGCGCACCGATCTGGGACCCGGTCGCGCTGACCAGCAAGTTCGACAACCCGTTGGTCGTGATCTTTGCGCTCTTCACGCTGGCCGTCGCCACCCTGTCCGTCAACGTTGCGGCCAACATCGTCAGTCCTTCCTACGACTTCTCGAATGTGATCCCCAAGCTCATTAGCTTCCGGACCGGCGGGCTGATCACCGGCGTTCTCGGCATCGTGATCCAGCCCTGGAATCTGCTGGCGAATCCGAACGTCTACATCTTCACCTGGCTCGGGTTCTACGGCGGTGCCCTGGGCGCCATCGCGGGCGTCCTGATCGCCGACTACTGGTTCATGCGCAACACCAGCCTCAAGTTAGGCGACCTCTACCGCGTCGACGGCCAGTATCGGTACTCCGGCGGCTTCAACTGGCGAGGCCTGGTCAGTCTGGTGGTTGGTGGGGTCCTCGCTGTGGGTGGCGCCTACTCGACGCCAGGCAACGGTCCATTCCCGAAGGGGGGAATTATTGGCCCGCTCTACAGCTGGTTCCCCTTCCACGTCTATGACTACAGCTGGGTGGTCGGGCTGGTGGCGGCGTTCCTCTGTTACCTGGCGCTCTCGGCGCTCTTCCCGGCGGCTGCCGCTCGGCGGCGCCCGCAAGCCGCGGCGGCGACTTAAACTCAAGATCGATCGCGCTGGAGCCCCGACCTCGCGGCCGGGGCTCTAGCCTTTCAGGAGATCAATGGCGAGATTGAGCTTCGGTGTCTGCTTTGCTCCCGATCCGCCGCCCAGCCGTTGGGTGGATCTGACCAAGCTTGCCGAGGCCCAGGGTTTCGAGTACGCCTGGCTCTTCGACTCGCACGTCCTCTGGCAGGAGGTCTACCCGATCTTCACCCTGATGGCCGCCAATACGCGGACCATCAAGATCGGTCCCTGCGTCACCAACCCGGGGACCCGCGATCCCACGGTGACCGCCAGCGCGCTGGCGACCCTGAACGAGATCTCCGGCGGCCGGATGGTGATGGGCATCGGCCGCGGCGACAGCGCCCGCCGGGTGCTCGGCCAGAAACCCGTCACGGTCGAGGAGATG